>JAGBGO010000049.1 GCA_017935905.1 Clostridia bacterium | reverse complement strand
CTGGCATTGTAGTAACAGCCAGAACGGTAACAGAACCTGAATTATCAAAGTCAACTGCTTTTTCATAACGGGAAGCAAGCTGAGAATACAGGTCACCAGGATATCCTCGGTTAGAAGGTACCTGTTCTTGAGTAATCGCGATTTCTTTCATGGCATCGGCAAAGTTGGTCATATCGGTAAGCAGTACCAATACGTCTTTATTTTGAAGTGCAAACTGCTCTGCTACAGCCAATACCATATCGGGAATCATCATACATTCAACCGTAGGATCAGAAGCGGTATGAATAAACATAACCGTTTTACTCAAAGCGCCGCCTTTAGAAAGGGCATCCTTAAAATACAGAAAATCATCGTATTTTAACCCCATCCCACCAAGCACAATGACATCCGCTTCCGCCTGCATGGCGATACGGGCAAGCAGTTGGTTGTACGGTTCTCCGGAAATAGAGAAAATCGGTAATTTTTGCGATACCACCAACGTATTAAACATGTCAATCATAGGAATATTGGTTCTCATCATTCGATTGGCAAGAATTCGTTTGGTGGGATTCACGGAAGGACCTCCGATCGCCTTCATATTGTCCGTAAGTGCCGGACCGTTGTCTCTCGGCTCGCCGGATCCGTTAAAGATGCGTCCCAGCAAATCTTCGCTAAACGATATGCGCATTTCGTGTCCTAAGAAACGAACCTCATCCCCGGTAGAAATTCCCTGACCGCCGGCAAAAACCTGCAAAGAGACAACCTCTCCCTCAATCTTATTAACCTGTGCCAGTGATTTGCCAAAACGGGTATGTATTTGCGCCAATTCTTTATACTGAACGTCGCTTGCTCGGACGGTAATCACATTTCCCACGATAGATTCGATTCGATTATACACTTTGTTCATACCCGGTCACCGTCCTTTAATAAATGCTCCGCTTGTGGGGAGATCTTCCCCCCACCTTCCTCGTAAAGCCTATCAATTTCAGTTTCTGCCTGCGCAAAAGCGCTGCTTTCAAATTCCGTATAGTTCCAGTCAATAAATCGCTGGCGCATCCGGTTAAAGAAGCTACGCGCCTCATCCTTGCTTTCCACCTCGTAATCACTACCCAGAATGCGGATCAGTTTATCGGTAACGTACCGCTGACGGGAGGTGCCGCAGTTAGCCTCAATGGAATCAAAGGAGTTTTGTTGTAAGTAAACCCCATCCAACATCTCTGATTTCAGATAAATAATATAATCGGAAAGCGTGGTCCCTTCTTCTCCCACAACTTTCATCATGGAGCTGATTTCATTGCCGTGAAGCAGCATATTTTTACAAAACTCCGACTTTGTACGGTCAATCACGCTTTTATATTTCGACCAGGAAATAAGAGGATCGATAGCAGGATATTTTCTCGCATCCGAGCGTTCACGGGAAAGCCCGTGGAATGCGCCAACCACTTTCAAAGTCGCCTGTGTAACCGGTTCTTCAAAATTACCGCCGGCAGGAGAAACGGTACCGCCGATGGTTACAGAACCGGTGGTGCCGTCCGGCAAGCGAACGTAACCGGCTCTTTCGTAAAATGCTGCAATGTAGGATTCCAAATAAGCGGGGAAAGCTTCTTCCCCCGGAATTTCTTCCAGTCTGCCGGACATTTCACGAAGGGCTTGTGCCCAACGGGAAGTAGAATCGGCCAGAAGCAGAACGTTCAAGCCCATTTGGCGATAATATTCTGCAAGGGTAACGGAAGTGTAAACGGATGCTTCACGGGAGGCAACCGGCATAGAAGACGTATTACAGATGATAATGGTTCGTTCCATCAAAGAACGACCGGTTCTGGGGTCTTTCAACTCCGGAAATTCAGTAATCGTTTCAACCACTTCCCCGGCGCGCTCGCCGCAAGCAGCAATAATTACAATATCCACGTCTGCATTCTTTGAGGTCGTGTGCTGCAACACCGTCTTACCTGCGCCGAACGGTCCGGGCGTACAATAAGTTCCGCCCTTTGCCACAGGGAAGAAAGAGTCGATCAGGCGCACTTTGGTTTCCATCGTTTCAACAGGCGCCAATCTTTCACTGTAACATTGAATCGCGCGTTTCACCGGCCATTTGAAGGACATAGAGATCGAAATTTCCCGTCCCCGTTCATCGGCAATTACCGCAATTTGTTCCTTTACGGTATATTCACCTTTCTCGGCAATGGATTGCACGGTATAGCTGCCCATCAAATAGAACGGCACAAAAATTTTATGGGTAAAAGGTCCTTCCGGAACGGTTCCGATGTACGCTCCTGCTCGGACGACATCTCCTACGCGTGCAGTGGGTGTAAACGCCCACTTTTTTTCACGATTCAGTCCGTCTACGTAGATTCCCCGTTCCAAGAACCATCCCGCCTGCTCTGCTAATTTCGGCAGCGGATTTTGAAGTCCGTCATAAATTTGTCCCAACAAACCGGGACCTAACTCGGCAGACAACATCTCTCCTGTAAAAGCCACTTCGTCTCCGCATCGGATACCGTCAGTCATTTCATAGACCTGTATTTGTGCCACGTTGCCTCGTATACGGATAACCTCGCTTTTGAGTGTGGCTTCTCCCACTTTCACAAAACAGATTTCATTCATCGAAACGTTGCCTTCAAATGCAACTGACACCAAATTTCCGTTTACGCTGACTACTTTTCCTGTATGATCGGTCATGATACAACCTCCAACCTATCTCCATTTAAAATGGTGTTATAAAGATTTCTATATGCAGTTTCTCCGCGCTTTACATCAAACTGTTTAATGTGTAAAAGTAATTTTAATTTAATTCCGTAATAAAAGAGATACTCCTCGGAGAAAGCATCCATCGGTCGCAGAGTTTCCAGAAATTCCAGACGGTAATCAAAAAGAATTTTTTCCGCCGCCATAGGACTTTCCATTTTCGCTGCAGCACTTGCCACCGCCAGTATCTGAGGCGAGAACAGTAAATCGTTTTTTTCAAAAGGTTTCTTCATTTTTTCGGCCCGAATACGCCCCAGAGCAAGCCGCAATTTCCGTTCCACGTCGTTCCAGGTGTCCACCAAGAGAGACCCGGTTTTCTCAGGTGCGCGCGACGGAACAAGCGTTAATTGCTTTAGGATGCGCAGTGTCCTTCTTCCCAGAAAATCGTTGCATAATTCCAGAAAGCGTTCTTCTGTAATGGGGATTGGCGTGCTTTCGTTACTACCGTCTAAAGAGGGCAACTGAGCAATTAAATAATATTCAGCCATAATCCTTACGCCTCTTTCAGTAGTTTCGTAATCCTTGGGCTAAGATAGTTGGACAACATATCTACCACGGCTTCCGTGGTGTAGTCATAATAAGCACTGCCATTTTGGATGGAAATTCGGAATCCGCCATCAAAATGATCACTGGCGCTTAACGTAACACCTGTAAGCATTCTGTTTCTAAACTCGGCAAGTAAAGTTTCTTCTAACCGCATTAAGTCTTTACTGTTTAAAATCACAGAGATATCTCCCGCATCCGGCTGGCTAACCCAACCTTCCACGCCACGGACAATAAGCTTCGCAAAATCCTCAGAAGAATACACTCCACTTACGTTGTCTTTCGTAATGGTTTGAAGTTCTCTTACCACACTTTCTCTAAAAGAAATCAGCAAATTACGCCCGGCTTGGCGAATCGCCTCCTCGCCGGACTTCGTCATTTGTTCCGTTTCTTTCCTGGCATTTCGTAAAATGGCATCGGCTTGTGCCTGTGCCTCCGAAATCATTTGATCTGCTTGCGCTTGTGCAGCTTTCAGAATCTCTGCCGCTTGAATTTCCGCAGCTTCCACACCATCTCTTTTGATT
>JAGBGO010000048.1 GCA_017935905.1 Clostridia bacterium | reverse complement strand
CGACTTCAGAGTTTTTAATTCCCCAAAAGTCTCTGAAAAATGGCGACCCGGAAGGGGCTCGAACCCTCGACCTCTCGCGTGACAGGCTAGCGTTCTAACCAACTGAACTACCGGGCCAAAAAAAGTGGTGGGAGTTACAGGGATCGAACCTGTGACCCCCTGCTTGTAAGGCAGATGCTCTCCCAGCTGAGCTAAACTCCCACGACCACTTACGCTTGCCGCCTTTTCTCAAGCGGCGAGGGTTAGTATACAAAACTTTGGCTCGGTTGTCAATACCTTTTTTCAAATTTTTTAAAAAAATTTTTTATGCGGAATTTTGCCGAGATTTCGGGGCGCTTTTCCGGTTGTTCCCTTCGCAAATAACGGGTGTACCAGTCCCGGTTGCACTGCATATTGCCGATCATCCGCTCCAAGTCTTGAGGCGATATAATCAAATCTTCCGGGGGCAGATCCAGTTCCGCTAGAAAGGCAGACATCGAAATGCATTTTACGTTCTCCCGCAAATGTTTTTCTTTCAAATATTGGCGGTACTGGTCCAGTTTGTGGTTGCCCCCGTCCCCCGTTACGTAAATACAGTTGCGCCACAGGTTAAAAGAGAAGGACAGTTTCTTCTCTTTCATACGGTGTAAGATCACCATCAGCTCTGAAAAATGATCATTCTCGTATTCCGTAGGCAGCACGAACGTCTGCGTTCGTTTGTATGCCATTTCCTCCTGCATAAAGGTACGCACCAGTTGGCGATTCTTTTTATTCAAGTGATTGGTGTGGGCGTACTGCAGGGCCGGCACACCGCCTTTCATCATGCGACCGGCAAAACACTCCCCGGTAGCTTGCGGGTAGGATGCCACGATTTTGGAAAATTTCTTCCCCAAATCTTTGGCATAGAATTTTGCCACATCCCGGGTCATATACGCGTCTTCCAGACTGCGATGATTTTGCTCCACGTCTTCGTGCGCGCAAAACTCTCCGTACAAGGCTTTCAAATTCAGTTTCTCCGTGCGACCGTAAATGACCTTCGCCAGCTCACAGGTATCGTAGAATTTGAAATCCATGGGCGGTAAATCATACCGGGCACATTCATTCAGCAGGAAGCGCACATCGTTCTCCGTACCGTGTCCGATGACCAGGCACGTGGGATTTTCCAGCAAATCCCGAATCTGCGGGTAGAAATGGGAAAAGTCCGGTTGGGTTTTGTAAAATGCAAAAGGATGTTCCAAATGAATGCCGCCCATGCCAAACCCTTTCTTATCAAAAGGCGCACGGGGATTGATTTTGAGACTTCGTTCTTCTAAAACGGAAAAGGCTTCGTCCGTGATGACGCAGCCAAATTCACAAATCTTTCCTACGCCGTCAAAACAGTTGGCGCATTCAATATCGAAAAAAACATATTTCATTCCAACATCTTCCGCAGTTCTTCTTCGCTAAACCGATACCGTGTGTTACAGAAATGGCAAACGATCTCTGCGCCGTGGTCTTCATCCGCAATGGCCTGTAATTCCGTCTTGCCAATACTGATCAACGCTTTCTCCATACGTTCTTTGGAGCAATTACAGTTGTATCCGCAGGGAACTTCCTGCTGCACCTGGAAATCTAAGCCCCGAAGCAAATCTTCACACACTTCGGTAATGGTTGCACCGGCATTTAACATCACGGTAACCGGCAGGAACCCTGCCACGCGTTGTTCCAATGCGTCAATTAAAGATTCCGGTGCTCCGGGCATCAACTGAATCATATATCCGCCGGCCGCGGCAATTTCGTAGCCGCAAGCCGCAGTTTCAGAGGGCATCACCAAAACGCCCAATGCCACCACGGAAGGCACTTGTTCAGAGGAAATCAAATAATAGGACAAATCCTCTGCAATCTCACCGGAAAGCAACTCTACAGTGCCGTTGTAGGGCTCCTTCATGCCTAAATCCTTCATCACGTTCAAGACACCGACACCTACGGCGCCGCTCACGTCTAATTTGCCGTCCGACGCGCGCAAAGGCAAGTCCACGTGAGGATTTTGGCAATAGCCACGCACGTTTCCGTGGGCATCGGAGACGGCGATCAAGCCGCCGATAGGACCTTGGCATTTGACCTGTAAAGTAATGCTGTCCGTATCGTTCTTCAGTTGATTGGACATCAGCACTGCACCGGTCAGTAACCGTCCAAGGGCCGCAGAAGCCACGGGAGACGTGTTATGTATATCCAACATCTTTTGGGTCAAATTTCGGGTAGATGCACCGATCACACGGGCATAGCCGTCGGCACAAATACCGGTCACCATATAATCTTGATTATATAAATCTTTCATATTCCTCAATCCTTCTCACAAATGTAATACAAACGGTTTTGCCCCGTTCTACCCACGGGAACATCCTGTCCCGAAAGCACGCGAACCTTCGCAAAACCGGCATTTTCCAGCATTTTCCCAAGTTCCTCCGGAAGCCACACGCGCTCCACTACCCGATCGTCCGTGCGGGTATAACGTCCGTCTTCCTCTTGAATAAAACAGGATATATCGTAGGTGCAGCGCCGCTTGGCAGGATCGTACGTACCCGTCCAGAAACAACTGATGGTTTCATAATCCGCAAAGCAGTGCATTTGCGTCCCTTGCCGGGTAAAATGTGCTTCCGTCAGCACGTCAAACAACAACACTCCGCCGGGATCCAAGAAGTTGTGAGCGCGGTTCAGAAAACCTTGAAGTGCCCGCTCCGAAAGCACGTGATTGACGGAATCCGTCAGGCAGCAAATACCGGTCACAGAGCCAAACAAATCCATCTTACACATATCTTGGCAAATCCACAAAACCCGGGAATCCGGTACGTTACACTTCGCTTGGTCCAGCATTTCATCGGAAATATCCAAACCAATGCAATCGTATCCGCTTTGAACGAGATAAGAAATGGTGCTTCCCGTGCCGCAAGCCGCATCCAACAAAATGGGCGTTTCGCCCCGCTTCTTGTAGGCCTTATAAGCCTTGGAGCGAGAAACGGTACGGTCCACAAAACGGGAAAGACGCCGGTAATCAATATCTTCCGTCATGGCGTCATAGAAGCAAGAAAGACCTTCGTACATACTTACGCCTCAATCAACTTTGCCATTTCCTCAAGGGCTTTCTTCAGTTGCACGTCGCTGCCCTCCGGAATTTCTTCAGGCAGTTTGCCGATATACGTTTCACTGGGCTCCACAGCCACGTCCGGGGTAATGCCTACGCCGTGGATGCATTCGCCGGAAGGGGTAAAATACCGCGATACAGTCAACACAATACCGCTTCCGTCTTCTGCATAAGACCGGCTCAACTGACCTAATGCTTTGCCGTACGTCTTCGTACCTACAATCGTGCCCCGTTCAAAATCCCGGAACGCACCCAGCACCAACTCGGAAGCGCTGGCAGAGCCGCCGTCTGCCAACATCACAATGGGGAAATCCACTGCGTCGGCATCGGATTTAATTTCTGTAATTCGTTTTCCGTTTCGATCCTGGGCATACGCCACAAGACCCTCTCCCAAAATTAAGTCAGCCACTTTGGAAGCTTCCCGCTCGTAACCGCCCCGATTGCCTCGAAGGTCAATAATCAAGCCCTTTACTGCGGTCTTATCGGTTTGCTGCAGCACGTATTCAAATTCCATACCGGTATCGTCATCAAATTTCTCAATGCGAATATAGCGAATACCGCCTTCCAAATCCCGGTAGTAAACCGAGGTTTGGGCAATTTGCTGCACCGTAACCAGTACTTTGCGGGCAGTACCCGTTTCGTCCTGCACCGTCAGCGTCACTTCGTTGTCAACGGTGCTGAGTTTCCCGTCTACTTCTTCATCAGACAGAGCATCTACGTCAATATCGTCGATTTGGGTAATAATTTCGCCTACGATCAAACCCATACTGGCTGCCGGCGTATCTTTGTATACTTTAAGAATCTCATATCCCTGTTCTGTAATCTTGTATTCAATACCAATACCTTGGTAGACACCGCTGATCGACGATTGGTAATCGTCGTATGCGCCGGGTTCAATGTAGTAGGAATAGGGATCTTCCAGGGCATCCATCATCCCCTTAATGGCACCTTCAATCAACTGATTCATATCGTAATCCAAGCCGAATTTGCTTTCGATGAAGTCCACCACGTCCTGCAGCTTCGCCACTTGGAAAGACTCCGTGGTCTCCGTATTGAACACAACCTTGTTGGCCATGTGTTTCTTCAATTGGGCAGAATAGATTCTGGAAGCCACAAAGAAACTGGTACAAACGCAAATTAAAATGATCAGTCCTGCAAACAACAGCATAATGCCGCCGTTTAACTGAATACGGCTCTTGAGAGACCAGGACGGCAAACAAACTTCTTTCTGTTCTCCGTCGGAATCTTGGTTCTTTTTCTTTAAAGGCAATTTGAAAGGCAATTTCATCTTCCCTACACTCCTTCTCTATGCTCAAACCTTAATATACCGTTTAATGGCCAGCATGCTGGCGGAAAGGCCGGTCACCACACCGCCTAAGATAAATAAGCCAAACAGGCCAAGTCCAAGATCCTCAAAAGGAATCAGGGAAATGACGTCTTGAATGGACGTAGCAGAGTGGGCCAAATAGCTCCACAGATACGTATAGGCACCACGCACTGCCAAAAAGGAGAGAATCGAGCCCAATAAGCCGATTACAATTCCCTCTACGATAAAGGGACCGCGCATATAAGCATGGGAAGCACCTACGTATTTCATAATCCGCAATTCTTTCTTCCGGGCAAATACCGTAAGACGGATGGTGTTGAGCATCAGTAAAATGGACAGAAGTCCCAACACAACCAAGCTCACGTACGTACCGGTACGCACACCGTTCCGAAGACCGGTAAAATATTTCCGTACAGATTGATTACTCTCAACTTCTTCAATGCCGGAAACTTTCCGCATATCCGCCTCAAAGGCTTCCACGTCCGCTTTGTCCTTCAAACTGACGTTAAATGAAACGCGGGTGTAACTGCTGTCTTCCGTAGGATACTCAATTTCGCTCATCCCGATTTCTGCCAGCCAGTCCGTCAATTTCTTCAGATTCTCTTCTCGGCTGACACGGGTACACGTGCGAATGCGCGGGTCTTCCAAAATCGTCTTTTCAATCAAATCGGCGGCGTCCTCCGTAACCGTCGTAAAACAACTGATTTCCATTTCCGGGCGACCGGCTTGTTCGTCCAAGATGTGCTGTACGTTCACAGAGGCCAATCCCAGTGAGCCCATAATAAACAAAGACGCAAACAAAACAAACACAGAAGCCAGCAACATATACCAGTTCCGAGCCAAATTCACAATACTCTGTTTCAAAATATACTGAACACCACGAAGTTTACTCCTCATCGTCGTCCACCTCGCTTACCATCAGCGTTTCCGGTTCGGATTGAACAATACCATCTTGCCCGACCACACCGTGATCCAAGTAAATCACGCGTTTTCCAAGTTCCTGTACCATGTGCTGGGCGTGAGTGGCCACCAACACCGTGGTGCCTCTTTCGTTAATGCGCAAAAGTAACTGCATAATTTGCTCCGCATTCTCCGGGTCCAAATTTCCCGTAGGCTCGTCGGCAATCAGAATCTTCGGCGTATTGATAATTGCCCGGGCCAGAGCTACGCGTTGCTGCTCTCCGCCGGACAAATGGGTAGGATACTCGTCTTTCTTGGCTGTCAAACCCATCAATTCCAACACAAGACCCACACGCTCTTCAATTTCGCTTCTGGAAGCGCCTAATATTTCCATAGCAAAGGCAACGTTCTCAAATACAGTCTTGCGCTCTAACAAGCGAAAATCCTGGAAAACCACGCCAATATTTCTTCTATATTTTTGAATGGCACTGCGGCGAATTTTGGAAAGGGTACGACCGTTTACAAAAATGCGCCCTTGACTGGGTTCTTCTTCTTTCATCAGAAGTTTGATCAGCGTAGACTTGCCGGCACCGGAAGCACCCATAAGGAATACAAACTCCCCTTCCGCAATGCGGAAATCAAGGTTCCGAATTGCTTCTACACCGTTGGGATACGTCTTCTGTACCCGATCAAACCATATCATCGTTTTTTGCTTTTGAAAATCCAATGCCATTGCCCTATCTCCCAAACTTTATCTTTTGTTATTTCTGCGTGCGCAGCAGATTCGGATCCTTCTTGTCCAAATACTGCAGAATCATCATGGCAAGACGGATACGAAGGCCTGTATTAAACTGGGCACAATCCAAACCCGTCAGCCGGTTAAATTTCTCTAAACGGTACATCATGGTGTTTCGGTGAATGTAAAGCACGCGGGCCGCTTCGCTGCCATTCTGGTTGCAATCCAGAAAGGTCTTCACTGTAAGCAACAATTCCGGAGCGGAACGCTCCTGCAGAAAGTTTGCGCCAAAGGTTTCCCGCACGTACTCCACGCACGCCTGCGTGGGGAAAGAGAACACGAACTTCTCTAATCCCAACGTGTTGTAATCATAGTACTTGTCCGTTAAATCAAAAGTCTCTCCGATCATCCGCGCCCGCTCTGCTTGTTGGAACGCGGTGCCCACGTCGCTGATGTCACCAAATACGCCGCTTAAAGAAACCCGTGCCAGCACCA
This sequence comes from Clostridia bacterium, assembly GCA_017935905.1. Lineage (GTDB taxonomy): Bacteria > Bacillota > Clostridia > UBA1212 > UBA1255 > RGIG9099. The sequence goes on along the minus strand of JAGBGO010000048.1, from coordinate 44,611 downwards.
TAGCTTCTGCCATAATGGTATCGCAAAGCGTTGCGGCGTACGTTTCAATTTGCCCGCCCAATTCGCTGTCAACGGGACAAATCACAATTTGACGGGAGCCTTCTGCCTGTACGCAAAGGCAACCCTGCTCCGGCGGGAAGATATGCTGTACAACGGAAGCCAGCACTTCTTTCTCCGCAATAGAAAGTTCCGAATTTGGGGTAATCAGGAGAAGCTTCAAAGCGGTGGCTTTGGCAATCTCCGTTCCGCAAATTTCTTCAATCTCACTACGCAAGATCCCCTTGCGGTTATCGGTAATCAGCCGTCTGAATAAATCCGACAACTTTCGTGCGTGACGAATTTCCTGGTCAGCGAGGGCGTACGCCGCAACGGATAACAGTTTCGCGCAAGCCACTTTGTCTGCCTCGCTCCGGGCCGCTTCCGGAAGATGGGTGAAAAGGAATACGGAATCCTCTCCCTGAATCTCCACGGGACAGAAAATGTAATCGTTCAAGCAGAAATAAGGTCCGGCAAACAAATCGCCGGGATTGCCCAAATAGCCTTTGAACAAACTGTCCGTTTCGGGAATCTCTCCGCCGGCGCAGTACAAAATCTGTCCGGACTCATTGACCATACCAAACAGACCGCCCACCAAACCTGCCAAATTATCTAATTGTGTCTTAACAAAATTACTCAGCATACAAACCCCGGAAATCCTTACAATTCGCCACAATAAACCTACTTTATAAGTATACACGACTTCCCGGGAAAAGGCAAGGCAAATTACGGCTTTTTCCGCCATAAATCTCCCTGCTCATAATAGAAATTTGAACCGACCTGCAGCCGGTCAATTTCTGCCAGAATTTCTTCCAAGCCTTCCGTATAGCCGCTGCTTTGCATAAACGGCTTTACGTTGGGAATATAGCCGTGATCGGAACGATTTTTCACAGGGACGGAGGGCGCTATTTTACGCACAAGCCCCGGATTTCTGTTCATTCTCCCGTTCATTCTTCCATAACGTCTTCGCATGGTCTTCACACCTTTATTTTCTTACTATTTATCCTATGCTTTTCACTTTACGAAGGACAAAAATTTTGCTATACTGCAAAAGTTGAAAGGACGGGAGCATGATGCAAGAGCAAATTTTCAATATGCACACACATATTTTTCCGGAGAAGATTGCAGATAAAGCGGTAGACGCCATTGGGACATTTTACGATATTTCCATGGAGCTGCACGGCACGTCGGAGCACCTGTTAGAGGACGGTAAGAAGATCGGGGTATCCCGCTATTTGGTATGTTCTACCGCAACCACAGCCCACCAAGTGGAGTCTATCAATAATTTCGTAGCCGGAGAGGCTGCCAAGCACCCGGAATTCGTGGGTTTCGGTTCCCTGCATCCGGAGTACGAAGAAATCCATAAAGAAGTAGACCGCATGGCAAGTTTAGGGCTGAAAGGCATTAAACTGCATCCGGATTTTCAGAAATTCAACATTGACGACGAGAAAGCGTACCCCATTTACGAAGCAGCGGAAGGACGTTTTCCCATTTTGTTCCACACGGGAGACGACCGGTATGATTTTTCACACCCCACCAGGCTCCTGCGGATTTTGGACCGTTTCCCCAATTTGATCGTCATCGCAGCCCACTTGGGCGGATACCACTGTTGGGACGACGCTAAGGTTTATTTCGGGCATCCCCGCGTCTTCATCGACACCAGCAGCGCCCTCCCCTTCATGGACAGCGAAAGAGCCCTCTCTATCATCCGTAGCCACGGCACAGACCGGGTTTTCTTCGGCACAGACTCCCCCATGTGGAACCACGTTTCGGAATGGGCACGTTTCAACGCACTGGGCCTTACAGACGAAGAACGCCGCCGGATTTTGTGGGACAACGCCGCCGGATTGCTCCTGTAAAGTTTTAACGCTTGTCATTTGTTTTGGGTAGAATTTTATTTTACAGTACGCCACCCAAAAGACGCACCACCCCAGAAACAAAATTCCGATTATATAAACCATACAAAAACCTCCCTTGTCCACCATAATGTGTACGCAGGGAGGTTGATTTTTATGCCTGTAATCTTACACGGTAGGTTTGCGCATTTCGATGTACTCGTCCAAGGTAATGGGCCGGTCGAAGAAGGCACCGGGCGTCAGGTCAATAATGCGATTTGCCACGGTCTGCACGAACTGGTGGTCGTGGGAAGAGAACAGTACTACTTCCGTGAATTTCATCAAACCTTCGTTTAAGGTGGCGATAGATTCCAGATCCAAGTGGTTGGTAGGCTCGTCCATCATAATGACGTTGGCACCTGACAGCATGGCTTTACACATCATACAGCGCACACGCTCGCCGCCGGAAAGCACTTTTGCCTTCTTGGTAGCTTCTTCGCCTGCAAAAAGCATTCTGCCCAGCCAGCTTCTGACGTCCATTTCGTAGGTCAGATCGGAATAATTCCGAATCCAGTCGGTTAAAGTGTCCTCGCAGCCGTCAAAGTACGCAGAATTATCCGAGGGCACGTAGGTGCGGGTAGTGGTCACACCCCAGCGAATGGTGCCGGAGTCGGGTTGGATTTCTTCGGCTAAAATGCCAAACAAGGTTGCACGAATTACTGCGTCGCCGCCCACGAAAGCGACTTTGTCCCCCGGGCGAATGGTGAAGCTGACGTTGTCCAGCACTTTTCGGTCCCCCACGGTCATACAAAGGTCCGTAACCTGCAATACTTCGTTACCGATGGCACGATTGGGTTTGAATGCAATATACGGGAATTTTCTGGAAGACACGGGCATTTCCGCAATGTTAATGGTTTCCAGCGTCTTCTTTCGGCTGGTGGCCTGCTTGGATTTGGAAGCATTGGCGGAGAAACGGGAAATAAACTCCTGTAATTCCCGAATTTTCTGCTCGTTCTTTTTGTTCTGGTCGCGAATTTGTCTTTGACGGATTTGGGTATATTCATACCAAAAGTCGTAGTTGCCGGCGATCATGGTAATCTTACCGAAATCCACGTCTACAATGTGGGTGCAAACTTTATTTAAGAAGTGGCGGTCGTGGGATACCACCAACACGATGCTGTCTAATTCAATCAAAAATTCCTCTAACCAAGCCACGGTTTCCAGATCCAAGTGGTTGGTAGGCTCGTCCATCATTAAAATGTCCGGGTTGCCGAACAGCGCCTGGGCCAAAAGGACTTTCACCTTCATTTCGTTGGTAAGTTCTTTCATGAGCATATAGTGATATTCGTTGGTAATGCCTAAGTTGTTCAGGAGGATTTCCGCCTCGGATTCTGCACTCCAGCCGTCCATCTCCGCAAATTTGGTTTCCAACTCGCAAAGGTACATACCTTCTTCGTCGGTCATATCGGCTTTGGCATAGAGGCGTTCCTTCTCGTCCATGATATCGCACAGTTCTTTATTGCCCATCAGTACGGTGCGAAGGGCGGTGTATTCATCGAATTCGAAATGGTTCTGGCGTAAAATGGAAATTCGCTCCGACGGGGTCTTCTCTACTCTTCCGCCGGTAGGTTCCATTTCACCGGACAGAATTTTCAGCAGCGTGGATTTACCTGCACCGTTGGCACCGATAATTCCGTAGCAGTTTCCGTTGGTAAATTTCATATCGCCGTGACGGAACAACACTCTTCCGCCGTATTGTAATTCAAGATCGATGGCTTCTAACATTTTTCTCCTCCTCAAGATAGACAACGAGAGGTAGTATAACACGATTGTCGGGAAAAGTCTAATCGCACCATTTTACGCCTTTTTACCCAATGCACCCAACATACCGTACACCGCCAAAGCCGCTAAGCCGCACAAGCCAAGGACGCAAATAAAACCGGGGAATGAACCGCATAAAGGCGTGACACGGAGCAAAAACCTGCCCACCACCACAAAAGCCACGCCGGGCATAGCCGGAGACAAAATCCATTTTCCCAATTCGAAAGGCATGGAAGTACACCGGGCAATATACACCAAATTCATAACCACCATAATGGCCATACCCGCTAAATCTCCCCAAATATAAGCGGACACCCCATAAATCGGCACGAAAAACCAAATGGCGCTGATGCGAATGCCGTAGCCAATTAAGGTACTCACCAAAGAATACGTCTGCTTGCCAAGGCCGTTCAAAATGCCGTTCATAGTTTGCTGCACGTACATTAAGATGCAGCAATGAGAAAGGGACACCAGCAGCACACCCACGCCCCCGTCCCCGTAGCAAATTTCCGCAATGCGGCCGCCAAAGGTATAGAACAGGGCAAAGCACAGAAAACCCATCATAAAGCTCAGGCGAATACTGCGGGAAATCCGCCGGTTGGCCAGTTTGTAATTTTCTTTTGCCACCGCCTGACTGATGGCGGGCACCAGCGTGGTGGCAAGGGCAGACGTCACCAGCGTAGGAAAAGCAATCAAGGGCATGCACATACCGGAAATTCGTCCCAACGTTTCGATACTTTCCGTGTAATTCAGTCCGCCTTGAAGCAATCTTGCCGGCAGCAATACCGACTCCACAATGCCCAAAATAGAGACTAAGAAGCGGTGGAGAGAAATCGGTACGGCGCCCGCCAAAACTTCTTTGGCGGCAGTGCGTTTGGAAAATTCGGCAAGTTCCCCACCTGGATGGCGGGTTTCCCGGTAAAATGCAACCGCGACCACCAAAAGATTGGCAGTTTCACCCAGCGCCGCAGAAATCAGCGCCAGGGCACATGCCCATTCTAAATTTTTACCTCCAATCACGGAGGCAAGGGCGAAAATACAACCGATGCGCACCACCTGTTCTACAATTTGAGACAAGGCGGTAGGGGTCATTTTAGACATGCCGTAGAAGTAGCCTTTCAATGCGGATGCTGCCGCAACGGCGGGAATGCAAGGCGCCAACATCATTAAAGACAATTTTGTTCTGGAATCGCGAAGTACGTAAACCGACAGAAAATCCGCGGAGAAGAAAAGACCCAGGCCGCAAAGACCGCCGATGAGCAGCAGAAGCAGAAAGGCTGTTTTACAAATTTTTACCGCGCTTCCCGGATTGCCCCGCGCCTTCTCCCTTGCCGTCATGCCGGAAACCGTAATGGATACCCCGGAAGTCAGTGTCAAAATAATCAGGGCGTACACGGGATTTGCCAGTTGTACCAGGCCCATGCCTTCCGCACCGATCAAGTTGGATAAATAAATCCGGTTCACAAATCCCAATAAACGCACAGCAAAACCGGCACCCATTAAAATCAGTGCGCCGGCGGTAAAACTGCCTTTGAATCCTTCGTGGAAAACTTTCTTGTAAGCTCTATGTAAAATATTTTCAGACGACAACGGGGTTCACGCCTTTACCCAAACTCGTCTAAATATATGCATGTCTATTGCGTTCTATGTTTTCGGTTTTGCCGCCAAGCAACCAGCGCTGCCACCAATATGCCGCCGAGAAAACCGCCGAAATGGCCGTAGTTGTCAATTCCGGGAGTAAAAAGGCCGTAAATCAAATTATATCCGATCATAGTGGCCAAGGATGCAAAATTTCCGCCATACCAGAAGGCTTTTGCTTCTTTACCCCAGATCATGCGGTAAATCAGCACGCCGCCCAAGCCCATAATCGCGCCGGAGGCACCTAAGGATAAATAGTCCGTAAAGAAAAGTCCCGCCAGGTTTCCAACCAAGCCGGAAAACAAATACATCCCCCACAAAGTGCCGTTGCCGTAATGGGGATACAAAGACCGTCCCAACATATAGAGAAACAGCATATTGCCGCCTAAATGGGCAAGATCCGCGTGGAGAAACATGGACGTAAACAGCCGCCAAATTTCTCCGGCCCAAATAAGCGCGTTATCTTGAATCCCCCACACTACAAACCAGTCCGTGCCGGTGCGGGCTTCTAAGATCCAGCCGCCCACAAACAAGGCAACGTTAATCAGAATCAGGAAAAGAACGGGATTGGGACCGCGGCGTCGAATACGGGGGCGAAGGGCCTCGCTGCGGGCTTTTAGAGAATCTTTCAATTCCGTTTGGACCTGTTCTTTAGAATCTTTTGGAAGACACCAGGTTTTGAGCGTTTGTTTCAGGACGCGTCCCAATTTCTTATCCCCCGGAGTGCGATTGCCCAGCACGAAAGCGGTGCCGTCCGTGACGTTGATCCACACAATATCCGCCAATACTCCGTGGGCGTCCGTTTGTGCAAGAGCCGCTTCTAATTGGGATGCATAGGGCGATTGGGTAAAAGGTTTTTCCCCGATCAATAAGAAGGTATAGGCAACGCCCTGCTTGTTAGGTTGCGCTGCTGCGCCGGCAGTAAATGTTTCAAACAAGTCAGAAAGTTTCTCTTCGTTTTGCTGCTCCTCCAAAAAAAGGTACGCAACGGAGGCAGCCCCAAAGTCCCGGCGAATCAACGCACCGGTTTTGGGGTCGATTTGAAAATAGGCATCCTTTACCAAGGATGCCATTAAAAATTTACTGAATTCAACTTGGGCGGTCTGAATCTCCCCATTAACCTCGACGGACATATCCCCCGCCTCGCTTGTTATCTGTTTGTCGTTTCAAGTCAATTAACCGCTCGTCGCTGGCTTTCATAAAGCGGGCAAGCTTGTCCTCAAAATGTTCGCTTTCCGCCGGTTTCAGTTCATCGAACATAGGGGGCGGTGTCATGGCGTTAAACTTCGGTGCCGGCGTACGCTCCCGCTCCCGTTTCGGTTTATGGTCATTTTCCCGTTTCTTGAAGCCACCTTGTTCTCTCCGACCTTCACCGGGAACGTCCAATACGGTGCCTTCCTCGCCCCGTGCCTTTAAAATGGCAGTGGCTTTCTTAATGGAGAGACGCTTCTTGCCGTCGTGTTCCGTACCCATACAAAGTACCTTCACCGTTTGTCCTGTGTGAAGCAAGTCGCCTACGTTCTTTACAAATTCTTCGCTGATTTCCGAAATATGTACCAGGCCGGAGGAGCCATCCTCCAACTGTACAAAGGCCCCGAAAGGCATAATCGCATTTACCTTACCCACTGCGATATCATTGATGTCCGACATACTAAAGTGCGGCCTCCCAAACTTAATGCTTTATGTAAACGATTTCGTTACTCTTTACATAGCCGAGGATTTCTCTTGCTTTCTGTTCAATGTATGCGTCCGTGTCTAACAGCTTCTCCTCTTCCTGAAGTGCTTCAAGTTGGGCTTCTGCGCTGGCAATCTGTTGCTTCAATTCCTGATTCTGTTCCATCTTCGCAGACAGCGTGCCCTGCTGATTAAACAGCAAAACAGTTAAATAAACCGCCAGCGCAATGAAAATAATATTCTGAAAATTGAATAACTTTCGCATACAGTACCTCTCCTCACGTTTATCTTTAGTAAAAACATACAAATACATTATAAATCTTTTTTTTGCATTCGTCTACTAGGTTGTAAAAATTTTTTTAACAATTGACTTTCCATAGGCTTCGCAATAAAATAAACCCATCATTCACAAAGGAGTTTTTGTATGGAATATTATAAAATTGCGTTAAAAGACCATTTTACCTTCTTGGGAGAAGGCGGCAAGAACCCCATCTTGGAAGCCTTCCTTCCCTATAATCTTGCCGAGATGGGACGGCAAGATGAGCTGAGACCTTGCCTGTTGATTTGTCCCGGTGGCGGCTATGCTATGTGCAGCGAACGGGAAGCAGAGCCCATTGCCCTGAAATTTTTAGAATTGGGGATGAATGTGTTTATTCTTACTTATTCCACTCAGCCGCACCGTTTCCCTACGCAACTGCGGGAAGTTGCGGCGGTGATGGAACTCATTTACCAAAATGCGGCAGTTTGGCATTGCGATACCCACCGGATTGCTATTATGGGCTTCTCCGCAGGCGGTCATTTAGCAGCCCATTATTCCACCATGTTTGACTGCAAAGAAGTACGAGCACAATTCCCGGAAAGTAAAGGGGTGAATGCTTCCCTGCTGTGTTACCCGGTCATTACGGCAGATCCCTGTCATTATCACCAAGGCTCTTTCATAAATCTTTTGGGGCATGAACCTTCTGACACCGAAGTTGATTATTTCTCCTGCGACCGAAATGTGAAGGGAAACACACCGCCTGCCTTTATCTGGCACACAGCCGAAGATGCATGCGTCCCCGTGGAGAACAGTTTATTCTATGCAGCGGCCTGCAGTAAGCACAAGGTACCTTTTGAACTTCACGTCTATCCAAACGGTGCCCACGGGCTTTCCACTTGCGATCACATGACCAACACCCCCTCCCCCACCACCGAGTACGTACATCAATGGCTGGATGCAGCCAAGAAATGGCTCAAGTTGACTTTCAGGTTCTAAGATTTTGGGTACAGGTAAAAATTTTTTTGACTGTACCAAATTTTTGGGTACTGAAAGAAAATTTCACACCTGTACCAAAACCTACCCGATTGTGGTACAATTAAGGTATTAACAAAAAGGAGTTTTATGATGGATATCGATCAAATTCTTTCTAAAGTAGACCATACGTTGCTGGCGCAAGACGCCACTTGGCCGCAAATCCAGGCAATCTGCGACGACGGTATGAAATATAAGACGGCTTCCGTTTGTATTCCGGCAGCTTTTGTGAAGCAAGCCAAAGAATACGTAAAGGATCGCCTGGCCATTTGCACCGTCATCGGTTTTCCCAACGGATACAGCACCACGGCCACAAAAGTTTTTGAAACCAAAGACGCCATCGAGAACGGCGCGGACGAAATCGATATGGTGATTCACGTAGGTGCCCTTCGATCCATGCAATACGACGAGGTACTGGCAGAAATTAAAGCTATCAAAGCAGCTTGCGGGGACAAAATTTTGAAAGTCATTATCGAAACCTGCCTGCTCACAGAAGAAGAAAAAATTCAAATGTGCCGCATCGTAGGCGAAAGCGGGGCAGACTATATTAAAACCTCCACGGGTTTTTCCACCGGCGGCGCAACCAAAGAGGACATCGCTCTGTTTGCCAAACATTGTCCGAAACACCTCAAAATCAAGGCAGCCGGGGGCATTAAGACCATCGCCGACGCAGAAGATTTCATCCGCCTGGGTGCAAGTCGCCTGGGTACCAGCCGCATTGTCAAAATTGTGAAAGAGGCAGAATGAAACGCGTTTTCTTAATTGTATTAGATAGCGTAGGCATCGGCGCCCTCCCGGACGCACAGGATTTCGGGGACGCCGGTTGCAACACGCTGAAAAGTTGTGCCGAAACGGGCCTGCTGCAAATTCCAAATTTGTGTAAAATGGGTCTTGGAAATATCCACGGCGTTACGTACCTGCCCAAAACAGAAAAACCCACAGCGTTACACGCCCGCATGCAAGAGCGTTCCCGGGGAAAAGACACCACCATCGGACACTGGGAAATTGCAGGGCTTGTGTCAGCGAATCCTCTTCCCACCTATCCGGAAGGTTTCCCGGAGGATTTACTAAACGAAATTTCCAAACGCACCGGACGGGGGTATTTATGTAACAAGCCCTACTCCGGCACGGAAGTGATCAAAGACTATGGGCAAGAGCACCTGGACACCGGAAAACTCATTATTTATACTTCCGCAGACAGTGTACTGCAAATTGCCGCCCACGAAGATTTGGTGCCGCCGGCACAGTTATATGCCTACTGCGAAGCCGCCCGGGTAATCTGTCAAGGAGAGCATGGAGTGGGCAGAGTGATTGCAAGACCTTTTACCGGGACGGCGCCCAATTTCGTCCGCACACCCAACCGAAGAGATTTTTCTTTGGAGCCACCGGGAAATACGATGTTAGACGCCATTTCCCAGGCGGGGTTAGACGTAATTTCCGTAGGGAAGATTCAAGATATTTTTACAGGGCGCGGTATTACCAAAGCGGTCCAGGCCCACGGAAACCAAGAGGCGATGGCGGCAACTGCGCAGCTGATACAGGAGGATTTTCACGGCCTTGCCTTTATCAATTTAGTGGATTTCGATATGCTCTATGGGCATCGCAACGACGCCCCTGCCTACGCAAAAGCACTCAATGTATTCGATGATTGGTTAGGGCACATTTTACCGGAACTAAAGCAAGACGATCTTTTGATGATCACGGCAGACCACGGCTGCGACCCTGCGTTCCCCGGCACAGACCACACCCGGGAGTACACGCCACTACTGGTATGCGGCACGGGAATTACCCCGGAAAATGCCGGCACCCGGGACGGGTTTGCCCAGATCGCCGCCACCGTATGTAAGTATTTAGACGTACCTTTCGGGAGGGATATTCCATGCGTATGTACGATTTGATTTCCAAAAAGAAACAGGGGGCGCCCCTCTCCGAAACGGAGATTCGGGAAATGATCGCCGGCTACACAGAAGGCTCAATTCCCGACTATCAAATGTCCGCCATGGCGATGGCCATTTATTTTCAGGGGATGAACCGAGAGGAAACAGCTTGGCTCACCCATGCTATGGCCCATTCCGGAGACACGGTGGATTTATCCATGTTCGGCACCCTCACCGCTGACAAACATTCTACCGGAGGCGTTGGAGACAAGACCACCTTGATTGTGGCCCCCATTGTAGCGGCTTGCGGTTTGAAAGTTGCCAAGATGTCCGGTCGAGGTCTTGGGCACACCGGCGGCACCGTAGATAAGTTAGAGTCCATCGAAGGTTACCGTTCCAGCCTCTCCCAAGCGGAATTTTTCCGTCAAGTGGAGGAAGTGGGGCTGGCGGTGATCGGTCAAACCGGAAATTTAACGCCGGCGGATAAGAAATTGTACGCCCTTCGGGACGTGACCGCCACCGTAGATTCCATCCCCTTGATTGTGTCCTCCATTATGAGCAAGAAGTTAGCGGCAGGAAGCCAAACCATTGTGCTGGACGTGAAGGCCGGCAGCGGTGCATTTATGCGAGACAGCGAATCCGCCGGGGTGCTGGCCCGGGAAATGGTGGCGATTGGCAAAGCTTGCGGGCGTAAAATGGCGGCTTTTGTGACCAACATGGACGTTCCTTTGGGGAACAATATTGGGAATGCTTTGGAAGTAGTCGAAGCGATTGGTGTCTTGCGCGGTACAGTCGGCGGTGAACTGCGTTCTCTTTGTTTGCATTTAGCCGCTACTATGATTAGCCTTGGGTTGTCGTTGGATTTTGAGGACGCCCTAGCCAAAGCCACCGCTTGTTTAGAAGGCGGTCGCGCCTTTGAGAAGTTTACGCAGTGGATTCAGGCGCAGGGAGGCCGTGTAGACTGGGTGTTGAATCCTTCCCTTTTCCCGACTGCGTCTTCCGTGTATGGGGTGAAAGCCAACCGCGCCGGTTACATCGGGCAGATGCATACCGAGCAAATTGGTCTTTGTGCCGGAATGTTAGGTGCAGGTCGGATTCGAAAAGAAGATCCTGTGGATTTTGCCGCCGGCATTGTTTTAGAAAAGAAAACCGGGGATTGGGTTGAGATCGGCGACGTACTGGCGTATCTGCATACAAATCAAAGCGGCATTTTACCGGAAGCGGAAAAATGCTTCCTTGCCGCCATCCAAATCCAGGATGAAAAGCCGGAAGCATTGCCGTTAATATACGAAAGAATCGACTGACCTTTACAAATGTTCAATGAGAAAATCGAAGCCGTAATCTTCGTGGTCTTGTTCGTGGAGTCCCGGGAAGATGCGAAGTTTACATTGTGCTTCCGCTTCAAATATGCGGTAGTACGGAAGCAACCGTGCATACTCTTCTTCCGTGATTTTACTGTCAAACAAGTTATCTTTGTCTCCCATAGCGATAAACAAGGCTCTGGGCGCAATCATAGCCGCCGTTTCAGCGGACGTAAAAGTCTTTGCGGCATTTCGGTAACTCCAGTCTCCCCAAGAGTGGATGAAGGCTTTGTTAAACCAACTGCAGGAATAGCAGGCTTTAATTCTCACGTCCACTGCCGCTAAATGAATGGCGTACATACCGCCGTAGGAAAGGCCCACCACACCGATGCGATCTTCCGGTGCAATACCGGCCTCAATAAAATAACTGATACAGCCCATCAACAGATAAACTTCCAGGGCCGTCATAGAGCCGTCCAACTGGCGTATCCGGCCATCTAAATGAATACGGTCATGGGGATTCCCGTACATTTCCACGTTCCAAAGCAACAATTGAGGCGCAAAAACGTTGGCTCCCCGTTCTGTCATCCGCCGTGTCTGATGCACGTAGTTGCCGGAATCAATATGAATACTGCTCACCATTTCCGGGGTTCCTCCACCACCGTGGAAACTCAGCACGAAAGGTGTATCGGGCGTCGTGTCCACTTGTTCAAAGTACATCCCATAGAACTTTAAATATCCAAAGAACGTAAACTGCATTCTGTAGATATTCACGTTTCCGTCTTGAGTAACAAAAGTTTTCTCCGCAAGCGTGGGCGTTTCCACCGGCAAATTCAAAGGAAAGCCCAGCATCTGCTTGAAGGCTTCTCTGTAATATTCCGGATTTACCTTGTATTGTTCGGGGGTAATAAACGCCGTGCGATCTTCCGCCGCCTTGTTGTAGGATTCGTCAAAGAAACGGTTGGCGCCGTCTAAATATTCCTGTCTGTACCGCGTGTCTTTCTCAATTTCCTCGGCATAATATTTGGGTTGATTTACTTCCGCCATTTTACCCGCCCCCTTACAGATGCTGGATCAGGAAGTCGAAGCCGTAATCTTCCTTATCCTGCTCGTGGACACCGGGGAAGATGCGCAGTTTACACTGATCCTCTGCACCAAATACCCGGTAGTACGGCACGAGACGCTGATATTCTTCTTCCGTGACTTTGGAATCAAACAGGTTATCGTTGTCTCCCATGGCGATAAACAAAGGTCTGGGGGCAATCATAGCGGCTGTTTCCACAGAGGTGAAAGTCTTGGCGGCATTTCGGTAACTCCAGTCTCCCCAAGAGTGATCGAATGCACGGTTAAACCAACTGCAAGAATAACATGCTTTAATGCGGGTATCCACGGCTGCTAAGTGAACGGCATACATACCGCCGTAGGAAAGACCTACCACCCCCACGCGGTCTTCCGGTGCGATACCGGCTTCAATGAAATAACTGATACAGCCCATAAGCAGGTATACTTCCAGCGCCGTCATAGAGCCGTCTAACTGACGCATCTTTCCGTCCACGTGAATCCGGTCATAGGCATTGCCGAAAGTTGTTACATCCCACAGCATAAGCTGCGGAGCGAACACGTTGGCACCACGTTCGTTCATCCGTCTAGTTTGGTGTAAGTAATTTCCCCCGTCCATAATGATGCTGCTCACCAATTCCGGCGTACCCCATCCACCGTGGAAACTGAGTACGAACGGCGTGTCTTTAGTAGCATCCACCCGTTCAAAATAGATGCCGTAGTACTTTAAGTAGCCAAAGAACGTAAGCTGCATTCTGTAAATATTCACGTCTCCGTCTTGTGCAACGAAGGTTTTCTCAGAAAGTATGGGCGTTTCGATGGGCAGATTCAGCGGGAAGCCCAGCATTTTCTTTAAGGCTTCTCGGTAATATTCCGGGTTGGCTTTGTATTGTTCCGGGGTAATAAACTGATCCCGGTCTTGTGCTGCTTTGTTATATTGTTCGTAAAAGAAACGGTTTGCACCATCCAAATATTCTTGTCTGTACCGAGTGTCTTTCTCAATTTCCTCGGCATAATATTTGGGCTTATTTTCTTGTTCCATATTGAGTCGCCTCCTATGGCTGGATTATAACAGTTTCAAGGAGGCGAGGCAATATAAAAAAAGACTTTTTTTATGATATTTTGGGCTTTTCTACCGGGAGAATTATTACATCCATACACCTTCCCGCTCACGATTTACGTAGAAAATATCCGTCATGTCGCACAAATTGTGCAAAATGCGACTGAGGGCTTTCCGTTCCAATTGAATTTCATAGGGCCGTTCCTCCAAGATATTCAAAATATCTTGTTGGCGCAGCGGATGTTCTTCGCTGGAACGCTGTTTTAAAATAAAGTATACAAACAACGGTGCCATGCTCTTTCGTGTGTTACACTTCTTCGGACGGTAGAATTCATCAATTTCTTCATCCGTCATAAATTCTTCCGGGTAAAAATCGTCGTTTTCTACTTTCTTTTTGGCCATGTGTACCTCCCTTTTTCTCTATTGTATCATACGACCCCTCATTTCCCAACTACTTTTGGGAAAAACTTTCCAAAACCGATTGTCATCCAATCGATTTGCGTATTATACATAAAAGCCTGTACCAAATTCGGTACAGGCGTATATAAAAAAGTTTTTTTTGAGGTATGTATAAAAATTTTGTTTATTTCTGACCAAACGACAGATAGTTCTCAATCTCCCGATTGGTGGATATGAAGCAACACTGCTTCGGTTTCAGCAGGCAATTCAGTCAGGGTATATTCAACCGCATTTTCCAAATAACGAGTCTCCTGCAAGTAGTACACGCGGTTATTGAAGCTCACAAACGGGCAACTTTCTACAAAAACAATACCTTCTTTACAAATAATCTCTATACTAAATTCTTGGGCATCCTTTACTGCGATTTTTTGTTGCGGCAAAGAGTCGATATCCATATTCAGAAAATTTTGTACAACTTGTTTTTCATCACCGGAAATCTTGAACGTTCGCTCTTCCCAATCGTCGTAATACCCGTCCAAATTGGCCCAGTCTGCATAGTATGCAAGAATCTGTTCCCGCTCCTCCACAGGCGCAAACAGGCAACCAAAAGAATCACTGACCAAATGAAATCCCGGTTCATTTTCAATTTGGTAATAATTCCCATTTTGGGAGGCATTGAAAAATCCTTTGTACTTGTACGTAAAGATAGGCGTAGAAAGAGGCTCTTCCTCACACACGTAGAGATCCAGAACCTCGTAAACAACGCCGTCTGCCGTAAATCTGGTATCTTGATATCCGTTTTCCTCTATGACGATATCCGTCTCCACAAAGTCTTCCGGCGGCGTGACATTCACAACAACAATAAACGAAAAAAAGTGAACAGGAATGGAGACCGTAACAATGCCGAGGGATAACAAAACAGCAGAAACAGCCGTCAAAATTCCCGGAAACAACTTACCGTTCTTTCTTCGTTTGCGACGAATCACAAGTCCAACGATTCCAGCAGCAATAAGTTCTAATCCAGCTGCCAGCAGTAAAATAAAAAACAAAATTAGAAAAACAACACCCATATCAATATCCTTTCCTATAGTCGTAGCAATTTTGGATTTTTTCGCTTTCTGCGTTTACTTAACAATATGCTTCCAGCCGCACTCTTTCAGCAAAAACGGCTCTAACGATTGAATATGGTCAAGATCATCGTCGTAAAATGCTGTGTAAGCGATAGAACGTTGCTGATCGTTTGTGGCAATAAAAATTATTTTCTTAGGATAATTGATTTTCATCGAGGATTCATCTTCAATGCATAACATGCGGAAGGCATAATTCTGTATTTCGGCATACGGTTCCCACGTATAATCAGACGACACAGGTTCTTCCTGGAATACATATCGATCGTCCAACAACGCTTTTTGCTTTTGGTATTCTTCATCGGTGTAGGAAACAATCAGCGTGTCCGCATCGCAGGTAAAAATCAAACCGCTCTGCGAAAAATAATCATAATGCTCAATTTGAACGTAATTGCCGATTTCTTTCAGTGTTGGCATAAGATCAAAGTCCGCACACACTTGGGTGTAATGCTTTCCAATCTTCTCGTTCTTATAATAAGAAAACTGTTCAAACGTTCCTATAAAAGAGGAAATAAAGAAAGACACAACAAAAGCACCCAATACAAAAAATATCAGGATAATCTTGCCGAACTTTTTCTCAGAAGAAAAAATGATCAGCGCAAAGAAGCCGATAAACGCCACCGGAATAATCAAGTACGTAATTGCAAAAGCAAGATTAAATATCGTGTCTGCAAAAAGAAGAAAGCACCTCAGCGCCATAGCAAGCACCGGAAGCAACATGGATATAAAACAAGCAATCAGTCTTTTGGTGGTTATCTTTGGTTGATGCATATTCTTCTCCTCCTTTTTCGCTTAGCGATTCAGCGCTACCACGTACTCCACAATTGTCCCTTTAGGTAGGAAGTCTACCAAGGTATTTGACATATTGAAATTTGACTATTTTACATTCAATACAAAATTTCCACCTTGAAATGAGAATTCACCATTAAACGATACTGTTTCCGTGGAGACGCAAAGAAATCCTAATTTCTCCAACAATCTGCAAGAGGGTGTGTTATCAAGCGCAGTTCCAGCTGTAAAACAGGTTGCACTATTTTCAGTTGCAAAGTATTCAACAAGAGCCCTTGTGCTCTCATAGGCATAACCTTTTGAGTGATATGCGGAGTGAAAACAATATCCCAAATCGTATATATCACCATCTTTATGAAAGCATACATATCCTATCATATCGCTTGATTCTTTCAAAAAGACAGCAAAAAACAAATTATTTACTGCAAAACCTTTTGTTAATTCTTTTGCACCCTCATCATCTGTTGGAAAAGGCAAATCATAGACGGAATATTTTGAATTGTGAAAGTCTACGAATATATTTTTCATTTCTCGCCAATCCGTTTCCGTAAGATTGCGAATATATAACCTGTCGGTTTCTAATCTCATAATGTACCTCTCCGTTAAATTCAAGTTTGTCAGTCAGTTCGCCTTTGTTTGCAAATCCTTCGTATGAATAGAAATGCGGATATAATCGTCAGCATTTTCCCTACTCAAACAACACTTTCGTCTGTAATTCGTTTAGGTGGGAAAAGTTCGATGCCTACAACACCGTATTTTTTCTGTTCTTCGACAGAATAATACTGTTCCATATCAGACGGTTGAGCAGTGTAAATATCTTCTGCTGTATACCCGCATTGCAAAAGCGGCAAGGTTTTATAGAGTTCTTCAAAACTGTCAAAACGATGCAGTGCCTTAACAGTTGCACGCATCTTCTCGCCGTTGGAAGTGTTGGTAAAAGCAATAACATCTCCCTCTTTGATTCTCTGGCGCTTTTCATCGTACAAGCGGAGTTCTATTGTTTTCTTACCACTCTTTATCATTTCAAAAGGGGATGCGTGAAGTTTCATTTCGTGCGTAGTTTTCCGACTTAAACAAACAACGCACTCACAATGCCCGCTCATGGGGAACATATCCACAGGCTGCACCTTCGAGAACGTATACCCTTTCTCACATAAGAACTTCAAATCCCGGGCCAGCGTTGCCGGGTCGCAAGACACGTACACAATGCGAGGCGGCATTAAACTGCAAATGGTATCCAGCAAAGTCCCGTCGCAACCCTTTCGCGGCGGATCCAAAATCACCAGATCCGGGCGATAACCACGGCTCAGTAAATAGTCCGCGCCTTCCGGGGCATCCCCTGCCAAGAATACGGCTTGGTCTAATTTATTCATACGGGCATTCTCTTTGGCGTCGATCACAGCATCTTCCACAATTTCAACACCGGCAAGGGTAATACCTTGACACGAATCATGTTCCGTCTCATAAGCCTTTAACAACGAAATTCCAATAGTGCCGATGCCGCAATATAAATCTAAGATCTTCTCACTTCCGTTAAGACCCGCATATTCATAAACCGTCCTATATAACTTCTCCGTTTGCCGTGAATTCACCTGATAGAAAGAAGCCGGAGAAATCCGGAAAACGCTTTCTCCGATTTTGTTCAGCAAATATTCCTCTCCATCCACCAAACGGAACACACGACCGAAAATCACGTTACTGGCCAAAGTATTCACATTAACATAAATAGAAGAAACAAAAGGACAAGCCTCTTTCAAAGCCGCGACGAAATCCGCTTCCCGGGGTAAAGTTTTCTGGGTCAGCACCAAAATCACCATGGCTTTTCCCGAATATTCGCTAAAACGAACCACCAAATGACGGAGCAATCCACGCCCTGAAGTTTCATC
The DNA here is from genome assembly GCA_017935905.1 of Clostridia bacterium. GTDB lineage: Bacteria > Bacillota > Clostridia > UBA1212 > UBA1255 > RGIG9099. Next base: position 26,818 of record JAGBGO010000048.1, on the reverse strand, counting down.
GTACACAGAATAGCCTAAATCTGTAGCCAGTCGGCACGCGTTCTTTCGAACCAAAAGCATTTCCGGCTTCTCCGTAAGGCAGCAAGCCGCATCCGGGAGCGGTACCACCCGGTGAGAATTTCGGGCGTAAAAACCGGCTCGAACCGTCTTACCCTCCAAGGTAAAAGGATACGCAGACTTATTCCGTCCCGCAAAAGGCCGCTCTTCTCCCAGCGTTTCTTCCACCGTAACGGAAGACAAATCAAAACCACCGATGCGGGTTAAACAATCCACCACGCGATTTCGCTTCATAATCAATTGCTGATCATAATCCATATGACAGAAGGCACAGCCGCCGCAACCTTTCCGAAAAGCCTCACATTCAGGTTCCACACGGGAAGGCGACGACACTTCTAACGAAATCAAACGGCCGATGGCATAAGACGACTTCACTTTAATAATTTGTACAAGACCTGTTTCACCGGGAAGCATTCCCTTTACAAAAACCACAAATCCGTCTACACGGCCAATGCCGTCTCCGGTATCGTTGATTTCATCTATGGTAAGAACAACCTGCTCGTTTTTACAAAAAGCCATAATTTAGTCTCCTTGTTTGTTGGTACCCACCGTTACCCGTTCGTCTCGAACTTTGTAGGTTACCTGACCAAGCAAGCGTTTCGTTTCAATTTCATCCACGGTGGTGGTAAGGTATAAATCTACCGTATACCCGGTAATACCCGTCACCGTAACGCTGGAAGAACCTTCCGAAAGAGTGGGATCTTCCACGGTAACAGTCTTGTAATTGACTTGGCTAACCACTTCGTTAGACAATTCATTCTTACTTTCAGGCTGGAACGTAACCGGAATATCTTCTTCCGGAATGCCCGCAAAATCATCTTCCCGATAGATCGTACCCCGCACCTGAACGCTTACCGTGCGATCGGAGTAGGACGCATCAATGCGAATGGGGAAGGCGTACGTGTTGGTAAATACCAAATCTTGTTTCTCCGACACGTTAATATAAGCGTCAAATCCCATGGTGCCAAACACCGGGAAATACGTATAATGCTCCACTTGCTCCACAGAAGCAGACGTTGTGCACAGTGCACTGTACAAAGCAGAAGACACGTGGGACACGCCGCCGCCTACAATGGGTTCGTCAAAGCCCATATAGGATTCAAAGGCCTTCACGAAGTCTTCCGTGGGAATTTCCTTCAGCACGTCACGGAAACTGAACTGTTCACCGGGAAGCAAAATAATGCCATTTATTGCCTCCACCACAAGGCGAATATTCTCCGCCCGGGCAGCAGAAGCATCCTCGCCCATCATGCCCAGCTCATAGCGATTGATGTTAGAAGCAGTGCCTAATGCATCTCTAAACAGTACGCCATTATAGAACGCCTCCGAGAAAATCACCAAATCCTTGGGAAGCAAGAACTCTTCCGTAGTTTCTTCACGAATCGTACCGGCATTTACACGGGCTAAAACTTCGTCCAACAGTGCTTCATCTACGTATTTATTTACGATTTCCGGAATAATCTTCAATTCTTTCGCAGAAAGTTTCTCAAACGTAGCATCCGTAGAGCCGATCACTAAGTCATTGAGAATATTGATCTTCAGAATTCTCCGGAATTCATTCTTCTTCGGTTCCACTTTCACGGTAAACTCGCCGCCGGGTGCCACTTCTTGCTGGCTGAACTGCTTGCTTAACTGGGATGCAAACGTTTCAAAGGTTTCTTCCAAACTCTCTGCATTGATTTCCAGACCGTCCCGTCCGTAAGTAAAGATAATACGGTCTTCTTCAATCTTATAAGAGGGTTCCAACTTGGTAATATATTGCTGGGAACCGGTCATGGCCAGAATTTCTTCAAACTTGTCAGAGTTCACCGTGTAGGAAATGGTAAAATTCTCCGGCTTCTCCCCCAGTTCGTAAATACGGAACAATCTTCCCAAAACACTGCCCGTCCGGCCCGTGTAATAAATCTCTCGCGCAACACTTGCCGTATCCGGCATATTCAAAATGTCTTTCGCGTCGTACGTCTTTCGCTGAGCATCAATCTCCAGCACCACCTGGGCATTCTCCAAAGGACGCACGTAGCGGTTGTGGATATACTGCTGCAGCTGTACGGCGGTCAACCCGGAAACAGACTGACCGTTCAGGGTGACACCCTTGTATACCCGGTCGCCGTTTAATTTGCCGGCAAGCAACGCAAAAGCAAGGATAAAGAGCAGCAAAAAAGCACAGGCGCCAATACTAAGACCGATTAACCGTGTCTTCGTTTTCTTTGAGAGGGGCGCCGAAGGTTGCTTCGCCGCAGCCGTGCGAGGTGCTCTCCCTTCTCTTCCGGCAGACGGCTTATTTCTATCCGACGTTACCACAACGTCATATTCATCTTCGTTCAATTGTTTCATTCTTTTCTTCTCGTTCAAAACAGGGTCCTCCTTATTCAGACGGTACTTACCTAAAGTATATCATAAACTTTCAAAAAAGAACATATCTATATTTCAAAGCATTTTACGCAGGAGCACACATCATGAGCCAACAGAATATCACCGTAGAAAACCGGGAAACCATTCGTATCACCGGCGTCATTGACGTAAACGGTTTTGATGAGAATTACATTGACCTTTCCACAGAGTTGGGGGATATTTTACTTCGGGGAACCGGGCTGAAAATCGGCAAATTAAGCTTGGAACAACACGAACTGCTGGTTAGCGGATATTTTTGCAGTTGCAGCTACGATGATCAAAAAGACGTGAAGAAAACCGGTATACTGCGGAGGATTTTCCGGTGAATGAATTGTTTGATTTTTCCATGATGGCCCTCTCCGGCATATTGGTGGCACTGGCCTACGATATTTTGCGCGCTTGGCGGCGAGCGTCTCTCCACGTGCTGCCCTCCAAGAAACAACTGCGGAGAATCTGCACCTGTACCCGCCCTATCGGCGACGTTTTGTGGGTGTGCTGCGCCTTTTTACTCTTTATTATGACCATCTACGTCTTTGCGGACGGCGTGCTGCGAGGCTACCTGATCGCCGGGTTCTTGTGCGGCGTGCTTTTCTACGTGGGCGCACTCACCCGCGTCACCGGGCTGCTGATTTACGGTCTATTCTGCGGAATCTTACACGTATGGACGTTTCTCTTCTGGAAAATGCCGCGAAAAATCCTACTGCGCTTCCGCAAGAGGAAGCACGCTTGAGAATACCCGGTAAAAATTCTTCCAGGCAATGGCTTCAACTTGCTCGTCTGTATAATTCAACTGCAGCAAACGGTCGAAGATGCGGTACAAGCTTTCCGTACCGCGGATGCCGCCGGGAAGTTCGTCAATGCCGTCAAAGTCGCTGCCCATACCGATATGGGCAATCCCTCCAAGACCGGCAAAATGCTCGATATGACGGACGATTTGTTCCAAATCTTCGCTGCCGCCCAAAAACTCCGTACAGAAGTTCATGCCGGTAACGCCCCCATTCTTCATTAAGTCTTTGAACATAGCATCCGTCAGATTGCGGGAATGGGGACACAAACGTCTTGCATTGGAATGGGACGCTACAATGGGTTTCTCCGTAGTTTCCAGCACGTCCTGAAAACCCGCGTCGGAAATATGGGACACGTCAATAATCATACCCAAACGGTTCATTTCCCGCACCACTTCCCTGCCGTAAGGCGTAAGTCCGGGATTCTCCGTTCTTTGAACCAGGTTGGTATCTGAAATTTCGTTGGGTGTATTCCAGGTAAGGGTAATCAAACGCACCCCTTGATTGAAAAGTTCCTGCAGGCGCTTTAACGAATCATCTGCACATTCGCCCCCTTCAATGCCCAAAAGCCAAGCGGGATTTTGGGGTGTGGGACAGGTAAAATAGTGTACTAAGTCCTCCCGGGTCAAAATCGTCTGAATCTCCGGTGTTCTTTCTACTTCCTGCCGGTAAAAATCCACGTAATGATTCACCCGGTCATTCACCGGATGTTCACCTTTATCCACCCACAAGTCCATGACCTGCAGAAAGCGGGCATACTGACTTTGTTTCTGCACGTTATAATGTTTCGGACAGTCCAACAAATGCTGCCCCGGTTCTAACATGGTGAGTGTATCACAATGGGCATCAATTACAGAATACGGTATCATAGCATGCCTCAATCATTTCTTAAAGGATTTTCCTGTACCAATACGTGTCTGGGATTGTTGCCGTCCCGACCACTGATGTAGCCTCGTTCTTCCAATTGGTCAATCAAGCGGGAGGCACGGGCGTAACCCAAGCCTAACTTTCGTTGCAGGAAAGAGGCGGAAATTTGCTTCACTTCGATCGCAATGTCCAAAGCATCTGCAAGAAGCGGATCTCCGTCTGCTTCTGCGCCGCCACGGTCCGCCATCGCAGCACTGCCCCGCTTACCGGCTTTCTCCAAAATGCGCACGCTGTCAATTTGAGCAGATACCGTATCGTCATAAGCCGGTTCATCTACAGATTCCTTAATGAATTCCACAATCTTCTCGATTTCTCCGTCGGATACAAAACCGCCCTGCACGCGAGAGGCTTTCATATTTCCTACGGGATAATACAACATATCACCGCGGCCTAATAATTTCTCGGCGCCGCCGTAATCCAAAATAGTCTTGGAGTCTACCTGCGAGGATACGGCAAAGGCAATTCGGGAAGGAATATTGGCTTTGATCAAACCGGTAATAACGTCCACCGAAGGTCTTTGGGTTGCCACGATCAAATGCATACCGGCAGCTCTGGCCTTCTGTGCGATACGGTTAATGGCTTCTTCAATAGAATCCCGCACTACCATCATCAAATCCGCAAGCTCGTCAATAATAATGACAATTCTGGGCAGCTTCGGCAGATCGTGTTCCTCCGCATAAAGATTATATGCATTGATATCACGAATGTTGCAAAGTGCAAACTGCTTGTAACGGTTCTCCATTTCCTGTACAGCCCAGGACAAAGCGGCTGCCGCTTTCTTCGGTTCGGTTACAACGGGAATCAACAAATGGGGAATACCGTTGTACATCTGAAGCTCTACCACTTTTGGGTCGATCATAATCAACCGAACGTCGTTGGGCGAGCAGCGGTACAGCAAACTGACAATTAAACAGTTGACGCAGACACTCTTACCGGAACCGGTGGTACCGGCAATCAGTAAGTGGGGCATCTTGGCAATATCCGCAATCACAGGGGCACCGGAAATATCTTCACCCAAACAGAATGCCAATTTGGATTTATGATTTAAAAACGCACTGGTCTCAATCAAGGATTTCAAGTAAACCGTACTCTTCTCCTCGTTGGGAATTTCAATACCAATAGCAGCCTTGCCCGGAATGGGGGCTTCAATTCGAACACCGGAAGCCGCTAAATTCAAAGCAATGTCATCCGCCAATCCCTTAATCTTGCTGACCTTTACACCGGATTGAGGTTGAAGTTCATACATAGTTACCGTAGAACCTCTGGAAATAGAATTCACCTTCGCCTCAATGCCGAAACTACGCATAACGGATTCCAATTTGTGTGCCGTTTGTCTGGCTTTCTGCCGCTGTTCATCAACGCGTCCCTCCGGTTCATCCACCCGATGAAGCATCGAAAAAGGCGGCTTAACGTAGTCCAATTCTTCCTTCGCCGTAACTAAAGTAAGTTCCGTTCTGGGATCCGGAATCTTCGTAGGAATGACACTCCCGGGATCCGGCAAAAGATTCTCGTCGGCGGTGCCGGGAATGATCGTTTCGTCATCTTCGTCGTCATCGTCAAGGGAGATGTCCGCAGCAGCGGTGTCTTCATCGGCTTCGTCAGGGTCAGTTTCGGTAGGCAAATGTTCCCTTTGCTTCTCCGAAGAAGAAATAAACTCGATTTCCCTCGTTTCATCGTCATCTTCCGTTTCGCTTTCGACGGAATCCGCTTCCTCACGAGCCGCAATTTCTTGTTCTTCCTGTTCTCTTAATTTCCGTTTGTTCTCGCGCTCTTGCGCACGGCGTTCCGCACGGAAACGATCCCGCACGCCGGAAGCCCAGGAAGAAACATTCTTACCCCTGCGTGCAAACCACTGTGCAATGCGAACCACGGACAAAGAGAACAAAACCATAGCTAATATGAGCAAAGCCGCACCCAATACGAGATACGTACCTTCTTTATGCAAAAACTTCTGCAAAAGGAGACTAATACCGCCGCCAATCAGGCCGCCTTCCTTCTGCGTCCACAATTTTGAAATAATCCCCATAAAATCAAGGCCTTTGTAAGCGGCAATATTAAAAAAGCAAGTATGCACAAAGGCAGAAACGGAGAAAAGGAAACCGGCGAATAAAATACTCTTGCGAAGGGAAAATACACGATCTACTGTGCCCCGCAAGATGCACCAGGAGACCGCAAATAAAATGCCCAATAAAACGATCGTCGCAAGTTGTCCGAATAAACCGTAGAAAAGGGCTTTAAAAACGTTTCCCACTACACCGGCCTTATTAACTAATGCCAGAATCATGAAAAGTCCGAATGTCGCCAGTATAACAGCGGTAATCTCCGTGTATCGATTGGTTTTCTTAACGGTTACTTTGCTTCGCTTATTCTTTTGTGTATTATTCTTCTTTTGTCCGTCTGCCAATTTCTTTCCCTCCCGGAAAATGACTTTCTTTTATTATAGCATTTATGGTGGAAAAATCAAGAATGGATGGAACCGGAGAAGCGCATACGGCGGTAGGTAAAATGGAAGAGGTCGTAGAATTCATTTTTTTATATTTCACAACACAAAAACACAGTCAAGAGGTCGCAAACACGGCCATTTTATCGTTTACGACCCGATTTTTCCCCTATTACAGGCTAAAGAAGGTCGTAGAACAGTGAAAGCAGCAGATCCGCGACCTTTCCTCGACTGAATTGGGTTGTGAAACATAGAGTTCGGCGTTTCTGCGACCTCTTACCCAAAATATCAAAAAAACAGCGTAGCAGCACACAGACCACTACGCTGTAATTTAAACTTTTCTTACTTCGAAGCCTTCTCCAAAATCTCCACGCTGCGGCTGATAAACCGGCTCATCCCCTCTGCGTCCATAGGCTGGTGGGCAAGGAGTGCCAGATCGTAGATTTGCGCAACCGCCATATCGTATACTTCCGGTGCACTTTCCTTCAAAGCGGATAAACGCTGTACCGTAGGATTGGACTGGTTCAAAACCAGGGTCATATCGTCCTCTCCCATGGGGAAATTCATACCCATGCCGCCGTACATCTTCATCATTTCCTGCATGCGGCGTGCCTGCTCGGAAAGCAGAATAATTGCCGGCATACCGGACTTCATAGCTTCTGCTTTCACAGCCAATTTGTCATTTCCTGCCATTTTACGGAAATCCTCCGTAACCAAACCGGCAAGGGCTTCCAAATCTTCTTTCGTCGCGGCGGAGGATTGATCCTTCATGCCCTCGGCGATATCGGAATCCACGCGGACAAACTTCATTTTACCGCCATCTTTGTACTCCATCAGGCTCATAAAATGATTATCAATGGGACCGCCCATAATGACCACTTTTGCGTCGCTTTCCGTGAGCATCTGAATATACTGGGCTTGCTGCACCGCATCGTCGGTGTAGTAAATGCAGTTCAAATCCGGCAGTTCAGACAAAGTGAGGTACTCATCCTTGGTGGTCTTAAACAGCAGTACGTCTTTCACTTTGTCGTAGAATTTCTCGTCCTTCAAGCACCCGTACTTCACGAAAGGATTGATATCATCCCAGTACTTGCAGTAATTTTCCTTCTCCGTGTTGTAAAGGCCGGTGAGTTTGTCCGCCACTTTCTTGGTAATGTGGGTTGAAATCTTCTTCACGTAGCCGTCGTTCTGAAGGAAACTTCTGGAAACGTTCAGCGGCAGATCCGGGCAGTCGATGACGCCTTTCAGGAGCATCAGGAATTCCGGTAAAATTTCTTTAATATTGTCCGCTACGAACACCTGGTTGTAGTACACTTTAATGGTGCCCTCTAAACTATCATACTGGTTATTCAGTTTCGGGAAGTACAAAATTCCTTTCAAATTGAAAGGATAGTCAATATTCAGGTGAATCCAGAACAAAGGATCCGTGTAATCGTGGAACACGTTCCGGTAGAATTCTTTGTACTCTTCCTCCGTGCAATCCTTGGGGGCTTTCAGCCACAAAGGATTGGGGTTATTCAAAGGTTTCGGTTCTTTGTCCTTGTCTTCCTCTTTCACTTCTTCATTCACATCCACAAAGAACAACTGAACAGGAAGGAACGAGAAGTATTTTTCAAGGGTTGTGCGAAGGGTGTAGGCTTCTAAGTATTCCTTGCTGTCTTCGCTTACGTGCATGGTAATATACGTTCCCCGCTCGTCCAGATCAGAATCGCTCATGGAGAACTCCATGCCCGTCTCGCTTTCCCAGTGTACCGCAGGAGCGCCGGTAAAAGATTTGGTGTCAATTTCCACTTTATCGGAAACCATAAACGTAGAATAGAAGCCAAGTCCGAAGTGACCGATAATCTGGGCATCGTCTGCTTTGCCTTGGTACTTCTCCAAGAAATCCTTGGCACCGGAGAACGCCACCTGATTGATGTATTTCTCCACTTCTTCTTTCGTCATACCGATACCGTTATCAAATACGGTAATGGTGCCGGCCTCTTTGTCCACAGACACTTCAATCTTCCACGCTTCATCGGAAGGAATTTCCGCCTCTCCGATGGCTGCTAATTTCTTTAACTTCGTAATGGCGTCATTGGCATTGGAAACCACTTCACGAATGAAGATATCCTTCTCTGAATACAACCATTTCTTAATAATGGGGAAAATGTTCTCCGCGTTAATGGAGACGTTACCGCTCTGGTAATCCATTTTCAATAAACCTCCTTAAATACTGTACACTTCTGTATCTTTCAGCACTTGAATACCGGCTTTGGAAAGTACAGCGCCGGCCTCTTCCAAAGGACCCTCCACACGGAGAATCACCAAAGCCCGATTCTGTGTTCTGCCTACGAAAGCATAAATGTAATCAATTCCGATTTGGTTTTCGTTTAAAGCGTCCAAGGCTTTGGACAAAGCCCCGGGTTCGTCGTCAATGGCGATAGCCAGCACGGGAGAACTGTTTACGGTGAAACCCGCCTCTTTCAGTACGTTCACCGCCCGCTCCGGCTGGTTTACGATTAAACGTAAAATGCCGAAATGGGTGGTATCTGCAATGGACAGTGCATTGATATCAATGCCATTCTTGCCCAGTTCACGGGATACGTCTGCAAGTCTACCCGCTTTATTCTCCAAGAAAACAGAAATTTGCGCTACACTCATAATGTTTCTCCTTTCTTCTTCCCTAAAGCCAAACCTTCTTGGAAGGCTTTCTCATTCACCGCCAGAAGTTTAGCGGGAACAACACTTTCCAATGCCTGCTTCCAGATTTCCTCTCCGATTTCAGGGAGCAGCGCTGCCAATACGCCTAAGAGGACGATATTCACACATTTTACCGTGCCGCAAGATTCTGCAACAGACAGTGCATCGAAAGCCACCATAGAAATGCCGTCCTTCTTCATCTTACCCAATACGTCTTCCGGATAAACCGCCTGACCGGATATCACGGGCATAGGATTGATTTCCTGGGTGTTGGTGATAATGGTACCGGTTGGCTTCATATAGGGAAGCCAACGAAGGGCCTCTACCGCTTCGAAAGAAAGGATAATATCCGCCTCACCTAAATCGATAATGGGAGAAGCCACTTGGTCGCCCATTTTCACGCAGGTAACAACGCTGCCGCCCCGCTGGGACATACCGTGCACTTCGGATACTTTTACGTCTTTGCCCATTAAAGAGGCTGCTGCACCTAAGAATTTGGAAGCAAGGAGTGTTCCCTGTCCGCCTACGCCAACAATTAAAATATTTAAGTTCTCCATACTTGTGTCCTCCTTCTTATGCTTTCTCAATGGCACCGAATGCGCACATTTGCTGACAAAGTCCGCAACCTACGCACAAAGAGTGGTCAATTTTGTAAGCGTCCCCATCCTTGAAAATAGCGGGACAACCAAGGCGCATACAAGCGCCGCATTTCCGACATTTATCCGGGTTGATCACAACGGGCGCCCCATAGTTTACGCTCTTTAAGAGAGCGCAAGGTCTCTGGGCAATAATGACGGAAGGCTCGCCGCTTTCGATTTCTTCCTTTACGGCCGCCTTGAATTTCTTCATATCAAAGGGATCTTCCACCCGCACACGGCGAACGCCAACGGCCTCAGCCAGCTTCACCAAGTTTACCGGATGGGTATCTTCGTTCCGGATGGTCTTACCGGTAGTGGGATTCTGCTGGTGTCCGGTCATACCGGTAATGGAGTTATCCAGAATAATCACCGTGGAAGCGCCTTTGTTATATACAATATCAATTAAACCTGTAATACCGGAGTGCATAAAGGTGGAATCACCAATAACAGCGACAGTGCCGGTAAGTCCATCTTCATTAGGCTTGCCGCTTTGAGCCTCGCATTGCTTATCCGCTTTCTCCATACCGTGGGCCATGCTGACGGACGCGCCCATACAAACGCAAGCGTCAATGCTCTGGTAGGGTGCCATAGCGCCTAAGGTGTAACAGCCAATATCTCCGGACACACGCAGTTTCATAGAAGACAATACGTGGAAAACACCTCTATGAGGACATCCCGGACACATCACAGGCGGTCTTGCAGGGGCATCGGTTACGGAAACGCCCGCATCCCCGGAAAGGGTTGCGCAATCCGGATCCACGCCGAAGTAGGCTTTCCGGATGGCGGATACGCTGAGTTCGCCTTGGTTGGTAAAATATTTCTTGCCTTCCACGTAAGCAATGCCCAGTTGACGGACAAAGTTCTCAATAAAGGGTTCCAATTCTTCTACGACCAGCAGACTTTCAACGGAAGATGCAAATTCCCGAATCGCCTGTGCGGGAAGCGGATGCACCATGTCCAATTTCAAAATTGCTGCATCCTTGAATACTTCCTTTACGTACTGATAACTGATACCGGAAGTGATAATACCCAATTTCGCGCCGGCATTCTCCAAATGGATCATCTTGTTGGCACATTCTTCCAATTTCGCCATGCGTTGGTCCACAAATACGTGGCGTTTCTTGGCCATGCCGGGCATCATTACGTATTTCATAATATCTTTCTTGTAGGGCTTCTTATCGATCATTTTACGCGCCCCCGTCTCCACCAAACTTCTGGCGTGAGCCACGCGGGTGGTAATGCGCAGAATGACCGGCGTATCGAATTCTTCACTGATTTCAAAAGCCTTCTCGGTGAGTTCCTTGCACTCCCGGCTGTCAGAGGGCTCTAATACCGGTACGTGGGCCGCAAGGGCATGGAAGCGGGTGTCTTGCTCATTTTGGGAGCTGTGCATACCCGGATCGTCGGCTACCACAATCACCAAACCGCCGTTTACACCGGTGTAAGCCGCTGTATATAAAGGATCTGCCGCTACGTTGAGTCCTACGTGTTTCATGCAGCACATGGCCCGAGCCCCTGCAATAGAGGCACCGATAGCGACTTCCAACGCCACTTTCTCGTTGGGTGCCCACTCACAGTAAACACCGTCGTATTTTGCAACGTTCTCCGTAATCTCCGTACTGGGTGTTCCGGGATAAGAGGATACAACGTGTACCCCTGCTTCAAATGCACCTTGTGCAATGGCTTCATTTCCTAATAAAAGTTTCTTCATGACTGGTTCTCCCTTTCCTGTCTTACTGATTTCTCAAATCGTGTACACGGTGGGCTTTGCCGGTAACAAAGCGCTCCAGCGTTTTGGGTTCCACTAACGTAATGGTGGCGTCAATTAAGAGGTTGGACTTGATCTTGTCCCGAATCATCTTGGTTAAGCGTTCCAGTTCAGAGTACTTCTCCAAAAGGGACGAATCCAACAATTCCACCTTGATTTCCAATTTATCCATATAGCCTTTCCGGCTAACGTAAATCTCGTAATGAGGACCGATATGGGGTGTGCCTAAGAGGGCACTTTCAATCTGGCTGGGGAAAACGTTGACGCCGCGAATAATTAACATATCGTCGGTACGGCCTTTAATCTTGCTCATACGCGCTGTGGTACGTCCGCATTTACAGGGTGCAAAATCAATGGACGTAATGTCCTTGGTTCTGTATCTAAGTACCGGCACCCCTTCTTTGGTTAAGGTGGTCAGTACTAACTCGCCCTCTTCTTCCGGATTGATCGGCTGAAGCGTATTCCGGTCAATGATCTCGTACAGGAAGCTGTCTTCGTTAATGTGCATACCGCAATGTTCTAAGCATTCACCGGATACGCCGGGGCCCTGTACTTCCGTAAGACCATAGTTCTCCGTACATTCAATACCCCACTGCCGTTCAATTTGTTGACGCATTTCTGCCGTATGACCTTCACCGCCGAACAAACCCACTCTCAGTTTGTGGCGACCGCGAGTTAAGCCCTTCTCCTGGGCAAGTTCCGCCAGATGCAATACGTAAGACGGGGTGCCTACGATCACCGTAGCGCCAAAGTCTTCCAGGAACATCAATTGCCGTTCCGAGTTTCCTGCAGAGGAAGGAATCACGGTAACGCCCATATTCTCCAATCCTTGGTGCAAACCAAATCCGCCGGTAAACATACCGTATCCGAACACGATTTGGGCAACGTCGTTATGGGTAACGCCGGCCGCTGCCGCCAGACGGGAAATATTTTCTTTCCACGTATCCATATCGTTCTTGGTATAGCCGAATACCACCGGTTTACCTGTGGTACCGGAGGATGCATGAAGACGAACGATCTTGTCCATGGGCTCTGCAAACAGGCCAAAGGGATAATTCTCCCGAAGGTCCGCCTTGGATGTATAAGGAATCTTCTCAATATCCTTCAGCGTTTGAATATGTTCCGGTTTAAGGCCGATTTCATCAAAGCGCTTCTTGTAGAAAGGCACACGCTCATAGGCCCGCTTCACCGTCCATTTGAGCCGTTCCAATTGAATTTCTTCATATTCTTTTCTCTTGAGGGTTTCCCGCTCCGGGTTCCAAATCATATTCCAATCCCCTTCCGTTTCTCAATCAGCCTTCTGAAAGACTTTTCTTGGCTGTCGTTTCTACTTTCTCCTCATAGCACGCAAAACAATGGTCTACGTGTTCTTTCTGTAGTTTCGGTGTAATCAAACTTACAATCGGCACCAAGACTAAGGTAACCAGCATCGAAAGCGCGCCTGCACTGGTGCCTTCCAACGTGCCGGTAAAATGGTTCACCGATACGATACCGATGCCCACCACAAAGCTAACCCAAACGGCTGACTTGGTAATTTTCTTGCTGAACAAGCCGTACATAAACGGTGCCAGGAAAGCACCTGCCAATGCACCCCAAGAAATGGCCATCAGGTTTGAAATCAAGTTGCCCGGCTGCAACGCCATCACAATGGAAAGTACAATGAAGAATGCGCAAAGAATCCGCATTATCAAAACCTGTTTCTTCTCACTCATATTCTTCCAGAAGAATCCTTTGATCAAATCCAGCGTAATGGTGGAAGAAGAAGAAATGACCAAAGAAGACAACGTAGACATAGATGCAGAAAGCACCAAGACCACGATAAGGCCGATCATCAAATCGGACAGGGAGTTACTGAGCATTGTAGGTACTACGCCGTCATAACCGGTTACAGGCGTGCCGCTTGCACTCTTCTCTACGTAAAGTCTTCCAAATCCGCCGATAAAATAAGAGCCGCCTGCTACAACTAATGCAAACAAAGTAGAAATAATGGTTCCCTGTTTAATCGCTTTCTCATCTTTAATTGAATAGAATTTATGGACCATCTGCGGAAGACCCCAAGTTCCCAAACTGGTTAAAATCATAACGCCCAAAAGCGCCCAGGGATCCGGTCCGAACATAGAGACAAATACACCTTTAATGCCGCTTCCTGCAGCGCCTGCCTCCGGCGTATGTTCAGAAAGCGCCCCAATGGCCGCCGTGAACCCGCCTTTATTGGCAAGTACGTTCCACACAACCAAAACGATGCCCACCAGCATAATAATACCCTGCACAAAGTCGTTGAGTGCTGCGGCTTTGTAACCGCCGATCACCACGTAAATAGCAGTTAATACTGCCATAGCAATAATACAATATTCAAAACGAATATTAAAGGCCATTTCAAAGATGCCGGAAAGCCCTTTATAAATAGAAGCGGAATATGGAATCAAGAAAGCAAATATAATCAAAGACGCCGCTAATTTCAAGGCTTTGCTGTTGTATCGTTTTTCAAAGAAGTCCGGCATCGTTGCAGAATCTAAGTGTTTGGTCATCACCCGGGTTCTGCGCCCTAATACAACCCATGCCATTAAACTGCCCAATAGGGCATTGGCAATACCAATCCAAAAAGCAGAAATACCGAATCTCCAACCGAAGGTGCCTGCATAGCCTACAAATACAACGGCAGAAAAATAAGACGTACCGTACGCAAACGCCGAAAACCAAGCGCCCACGTTCCGTCCGCCTAATACAAAATCACCGGTTCCTTTAACTTTCTTTCCGCAATAGATTCCAATACCGATTGTAATCAATGCGAATACTGCAATACATGCAATCTTAACTACCATACTACTCATCCTTTTCTTTCAAATTCTTCCATACTACAAACGGGCGTTTTCCACTTGCCCACATACGAACTTAATTATACGAAAGTATATCTTGTTTGTCAAATAGAAAAGGCTGCCATACAGGCAGCCCAAAATCCAAATGAAAAGGTGTAATTATCCAATACACTTAAACGGATCGATTCTTTCGTTGTTTAAGAATACTTCAAAGTGCAAGTGAGATCCGGTTACCCGACCCGTAGCGCCCATTAAACCGATGCGCTCCGCTTTCGTTACAGTTTCACCTACAGTTACCAAAACTTTACTCATGTGGGCATACAGCGTTCTGTAACCGTTACCGTGTTCAATAATAACACACTGGCCATAGCTACCGTACCATCCGGCTGTAACCACCGTACCTTCACCGGCTGCGTAAATGGGCGTACCAACACCGTTGGCAATGTCAACACCATAGTGGAAAGCCGTATTGGCCTGGGTAATGGGATCGCGACGCCATCCGTAACGGGACGTCAACGTACCGTACGTAGGATAGTAATCCGGAAAATGATCATATTTCCAGTTGATCTTTGCCTCTTCCTGGGCTAACTTTGAAAGAAGTGCGTCTGCTTCTTCCGGATTGGCATCCATAAGCAGTACTTCAATGGCTTCCCGGATCTTTGCAATTTGCGTAGTTGCAGCAGATTTGCTGGTAGATCTGGAAGGAAGCGTATTTACAAGATCTTCCAAATACTGTTTGTATTCCTCATCCTTGGTTTGGTTGAAATTATCCAACTCGTTCTGAGTATCTTTCAATTGTTCTTTGGTTGCTTCATTGTCGGCAGTTACTTTATCTACGGTCTCCGTAAGATTCTCTACGTCTGTGTTCAGTTGCGCATTCTCTGCAGTCAACTGATTTCGCTCCGCTTCCAAACGGCGCTTTTGACCACTTAAAGAACAGAAAGACAAAGCAATCACACCGGCCAAAGCAAAAACCACAACAGAAGGAATCGCACCGGTACCGGCAGGCTTCAAATAAGAGAACCAAGATTGGAACCACGCACTACTCTTGGATTTCAGCATATTTCCGAAATCCACACAAGTCTTTCTCAAACGGTACGTAGAGAAAGCCGATCTTTGTATGTAAACAAGGCGAACAACTTTGCGATCTACCTTCCCCTGCGAAACCGATGCGCAAAGGCGATCAATGAGCAATTTAGCTTGTTCCCGATTGGTTACACGAAAATGCATAATGCCTGTTCCTTTCTTACAGAATCTGTTTCTGCCTTTTCGTCTCTGCCGGATTTCCACTGTAAAAGGGCATATTGGCAGTAAACATTTAAGCATAAAACATTGCAATTATAGCATATTTATTTTATTTTTCAATGCCTTGCGTGAAAATATCATATTTTGTTAACAAAATTCATAAACAATCCAATTTCCGTTTACATTCAGCCCAACATGCTGATCAGCAGTCCTGCCGCGATAGCAGAGCCGATTACGCCGGCTACGTTTGGACCCATTGCGTGCATCAGCAGATAGTTGTTCGAGTTCTCTTCCTGCCCTACTTTCTGAGCAACACGGGCAGCCATAGGCACTGCAGAAACGCCCGCTGCACCGATCAAAGGATTGATCTTACCTTTTGTAATGACGCACATCAGTTTACCAAACAGCACACCGCCGGCGGTACCCATGCTAAAGGCAACTACGCCTAAGATAATAATGCCCAGGGTCTGGAACGTCAGGAAACGCTCTGCCGTGGCCGTAGCACCTACAGTGGTGCCCAGGAAAATAACCACAATATTCATCAAACTGTCGGATGCGGTCTTTACCAAGCGCTCACAGACACCGCTTTCTTTCAAAAGGTTGCCTAACATCAACATACCGACCAAAGGAGCGGCTGAAGGAAGTAATAAGGAAACCAACAAGGTAACGGCAATGGGAAATACAACTTTCTCCGTCTTGCTGACAGTACGAAGTTGAGTCATCCGAATGGATCGTTCTTTCTTGGTGGTCAGCAAACGCATAATAGGCGGTTGGATTACCGGCACAAGAGCCATATAAGAGTACGCCGCCACCGCGATAGCACCTAATAAGTGTGGAGCTAAAATGCTGGAAGTCAGAATCGCCGTAGGTCCGTCCGCACCACCGATAATACCAATGGCTCCAGATTCTGCAGACGTAAAGCCCAACAGTTTCGCACCGATGTACGTCAGGAAAATACCAAGCTGCGCTGCCGCACCCAAAAGCAAACTGGAAGGGTTTGCAATCAAGGGGCCGAAGTCTGTCATACAGCCGATACCCAAGAAGATCAGGCAAGGATATATACCTAATTTAACGCCCAAATATAAATAATCCAATAATCCGGGTACAATACTTGGATCCGATCCTGCAAACATAGGCCAATTGACATGACCGCCGGCAAAAATCTCTTCATGATACATGGCCGCACCGGGAAGATTCGCAAGAAGCATACCAAAGGCAATGGGCAAAAGCAGTAACGGTTCAAATTTCTTTACGATAGCCAAGTACAGCAGCACACAGGCAATGCCCAGCATAACCAGTACTTTCCATCCGCCGCCGGTAAAATCGGCAAAAATGGAATAAAATCCGGACTCCATAAAAATATCTTTCAACGTGTTCAAAAAACTCATATTTATTTTCTCCTGATCTTCTTAAATGCCACAACGCGGAAATTTCCGTAAGGAACGCCCGACGCCTCTTCTTCTGCAGCAATCGCCGCCATAATAGCCGCAATAATCTCCCCGGGGATACCGGAGCTTATTTCTGCCGTTTGTGCAGGTTCTTCCAAAACAGATTTTTCTTTCTTGCGGAAACCATTCAGGAAAAGGGGCAATATATACAAAACGACTGTGATCAAAATCAGCAGTGTAAACACCAAAACCGAACCGGTTGCAACAACTTCTGCAGTAGACATCTTATCACCTTCTGTAAAAATCCAAAATCACATTTACTATATCATTTTTCAGGACAAACGTCAAATATTTTACCCAGCAACCTTTCCTTGAAAAAAAACCTTTTTCGTGCTATCCTTTAAGAAGTATGACGTTATCAAAGGAGCCCTTTTTATGAATTTGCAAGAGTCCGGTGAAATGTATCTGGAAACCATCTACATATTATCTCAAAAACAACCCGACGTTCATTCCATTGACGTGAGCAATTATATGGGCTATTCCAAGCCCAGTGTCAGCCGGGCCGTAGGGCTTTTGAAGAAGGGCGGGTTCATCACCGTAGACGGATACAGCCACATCCAACTGACGGAACAGGGTTTATCCGTGGCTAAGAAGATTTTAGAGCGCCACACCCTTTTGACGGATTTTCTGTGCAAGTTAGGCGTTTCCAAAGACGTGGCCACAGAAGATGCCTGCAAGATGGAGCACGTGATCAGCGACGAGACATTAGAAGCCATTCGTAGTTCAATGGACGGGAAATAAATATATGTTAAGAAGATTTATTCAATATTACAAACCTCATAAGCGGCTTTTCATCATGGATATGCTGGCTTCTTTATTGGTGTCAGTTTTTGCCATATTTTACCCGATCCTGACCCGCCTGATGCTGAACGACTTGATTCCCAACCGAAACTACCGCATGATTGTGGCAGCGGGCCTACTCATGTTGGGACTGTATTTTCTTCGCTTGCTGCTGAATTATTTTATTCAATATTACGGACATATTATGGGCATCCGGATGCAAGCGGAAATGCGCAGCCAGTTATTCGGAAAGTTGCAGACACTCCCCTTCTCTTTCTACGACAACCACGAGACGGGCAAGATTATGTCCCGCCTTACCAACGATTTGATGGATATTGCGGAACTGGCCCATCACGGTCCGGAGACGCTGATTATCTCCTCTTTGTCCGTAATTTTATCCATTATTTACTTATGGACGATTCATTGGGGTCTGGCTTTGATTATTTTAGCCTGTGTGCCCCTGCTGATTGCGGTTTCGCTGGTGACCAGAAAGAAGATGCGTCTGGCCTTCCAAGAGAGCAAGAAAGCGGTGGCAGGCATTAATGCTTCGTTAGAAAGCAGTATTTCCGGGGTGCGGGTAACCAAGGCTTTTACCAATCAGGACAAAGAGTTAGAAAAGTTCGAGGTGCAGAACGAGGCTTTCAAAAGCGCCAGCAAGAACGCCTACCGGCAAATGGCCATTTTCCACTCTTCTACATCTTTTATTACAGATATTTTTAACGTAGTGATTTTGATTGCCGGCGGTATGTTCATGTACGCAGGCAAGATCAATTTTGCCGACTATTCCGCGTTTATTGTTTCCGTAAATTTGTTCTTGAATCCTATTAATACGCTACTTCGCTTTATGGAAATGTTCCAGAATGGTTTTGCAGGCTTTGACCGTTTCACGGAAGTGATGGATCTGGCGCCGGAAGCCGATTTGGAAGGCGCCGAAGATGCCGGGGTTCTTTCCGGCGACATTGAGTTCCGGAACGTATCCTATAGTTACAATGAAGGGCAAGACGTGTTGCACGATGTGAGTTTAAAGATTAAAGCCGGTTGCAAGTATGCTTTGGTAGGTCCCAGCGGCGGCGGTAAGACGACCATTTGTCATTTAATTCCCCATTTCTACGAAGTGAGCGAAGGCGACATTTTACTGGACGGCCGTTCCATTCGCACGCTGACCCGAGCCTCCCTGCGACGAAATATCGGAATTGTGCAGCAGGATATTTTCCTGTTTAATACCAGTATCCGGGATAATATTTTGTACGGACGTCTGGATGCTACGGAAGAAGAAGTGATTGAAGCCGCCAAGTCTGCCAATATTCACGATTACATTATTTCCCTTCCCGAGGGCTACGACACTGTCATCGGCGAGCGAGGCGTGCGTCTGTCCGGCGGACAGAAACAACGGTTGTGTATGGCCCGTATTTTTTTGAAGAATCCCGCTATTTTGATTTTAGACGAAGCCACGTCCGCGCTGGATAATACGACGGAACTTTTGATTCAGCAGTCTTTGGACCGTTTGTGCGAAGGTCGCACGACTTTAGTGGTGGCCCACCGTTTGTCCACCATTAAGAACGCCGACGAAATCGCTGTAATCAGCGAGGGACAGATTCTGGAGCAAGGCAGTCACGAAGATTTATTGGCGTTAGATGGTGTTTATGCAGATTTGTACCGAAAACAATTCCGGGAGGAGCTGTGAGATGCACCGTTTCCTGGTTTTAGATTTAGATGATACCTTAGCGGCTGTTGGCAAGCCGGTTTTGGCGGAAAATGTGGCGTTGCTTCATCAGCTTCAGGCCCAAGGCCGTCAAATTGTGTTATGTTCCGGGAAGCCTGTGTATTATTTATGCGGTTTATGTAGACAGTTAGGGCTGCCCGATGCCATTTTAATCGGGGAAACCGGTGGGGTGATCCAAGGAGGCTCTGATTTACCGCCTATGCTTCATATTAAAAATAACGTGAGCCCCGAAGTGCTCTCCCAAATGGCTACGGTGCGAGAAGCGCTGACGCCTTACGAAGCCCGGCTTTGGTATCAACCAAACGAAGTGGCGCTGACACCTTTTCCCCGAGATCCGGAGATGTTTGAAATCTTGAATGAAATTATCAGTCGCTTGGCACCCTCTTTGACTGCTTTAGATCTGTACCGCCAAGTGGATTGTATTGATTTTGTGCCCAAAGGAACCAATAAAGGTAGCGGTTTGCAGGCGCTTGCCCGGGTACTGGGGGCTTCTGCTGCAGATTTTTTAGTCATCGGCGACGGGGAAAATGACGTTCCTATGTTTCAGTACGCAGATTTCTCCATTTGTATCCGTCATCCCAGGTGTCAAGTTTCACATCTTGCCAGCGTTGCGTTTGATACGTTATATGAGGCGCTGCAGGCTTTATGGATTGGGCAATTAGACTGATTTTCTGCGGTTACTGCCCAAAATTTCATGTTTTGTCGTGCCAAAAGCGGTTTTTGCCATGCAAATCCGCCTGTTTTTGGGCAATAGAACAGCAAAAAACCATTTTACCCCCAATCCTTGGGCAATAACCACTAAAAACAGGCGCTACTGCCCAAACCGGCCTTAATAAAAATTTTTCGGGAAATATTTCCCGGGAAATTTGCATTTTACGGACTTTTGTGTTGTAATCATGTAGGGGAATGTATATGATACAACATGAAATTATCCAGGGACAAACCTTATATCAAAAGATGATCATTTTAAGAGATCAATTGATGGAAGAAATCGCTATGCTCAAGCGGCGGATTGCGGAATATCCGGAAGGTGAACTTTGTTGTAGCAAGAATCAGGCTTACACCAAGTGGCACCTTTGTAAAGACGGTCAAAACATTTATCTGCCAAAAAGTCAGCGAGAGTTTGCCTGCGTTATGGCAGACAAGAAATATTTGACAGAGCTCCTGCGCGACCTTCAACACGACTTAGATGAAGTCAACCAATATCTGCAGAAACATCAAGACAATCCCGGCCATGCAAGAAAATTGCTCACCGAGCAAACACCTTATACAGAATTGCTCATCCAAGCGGGGTTATCCAAAGATTTATCCCAGTGGGCAAACGCTTCTTACGAAACCAATCCTTTTCACCCGGAGAATAAGATTCATACAGCTCCCGGGAACATCCGCGTCCGTTCAAAGTCTGAGGTGCTCATCGCCACGCTTCTTTTCAGCCATCAAATTCCCTTTCGATATGAATGCGCTCTACATTTAGGCTTGCGTCCCATTTATCCCGACTTTACCCTTCGACACCCGCAAACCGGCGAAACGTTTTATTGGGAACATTTCGGTAAAATGGACGACCCGGTCTATCGCGACCGGGCCTACGAAAGAATGCAATTCTATTCCAAACACCAAATATATCCCAATATCCAATTGATTACCACAAGCGAAACCGCAGATCATCCGTTGTCAATCCACACAATCGAATGTAGAATCCAAGAATTTTTCGGTTTTGGGCAATTGGATAAGATTTCGTGAGTTACTGCCCAAAATTTCATGTTTTGTCGTGCCCAAAGCGGCTTTTGCCATACAAATCCGCCTGTTTTTGGGCAATAGAACAGCAAAAAACCATTTTACCCCCAATCCTTGGGCAATAACCACTAAAAACGGGCGCTACTGCCCAAACCGACCTTACAGCCCTTCTGTCATATCGCACGCAGCCATGCACCCGGGTGTAATTCGATAGGTGTCCGCAGAGAATTTGCCAATTTCCAGTTCCGTGCGAACCCCAAAAGCCGGAGCATCCACGCAGAACCGGACAGGTACAGCAGACGGGTTATAAAAGCGCAAGATATACCCTTCTCCGTCTTCCGCCACTTTAAAACAAGACAATTCCACAGGGCCGGAAACCGTCACAGGACAAGTAGGCCGAGTGCCGTCAGACGGCGGATAGAAAGAAAGTGCCATAGGCGGGTCGTTCAAAAGCCCGGAAGCCACAGAGGCAGACGCCTCAACCGCAGAAGGTGTGCCGCCCAGTAAAACGAAAGAATACTGCCGTTCTCCCTGCTCCATGTGGGGCGTAAAACGGTCTTGTGCAATAATATCCGGTGTTCCCACCGGGTGGGCACAATACGCAGCCGATCGCAAGAGCGTTGCATATAAATTTAACCCTTCCGCGGTAGCCTCGCAAGACGAACCGTAAATTCCATTATTGGCAAGCAGCAAACCACAGGTATCATTCTCCAGACGAAGATAACGAAGAGAAACGTTCTCTCGGCCATTTATCGGTAAATCTTCCAAACCAAACTCCGCTTCACCCAAACAACGGCCGCCGGGAATACGCCCTCGAATCTCCATTTTCAGCATACGCTGAATTTCCGCCCAAGAAACCCGCACGTCAATTCCAAGACCGGCGCCTTTTCGAGGCATGGTATAACGAACCACAGCCCGAGAATGCCCATAAGACAAAACCGCCTCGATTACCACGCGTACCGGGCCGTTTTCAATGCAGCGAACGGAAGGAATAGGTGCCAGCACGCCACTATAAACAGATCCGTCTTCCGGAGACATCAATGTAAACGTGCCCATCCGCTTTTCAAAAGAAACGTGGGACATTTCCCAAGGATCGCAATTATCTTCCACCACGTGAAGCACACAGGATTCCCCGGAGAGCAGTTCCACTCCCCCAACCTTGTAACTGACCAATGCGCCCGTGGTCTTACTCACCACACAGGACGCGCAATCACTCTCTAAGTAGAAAGCGTCCGCATCTTCCCGGTCCGCCTGAGGCACCGGTTTCGTTGGCAACTCATCGTAGTAGCAATCAAACCGATTCATTTGCATGGGCTTCAAGGTGCCGTGGAAAACAACTTTCTTTCGCCAATCCAGTTTAATGGAACTATTTTCCTTCTCGCACTGGGTGGGCAAGAACGCGCCGGACTCATCCCGCACACGGGGCATATTAAACGTACCTTTATGATTTTGGTCCCACAGCATCATTTCGCAGGCGAAATCCCCCTCCACGGGATAGGGGTTGGGGTTAAAAATCAGCATGGGAATGGCATCGGCGGAGGCCGGCTTCTGTCCACCGGACAAAGCAAAGAAGGCGCGTGTCCGGACGCGGGTCAATATTTCTATGCCGTGGTCCATCACCCGAAGGCCCATTTCCTCCGCAGACTGTACGGAGGTCCCGGGTAAAATGTCGTGAAACTGCACGGTCAATAAATCCCGAACCGCCTCGTTAATTTCCGCCTTGGGCCAAGGCATGACGCCGTTTAAGGAAGCCGCCGCGCACATCTTCTCAGTAGAGAAAAGCATATTTTCAAATTGACGGTACTTCTGCTTCACCCGAATCATACTGGTGTAGCAGCCCACGCCCCAAGGGTTTAACTCCCCTTCATACGCAGGCAGTTCCTTGCCGCTTTCTTTCAATTCTGCAAAATAATTCTCCAAGGTAGAATGAATCACCTGCACCCCTTGGGCTTCCATTTCTTTCTGCAGACGGGCAATATCCTCTAAATCCTTCTTAGAAGGACCGCCGCCATGGTTTCCCACGCCCCACAGACATAAAGTGAAATCATCCTCCGAACATTTATCAATGTATTTTTGGATCTTCTCCGTGGCCTTCCCCAAGAAAGAATTATACCCCACAAACCGCCGACCCATAATTTCAGACCCATCGTAGCCAACCCAGCGAAACTCCTCTCCGGGAAGTTCCACAAAAGAGGGAAAAGGTCTGCCGAAAATGGTGCTGTCGTATCCGCACTTCTTCAAAATCTGGACTTGCCCTCTGGAATGACCAAAGGCATCAAAATTCACGGAAGTGGTAGGGCGAACGCCAAACTTGTCCATAAAATACCGGCGCCCCGCCAAAATCTGCCGAATCTGTCCCTCTCCCGAAGGCATATTGCAATCCGGTTGCAAGTAGGTGCCGCCCATAATGTGCCACTTCCCGGCGGCCACCAGTTGCTGAATCTTCTCAAATAAAGCAGGCTCGTATTCCTCTACCCATTGATAGAGAATGGCCTCATTGTGGTTAAAAACAAAATCCCCGTATTCTTCGCATAAACGGGCAGCCACGCGAAACGTGGATAGGGCTTCCGCTGCGCCTTCTTCCCATTCCCATTGCCATACAGGGTCTAAATGTGCGTTACAAATCAAATGAATTCGTTTCTTCATAAGGGCAAATCACGCTTTCTTGACAAAATCTACCCATAGTATAAACGCCTGCGGATAAAACCGCAAGCGCTTATATTGGGGATTATATTCACTTAATTGTGTCGTAAGTACGCTTGCTTTCCACAAACGTCCATAATAGAACGAAGAAATAAAGCTTAAAGCAAATTGATCACAAGCAGACCGGAAAAAGCGATCAGTAAAAACAAATATCCCATCGTTCACCCTCACCGTGTTTCCTTACAGCGCCAGCAGTTTCTTGCTGGCCGTCATCATTTCACCCAAATAACGATTCCATAGTGCTTCGTCGGTGGTCTCCCGCATTTGGTGATGGGCTTCCAACACAAAATCTCCTTTGTAGTCCATTTCCCGCAGCGTTTTCATAAAGTCTACCCAATCATACGTGCCGTAGCCGGTATAAGGAATTTGATGTTCATCGTTCCATTCTCCGTGGTTGTCATGAACGTGCAGCGTTACCAAGCGATGTCCCAGCTCTTTCATTTCAGAAGGCGGCAGTTGATTGATATGGGCGTGGCCGGTATCCCAGCAAACACCGACGTTCTCCCCGCCAAGGGCGTCCACCAAATCGGCTAAAGGCTTTGCCCGGTTGGAATTGGCCCAGGGCAAATTCTCCAAAGCAAGGCCGACGCCAAAGGCTTTGCAACGCTCTAAATAAGGGGTAAACCAAATACGGTTTTGTTCCACGTAGTAATCATAATACTCCGGTGTCTGCGTTCCTTGCAAATCCTGAGGATGCATAGCAATCCACTGAATCCCTAATTCTGCGGCAATTTCGATGGCCCGATACCCAATATGGGAATCTTGCTTGGCATAAAGAGCGGCAGGCCAACCAACACCGTGGGCATGGGTAAAGAGGACACCTTTATCCTCCGCATAAGCCTTCACTTCCCGCACCCAGGGTCGCCACTGATCTGTCATAAGAGGATGCGTCCCCGCAGGTCGATCTAAATCCAGGAGCGTATAGTCTAAGCAAGTAAATCCCGCTTTAACCATACGGTCGATTTTCTCAAAAATATCCATTTCCGGCGGGAAAATACCGGTACAGTTTACAATTCTCATGATTTTTTACCCGCCTTCCCTACTTTTGGATATACAAAATACGCCACCACCAAAGCGCAAAGACCTGCCACCAGTTTCCCCACAATCACCGGCACAATATAGGAAGGATCAAAGGCCATGGTAAAAGCCATGTGACCCCCTAACGTAAAAGCTGCAGATACCGCAAAAGCGGAGTTGATCATGCTGCCCTTTTCGTCCATTTTCTCCATAGTACCAAAAGACGCGGCATTGGTTACAATGCAAGAAAGCACACCTAAAGCGGCATCTTCATTGATCCCCACTTTGCGTCCCAGCGCTTTCAAAGGGCGGCTGAGCAAACGGGAAATAATGCTCATAAACGTAAAAGCTCCGGCCAAGAAGATACTGGCATTAACACAGATCATGGCACCTTCTTCCAAAGGTGCTAAACTTGCAATCAACTTCTTGCCGGATAAAAATTCATAGATCCCCAGCATCAAACCGGTAATAATCAACGCGGTGATGAAGAAGCCGAACACCTTGAAGATTTTTACACACAGATTGGGTGCTTTCAAGAGGCCCAAGGAAATGACTCCCGCCAGCAGCACAAGGGGCAGCAAATCCACCAGCAACGCTACGATGGGAAGTCGGCAAATCAAGCCCGCCACCAAGCAACCCACGGGAATGGTGATAATGCCGCACAGCAATCCGTAAATCAGCGACGGATGCTGTTCTTTCTTCACCATACCAAGGGCAAAAGGAATGGTAAAAGAGATGGTGCAACCCATCATGGAAGACACCACCAAAGCATTAAATTTACCAATTTCTGCATTCCGTGCTACCTCTACCGCCAAAGGGGCGCCGCCCATATCGTTAGCAAACAAAGAGGCCGGTACGATGGAAGGGTCCAAATGGAGCTTGTCGGCTACAAAATCCAGCGCAGGGCGCACAAGTTCTGCAAGCCAAGGGGCGATGACGATCATACCGATCATGGAAAGGGCCATTACACCAAGAAGCATAAATCCTTTCTCAAACTCCTTGCCAAGGCCCAATTTGTTGCCAAGCACGTAGTCCAAAGCGCCGATGATGGCAAAGATGAAAACTACAATGGTCAGTACGCTCATACAAACCTCTTATATACAATATCCCGGATTTCATAGTGGGCCGTGCCGATACAATGGGGCCACCCCAGCACCTGCATGCCAAAGAAAATGGACAGGTGATTGATAGGATCCATTAAACAATAACAACCGGCAGCACCGTCCCAGCCAAATTCGCCCAAAGGACTTAAGCCGCCGTTTTCGGCGATTTTGACCCGCACGCCCATGCCATAGCCGTAGCCTACGCCCGCCACGCCGGAATAGTCGTTGTTCATTGCAAAGCCGGACAGTTGTTCAGAGGCCATGAAAGAAATGGTCTCCGGTTTCAAAAGTCGATACCCGTCTTTGGATATACCACCGCAAGCCAACGTATCGGCAAACTTTATATAATCTGCGCCGCAGGAAATCAAACCGGCACCGCCGCTGTCGTAGTTCGGCGACGGAACCAAATCGTTCCGTTTGTTGTACGGCACCACTTTTCCGTCTTGGAACAAATATTGGTCCGCAATCTGCTCGTGCACTTCCGGTGTTTCCCGGAAAGTGGTGTGGGTCATACCCAAGGGATCCAAGATGATTTCTTGCATATAGTCCGAGAAACGTTTT
>JAGBGO010000047.1 GCA_017935905.1 Clostridia bacterium | reverse complement strand
ATACTCTGTCCATACCGCCATCGATCAAACGTTTCAAAGGAAGTTCTGCTGCAATACGCATAAACATATCAATATCCAGTGTATTGTGGTGGGTAACAAAAGGACGCGCTGAAGCTCCGCCTGCAATGGTATTCAAAACAGGTGTTTCAACTTCAATATAGTCCATATTGTCCAAATACTGACGCATGAACTTAATAAATTGAGAACGAATAATAAAGTTTCTCTTTACCTCCGGATTTACGATTAAATCCACGTAACGCTGGCGGTAACGAAGTTCCGTATCTTTAAGACCGTGGCGTTTTTCAGGCAAAGGTCTCAAGGACTTGGAAAGAAGGGTCAAAGTTTTGACTTTTACCGTAATCTCCCCGGTCTTCGTTTTGAAAGCCGTGCCCGTTACACCGATGATATCACCAATGTCCATCGTCTTGAAATCGCTATACACGTCGGTACCTACATCGTCACGACGTACGTAAATCTGAATTTGTCCCTTTTTGTCCTGAATGTGGGCAAAGCTCGCTTTACCCATAATGCGTTTCAGCATCATGCGCCCGGCAATTGAAACCTCAACCGGTTCACGGTTGGAGGTAGGCAGACCGGTTTCAGGGTCGTGCTCCGGCTCACCGATTTCATCGAAACGGGTAAAAATTTCGTCAGACGTAAACGTAACGTCAAATTTTGTAATTTCAAAAGGATTCTTTCCATTCTCCTTCAAGTCTGCCAATTTATTACGGCGCACTTGCATGAGTTCGTTCATATCCTGCTCTTGTTCTTGCTGGGGTACCTGTGCAGATACCATTTCTTCAGTATTGTTCAACTTTTGTTCCTCCAAACGGAAAATTATTTTTGCGGAATCTTAATATCCTTAATTTGATATCTTACAACACCACCGGGGGTTTGAACGTCCACGTCCTCCCCTTTCTTCTTGCCCAAAATCGCCTCACCAACCGGTGACTCATTGGAAATCATACCCTTGAGCGGATCGGCTTCTGAGGAACCTACCAGGTAATACTCCACGTCTTCTTCAAATTCGTAGTCATACAAAACAACGACTTGCCCTAAACGTACGCAATCCGTATCCAAATTCTCATCATCGATCAGAACGTAGTTGCTCAGGATTGCTTCAATACGTTTCTTCTCCTGCTCGTTTTCCATCTGCTCTTGCTTCGCATCATCGTATTCTGAGTTCTCAGAAAGATCACCAAATCCACGGGCTATTTCTATTCTGCGTGCAATCTCCATAGTCTTCTCGCCTTTCAAGTAAGCAAGCTTCTCTTGATAGTGCTTAAGACCTTCCTTTGTCAAATGTGTTGGTTTCTCCCCTTTTTTCTCGGCCATTATAACCCTTCCTTTCAATATTATAAAGGCAATTTCGTGCCCTTATTTCACGTTAATATAGTTCTTATCCTTCAGGATAACGTCGTGTGCGCCACCCTCAACAATACTAGTAGAAGATACTCGGGTAAGTCTTGCTTCCTTGTGCAAATCCGGAATATTCAATACGCCGCAGTTACACATTGTAGATTTAATCTTGCCCAAAGTAATATCCAAATTGTCCCGAAGACTGCCGGCATAGGGTACGTAAGAGTCAACGCCTTCCTCAAAAGAAAGTTTCGCACTGCCGCCCATATCGTAACGCTGCCAGTTTCTTGCACGGTTGGAACCTTCGCCCCAGTATTCTTTCACGTAGTTGCCGTTAATATTTAACTTCAGCGTAGGACTTTCGTCAAAACGTGCAAAATAACGACCCAACATACAGAAGTCTGCGCCCATTGCAAGTGCCAAAGTCATGTGATAATCGTGAACGATACCGCCATCGGAACACAGAGGAATATATATGCCGTTTTTCTTCAAGTATTCATCTCTTGCCTTGGATACTTCAATAACGGAAGTAGCTTGTCCGCGGCCGATACCTTTCTGTTCACGAGTGATACAGATCGAACCGCCACCGATACCGATCTTAATAAAGTCAGCACCTGCGTTTGCAAGATACTCAAAAGACTCGCCGTCCACCACGTTGCCGGCACCGACCTTTACTTTGCCGTTATATTCTTGGTGAATCCACTCCAGCGTATCCTTCTGCCATTCGGAATAACCCTCGGAAGAGTCAATACAAACTACGTCTACACCGGCCTTCACCAGTTCCGGTACACGCTCCTTAAAGTCACGGGAGTTAATGCCGGCACCGACCATATAACGTTTCTGGCTGTCCAGTAATTCCATAGGATTCTCCTTATGAGAATCGTAGTCTTTCCGGAAAACGAAATATTTCAGGTTTTGTTGTGCATCGATAATAGGAAGTACATTCAGTTTATGATCCCAAATCACGTCGTTGGCTGTCTTTAACGTCATAGACTCGTCGCCGCAAATCAGCTTCTCGAAAGGCGTCATAAACTCCCGCACTTTCGTAGTCGTCTCCATACGGCTGACTCTGTAATCACGGCCTGTAACAATACCCAGCAATTTACCGTGAGGCGTACCGTCGTGTGTAATGGCAACGGTGGTGTGACCGTTGGCTTCTTTGAGTTGAAGCACGTCTGCTAAAGTGTGATCCGGTGTTAAGTTAGATTCGCTAATTACAAATCCGGACTTATATTTCTTAACGCGGGATACCATTGCCGCCTGGCTTTCAATGCCTTGGGATACGTAAATAAAGGAAAGACCGCCGCATTTAGCCAAAGCAATTGCCATCTTATCATCGGAAACCGCTTGCATAATTGCGGAAACCAACGGAATATTCAAATTGATTTCAGATTCTTCCCCTTTTTTGAAACGTACAAGAGGGGTTTTCAAAGAAACGTTTGCCGGCGTACAATCCTTTGTAGTAAGACCGGGCAAGAAAAGATATTCACTAAAAGTATAAGAAGGTTCGTCGTAAATAAAAGCCAATGCAGTTCACTCCTCGCAGTATTCTAATTTATCCGTGTATTATATAGAAACCACGGCATTTTGTCAAGTAAAGAATAACCGGGACCTCCGATTGGAAATCCCGGCTACATTGCATACTATATCAAGGAGCAATCTTAGTACATACCGCCCATTCCGCCGCCTGCAGGTGCTGCCGGCTCCGGCTCAGGAATATCCGCTACAACAGCTTCCGTTGTAAGGAGCGTTGCGGATACAGAAGCAGCATTTTGAAGTGCACTTCTCGTAACCTTTGCAGGATCTACGATACCAACTGCGATCATATCCACACATTTCTCAGAAAGAACGTCGTAACCGATACCGGGCTTAGAGGACTTAACCTTGTCAACGATAACAGCGCCTTCTAAACCTGCATTAACTGCAATCTGCTTAACAGGCTCTTCCAAAGCTTTCAACACAATCTGAACACCGGTCTTCTCGTCGCCGGAAGTGGTCTTCAAGAGTTTTGCAACTCTGGGAATTGCGTCGATGTAGGCCGTACCGCCACCTGCAACGATACCCTCTTCAACAGCAGCCTTGGTAGCAGCCAAAGCATCTTCCATACGAAGCTTCTTCTCTTTCATTTCAGTCTCGCTGGCTGCACCTACTTGGATAACGGCTACGCCGCCTGCGAGCTTTGCAAGACGCTCTTGAAGTTTCTCGCGGTCAAAGTCAGAGGAAGTTTCAAGAATCTGTGCTTTGATTGCCTGAACACGCTTCTGGATTTCTTCCTTATCCCCTGCACCGTCAACGATGATGGTATTCTCTTTCGCAACTTTAACCTGTCTTGCACGACCAAGCTGCATAATCTGTGTATCTTTCAGATCAAAGCCAAGTTCTTCCGTAATCACTTCACCGCCGGTAAGAATAGCAATGTCACGAAGCATTTCTTTTCTTCTATCGCCAAATCCGGGAGCCTTTACGGCGACGCAAGTAAACGTACCGCGAAGTTTGTTTACAACCAAAGTAGCTAATGCTTCGCCTTCAACATCTTCAGCAATAATCAAAAGTTTCTTGCCTTGCTGAACGATCTGCTCCAATACGGGAAGAATTTCCTGAATGTTGGAAATCTTCTTATCCGTAATTAAGATATAAGGATCATCCAAGATGGCTTCCATCTTATCTGTGTCCGTTGCCATATAAGCGGACAAATAACCGCGGTCAAACTGCATACCTTCAACCACTTCAAGGTTGGTGCCCATGGTCTTGGACTCTTCAACAGTAATAACGCCGTCGTTGGTTACTTTCTCCATCGCATCTGCAATCATCTCACCTACGCGATCGTCATTTGCAGAAACGGCTGCAACGCGTGCGATGTCTTCGCGGCCACGAACTTTCTGGCTATCCTCGCGAATGCTGGCAACCGTTGCTTCAACAGCAGCAGCAATACCGCGCTTCAAAATCATAGGATTTGCGCCGGCAGCAATATTCTTAAGGCCTTCCCGAATAATTGCCTGTGCAAGCAAAGTAGCGGTGGTCGTACCGTCACCGGCAACGTCATTAGTCTTGGTGGCAACTTCTTTAACAAGCTGAGCACCCATATTCATAAAACGGTCTTCAAATTCGATTTCTTTTGCAATGGATACACCGTCGTTGGTAATCAGCGGAGCGCCGTATTTCTTATCCAAAACTACGTTTCTGCCCTTCGGTCCCAACGTAATCTTAACGGTATTGGCAAGCTGGTCAACACCTGCAACCATTGCCTTTCTGGAATCTTCACCGAACTTAATTTCTTTTGCCATAATATAAAACCTCCTGTTT
>JAGBGO010000003.1 GCA_017935905.1 Clostridia bacterium | reverse complement strand
CGTATCGCAGAGATTGACGGTCTTATACAGAAACTCTACGAAGATAACGCTATCGGTAAAATATCCGATGAACGCTATGCCACTTTGTCAATATCCTATGAGGAAGAACAGCGGGATCTAAAAACTGCACTTCCCGATATGGTAAACTATCTTGAAACTGAAACGGACAAGACCGAGAGTTTACAGAGGTTTATTGATAAGGTCAAGCGGATAACCGAAATTAAGGAACTAACGTCTGAGTTGGTACACGAATTTATTGATAAGATCGTAGTACACACTCCGAGATACCTTGACGGCAAAAGAGTTCAAATCATAGATATTTACTACAACGGCGTTGGCATACTCCGAGAACTCACTCCCGAAGAAATGGAAGAAGCGTTCCAAAATCATATGGCAGAACGCAAAGCAAAAACGGCATAGCCAATGGCTACACCGTTCAACTAAATCAATTATTCAGTTTAGATACAAGAGCCACCTTGGGGCACCTTCCTTACGGAGGGTGCCCCAAGGAAGAGGATCTTTTTTAATCGGCCAATTGTGGAAACTGGTTTCCGCAGCCTTGGAAGACCGCAGAGAACCCGAGAAAGTGAATTACGTGCAGAAAGCCATTTTAATTATGGAAACAGAATATATGAGCGATTTATCTATTGAAGCCATTGCGGCACGGCTGAATTTGGTGCGAAGCTACTTTTCCTCCATTTTCCGTAGCCAAATGGGCGTGTCCCCGGTACAATATCTCATTCATCTTCGTTTAGAGAAGGCGGCAGAGTTAATGGTACGCCACCAAATCTCCCCTACCGTAGCAGCCCTTACCGTTGGCTACACGGATTTAAGCCATTTTTCCAAATCTTTCAAACATAAATACGGTAAATCTCCCCGAAATTACGTAAAAGCCGCAAGAAAATAATTTCCTGCGACTTTTTGAATTCGTTTTACTTTCTTGCTTTATAACTTGCACATACGCTTTCATCCGCCTGGTGGGTATGACAACCGCACTTGGGGGCCACATGGATTTCTGCCAAGGCACAAACACCTTCCGTTATCCCGGTACCGCATTCCATACACTGATTGTGCATACAACTTCTTACGTCGCAGGCAATTTTCTGATGCCCGCATTGGTTTGACTGTTTCATAACAAAACCTCCTCTCCGAAAGTTAGTATGTGCAAAGCAGCGAAATTATTTCCCGGGAAATATTTGATTTTTTGAAAAATTTTTTGTATGATGATGGGCACCGCTGTTTTCGTCGCTGCCAATTTTGATAAAGGAGTGAATCCGTATGAACGAACCGCGTATCTTATTGGCAGATGCGTCTTGCGATTTTACCCATAAGATGTCTGAAACCATCCGGGCCTCCGGAGATTTGCGCCTGTGCGGCGTGGTGTCGGACGGAAGCAGCGTCGTAGAGCGTGTTCTTACGGACAAGCCTACGGTACTGCTGCTGGAATTGATGCTCCCCGGTTTTGACGGCATCAGTATTGTGCGGAAGCTGCGGGATGCCAAGGCGCAAGGAAAGGTACAGCGCCTACCCATTATTATCATTCTTTCCGCCATTATCAGCGATGCCAATACATATTTACTGAGAGAAGCCGGGATTGATTATTACATGGTAAAGCCGGTGGTGCCCTACGCCGTATTGGAGCGGGTGCGGGATTTGCTGCAAATTCAAAAAGAAACCGCCCTTCCGGATCTTTCCGGGAGCGGGATAGTCATCCCCGGTTTGACCGTAGCAGAAAGTGACGACATTGATTGCGACTTAACTACGCTACTGATTGATATGGGGATCCCTGCCAGTCTTTCCGGCTATACTTATTTACGGGAGGCTATTCATTTGGTGATCGATATGGGCGCTTCCCCGGACGGTGTGCTGTCCAAACGGGTTTATCCGGAGATTGCAAAGAAATACGGAAAGAGTATGGCAAGCGTAGAGAAAGCCATTCGCACCGCCATTGAAACGGCGTGGATCCGCGGACGCACGGATATATTAGACAAAATGTTCGGGTACACGGTGAGTGCCCAGCGGGGAAAACCCACCAACGCAGAGTTTATTGCGATGATTGCAGACCGCTATATGGTCTACGGGAAAGTTAAATAGTTTAAGAAAGATCCGGAAGCAATTCTAATAATTTGCCGATATGATCGGAGGTCCAACGCGCCCCCAATTGCGTAAGGCGTTCTGCCGGAAAGGTGGTGGTAACGCCAAGCACTTGCATTCCGCCGGCAATAGCGCCGGTAACACCGCTCACAGCATCTTCACAGACAATACATTCCTCCGGGGAGAGTCCCAGCTTGCCGGCTGCAGTGAGAAAGATTTCCGGATCCGGCTTCTGCTTGGATACGTCTGCCGCGGTTACAATTGCAGTAAAGCATTCTATGGGGAGTCCTGCGGCTGCGATATTGGTGTTCACTTTAATAGGCAGAGAACCGGAGGCAATGGCGATTTTGTAGCCTCTTGCGTGAAGCGTCCGAATAATTTCCGGCACGCCGTCAAATAAAATCAGTTCTTGCTTGGCTTCCCGGGCATATATTTCATAAATCCGCTTGGCCATCTCCGGGGTATATTGCTTGCCGTATTTTTCCGCCACACCGCCGAAATACCGTTGCTCCCCCATACCACAAAATTCCCGAAAATCTTCCGGCTTTGCCTGGATACCAAACGCCGCCATCCCCCGTACGGAAATCACCGCCGTGGCCGGTTCAGAGTCCAGTAAGACGCCGTCCATATCAAAAATGATGCCGCGAATCATAAAGAAGCTCCTTTAATTCAAAAATAAAGCCCACTCTACCGTGTCGTTCTCATACAGCTTGACCACCAAGCCCAATTCTTGGGAGCTGCCTGCAGACAGGGGCTTGTAGATCACTTCAATGGTGGCTTTGGGGTCGCCTTCTACTTCGTAGGTACCCTCTCGCGTCCAGCCGTCTGCCAGCAATTTGGCCACGTAGTCCGCGGCGTACGTGCCGGCCACGTTCAAGTACGTAGCAGTCCATTCCACCCGATTGGCGCTTCCGGTTACAGGAAGCCGGGCAAAAGAGTCCGGTTTGTAAATCCCGGCGTTGAAAAGGGGCGCATATTCTTCCGGAATGGCATCGTATAAACCATTTTCCAGAAGTGCCTCTTTGAAATGACTGTTCAAACTGCCCAGGATGCGGTACGTGGGATAGTTTGCCGCATTGGGCGGGCGCACCAACAGGGCCTCGTACAAAATCAGTGCAAAATCGCCGTTGGTTAAAGCCTGTCCGCTGTCCCGAACCTCACGGAAAATGCCGAACCCGACTTCCTTCGCTTTTGCCAAAGCAGTTTCCGGGGTGGACTCATACCCTAAAGCACGAAGCAACAAATCGTAGGATTCCGTTTCCGTAAGGGTTTCTTGGTCCTTCGGAAAAGCAAGATCCGGGGCTTGGTCCAACTCTAAATATCGATAGAAAAGCGCCGCTTGGGTCTCGTTCCCGCTTCCTAAGAAGCGAAGCACAATTTCTTCGCCACGGGCCGGCTTGGTCTCTTTCGCCAGATAAACACCGTCATATTCCGGTAAAATGCCAAGTTGGTACAACACTTTTGCCTGAGCGGCGCCCACGTCCGAGGATTCCGGAAAAAGAATGGGGAGTAAAAGAAACACGCCAACCACAAGAACTGCCACACCAAGTGTGCAAGCGCCGCAAATCATGCCGATTTTCTTCTTACTGATTTTCTTCTCTTTCTTTTCTTCCATTCCGTCCATCGGGCATCCCCCTTATGCTTGATTTTCTTTCATCAATTTCTGTCGAATGCGAGACAGTGCATTGTCCACGGCTTTGCTGTCTTTCCCCACGGCTTCTCCAATTTCCCGATAGGATTTCCCCGCCAGGAACAGTCCTAACACCTGCCACTCAAAAGGACTGAGCAACCGGTTGAGTTTTTCCCGCATCAGCGTCTCCGATTCCTGTCGAATAAAATCTTCCGCCGGATCTGATACCGTCCGCACCTGCCCTGCCAGCGTCCCGTCCTCACCGGCCTCATCAAAGATAGAGACGTAGTCGTTTAGGGGCGCATTCTTTAATCGAGAGGCGGAACGAACCGCCGAAACAATCTGCCGTCGGATACACAGAGACGCAAACGTACCGAAAGAGGCGTCCCGTTCTGCATCATAGCCCAAAACCGCCTTGTAAAGGCCAATCATCCCCTCTTGGATCACGTCGTCACCATCTGCACCAATCAGAAAATAGGCTCTGGCAATTTCCCGAACGGTGCCTTTGTAGCGGTCCAATAAAACTTCACAAGCGGAAGCATCCCCTTTTTGGGACGCCACCGCCAGTTCTTCATCGCTCCACGCTTCATAACACTGTTGGGGAAAATGCATGCAATTCCACCTTTACACTTTCTCAATCTTGGTCCCGTCTTTGGTATCGATTAAAACGTATCCCATCGCCTTAATCTGATCGCGAATTTGGTCAGCCTTGGCATAATCTTTCGCCTTCTTGGCAGCCAATCGGTCGTCTGCCAGTTTTTGAATTTCTTCGGGAACGTCCGCATTCATAGGTGCCTGTGCAGCCTTTGCTGCCGCTTCCACGCCGGCTTCCATATCGAGGCCTAAAATGTCGTCTGCCGCCAATACAAATTCATAAATCTTCTTGCTCTTAGTAGGATAGCGAAGGGCTTTCCAAATAACGCTCAGTGCAAGAGGAATATTCAAATCGTCGGAAAGGGCGTATTCATACTCTTGCTTCCAAGCGTCCATTACGTTCATATCCGCATAACGGCCGTCACCTTGCACGGTTTCCGTAATCTTTACGTCTGCCGCATTCTTGTGCGCAAGCAGCGTTTCATACAAACGGTTCAAGGACGTCTGGGCGCCGGAAAGGCCTTCCCAAGTAAAGTTTAACTTGTTTCTGTAATGACCGTTCAAGCAGAAATAACGGTACGCAAGCGGACTAAAGCCTCTCTCAATCAACGTATCAATGGTATACGTATTGCCTAAACTCTTGGACATCTTACCATTGTCTACAAGCAAGAACTCTGCGTGCATCCAATAATTCACCGTCTTCTTTCCTACAAGAGCTTCAGACTGGGCAATTTCATTCTCATGGTGGATCGGAATATGGTCAACACCGCCGGTATGAATATCCAAAAGGTCGCCTAAATACTGTCTGGACATCTGAGAGCACTCAATGTGCCAGCCGGGATAACCCATACCCCAAGGGCTGGGCCACTGCATAATATGTTCTTTCGGCGCTTTCTTCCAGATCGCAAAGTCTGCGGGATGACGCTTCTCCTCATTGATCCCTACACGTTCGCTGCCGCCTGCCAACTGCTCGTCTAACTTAGCGCGGGAAAGTTTGCCGTAACCGGGGAATTTACCGATATCATAGTAAATACCGTCGCTGGTTTCGTAGCCGTATCCCTTCTCGCAAAGTGCCTCTACGTATTCAATCATACCGTCGATATGCTCGGTCGCTTTGGCAATGATCTCCGGGCGATCAATGTTCAGCCGATCCAAATCCTTAAAGAACGCGGTGGTGTAAAATGCCGCAATCTCATAGGGAGATTTCTGCGCCTTGGCTGCAGCTTTCGCCATCTTATCCTCGCCGCTGTCTCCGTCGGAAGTCAGGTGGCCTACGTCCGTTATATTCATAACGTGCTTTAAGGTATAACCTTCGTGTTTCAGAACTCTTCGAAGAGAGTCCATAAAAATGTACGTACGAAGGTTTCCGATATGGGCGTAGTTATATACCGTAGGGCCACAGGAGTAAATCTTTACTTCCTTGCCGTCTACGGGTCTAAATTCCTCTTTGCTTCTGGAAAGTGTGTTATAAACCTTCATGTTTACTCGTCTCCTTTGTGCGTTAGCTGTGCTTTAAGCCGCTCTATTTCTTCTCTCAATCCTGCCAATTCCTTGGTGAAAGGATCGTCTTCGATTCTCTGGTTGAGTTCCACCGACGGAATCACCCGTGCGCCGTCAATCTTAATAACCTTAGCCTTTACACCGGTTACCGTGGCGCCCGCCGGCACGTCGTCTAATACAATCGACCCGGCTCCGATCATGGCGTTATTTCCAATGGTCACCGGTCCCAGCACTTTCGCTCCTGCGCCGATTAAAACGTTGTCCCCTACGGTTGGGTGCCGCTTGCAGTGCTTTACTTTACCGGTACCGCCCAGGGTTACCTGGTGGTAAATGGTACAGTTATTTCCGATCACCGCAGTCTCACCAATCACGATGCCTTTACCGTGGTCAATGAACAATCCCTCGCCGATGGTAGCAGCGGGGTGAATTTCCACACCGGTGCGTCTGGAGGCAAGTTGGGAAACCCAGCGAGCCAGGAAATACAAGTGCGCCCGGTAAAAAGCATTGGATATCTTATGATAGATCAGCGCATGAAAACCGGGATACAGACAAAATACTTCAAATGCATTTCGTGCCGCAGGATCGCGTCTTGCAATAGACTTTGCGTCCTTGATCAATCCCATTTCATCGCCTCCCATCTTTCTTACGTATATACTATGTACATACATAGATTATTGTACCACAAAAGAAGGTGGAAAAGCAACGCTATTTCCACCTTCCCTTTACCTAATTTCAAGACGCTCGGTACAAGATTATACCTGTTTGTTTTTCACCGCTTGATACTCCGCTACCGATTTCACCACAATGGTAATCGTTTGGTTGCCCACCGTGCCGTTTGCTTCGGTATTGGATTCCATTTTTACCAGTTTGCCGTCTTGGAACGTTACAAGAATAACCTGCTTAATGGAGCGGAGACGCCCCGAATTACTTGTATAAGTTGATTCAATCCCCGGAATCTTACAATTCGCCAGTGTAAGCTCATATTTTCCCGTTTCCAGTTTTCGAATGTCTGAAACGAAGGTTTCTTTTTGTCAAACCACTTCTCCGCCTCCGTCTTTGTATACAATCTGCGCATGTACTTTCAAGACAGTCCACAGATTTCCGATGGATCCGTTGGCCTCCGCATCCGTTTCCATACGAGTCAACTTTCCATTTTCAAATCGAACCGTAATGGTCTGATTCGCCGTATTAAAGAATCCTGCATTGGACGTAAACAGTTCCTCAATACCGGGGATCGCACAATAGGACATGGTCAAACGGTATTCATTGTCCTTCACTTTTTGAATGTTGGACACCGCAGATTCCTGATAGCATACATAATTCGCAAGCGATTCCAAAACGGTTTCCGCCTCATTATCCGACAGGGAGCTTGTTTCTTTCTTCCCACCGGCAGAAGTGGTCTGTACGCCGTTTTCGTAGGAAACAGTCATCTTTGCGTTGTTGGAATCAGCTTCAATGTTATAGAACAAACTACCGTTCTTCTGACCGTAGGCAATTTGATATTTTTCGTGAATATCTTGCGATTTTTCTCCCCGGGTCAATGTTTGTTCAACATCCAGATTGATCTTACCGGATTTCTTCTCTAAAATTTGCTCCAACTGATCTTCTACGTCGAACATCACTTGAATATGTTCCACTTCTGTATATTGTTGTGTTTTGATTTCTGCCGAATTGATGGCGGCCTCGTTATATTTAGAAATCATATAATTCATTTTCAGCATCGTTCCGGCTGTTGCTTTTTTTGAAAAAACCAACGCATACTCCAATTTTTGTACACGGAACAAGGCATCGGCAGTAATTGTAATTTCCATGTCTTGAACATCTTCGCTCATCACCAAAGAATCCATACCGACTGTTTCCAAAAAAACATCCAGCGTTTTTTTTGTATAACCGGAAAGTTTCAAAGACCAGGTGCCGTCCGTTTCTTGGTTAAACGCTTTGTCCGTACACGCCATCAAATCAACGTCGGCAGTCATAGCATCCCCGGAAGTCATCTTTAAGAAATCTTCATAGGGAACTTTCGAACAAATCCTTCTCGACTTATCGTCTCTTTGATCCAAAAAATAGGCTTTGCCTTTGTAGTACGCCTGAATCTGTTTCTGGTTTTCCCGATATGAATATTCATCGCACCGCAGATTTGTTGTGGTTTGTGTATATTCATAGGGTTGTTCCTCATAAAACGCCTGCACTATATGAACTTCGCCGGCTGCATCAAACCGAACGCCTTGGTTGTAGAACACGACCTCCAGCGTACCGCTTGCTTCATAACTATCCAATGCGTTCATGGTTTGATCGATTTTCTTCCACAGCATTTCTGCACTGGTAGGTACAAAGGGAGCTTTATCGCGAAAACATCCAACACAAGGGATGACCACGGCAATACATAGGAACAAACAAATAGCAGTACGGAATTTTTTCATCACGAACCCTCCTTATCAAACATACGTTTTGATTTTTCAACCTCTATTTGTTTGTATTGTACCATAGAAAAACAGATATGACAACATTTTGAACAGTCTGTCTTCATATATGCAAAAAACCGACCCGGATATTCCGAGTCGGTTTTTGTTAAGCAATAATTTAGGTTGCTATTCCTGTTTCTTTAGATTATTCAATAATCTTGGAAACGGCACCAGCACCTACGGTTCTACCACCCTCACGGATAGCGAACTTCAAACCTTCCTCCATAGCGATAGGAGTGATCAATTGAACTTCCATCTCGATGTGGTCGCCGGGCATAACCATTTCTGTTCCCTCAGGAAGGGTGATAACGCCGGTAACGTCAGTTGTACGGAAGTAGAACTGAGGTCTGTAGTTGCTGAAGAAAGGCTTATGACGGCCACCTTCGTTAGCGGTCAATACGTAAACCTGACCTTTGAAGTGTGTGTGAGGCTGAATGGAGCCGGGCTTTACAAGAACCTGACCTCTTTCGATTTCAGATCTCTGAATACCTCTCAAAAGAAGACCTACGTTGTCACCAGCTTCAGCGCTGTCCATCTGCTTACGGAACATCTCGATACCGGTAATAACGGTGGATTTCTTCTCAGTAGAAAGACCTACGATTTCAGCAGGATCGTTGAGTTTAACAGTACCTCTTTCAAGACGACCGGTTGCAACAGTACCACGACCAGTGATGGTGAATACGTCCTCAACAGGAAGCAAGAAAGGCATGTCTATCGGTCTCTCAGGAGTCGGGATATAAGAGTCAACAGCATCCATCAACTCTCTAATGCAAGCGTACTCAGGAGCGTCAGCATCCGTAGCTTCGCTCTGAAGAGCAACAGCAGCAGAACCTCTGATGATCGGAATATCGTCACCGGGGAAGTCGTACTTGCTGAGAAGCTCTCTAATTTCCATTTCGGAAAGGTCAAGAAGCTCTTCGTCGCCGGGCTTAATAAGGTCGCACTTGTTCATGAATACTACGATGTAGGGAACGCCTACCTGACGAGCAAGCAGGATGTGCTCTCTAGTCTGAGCCTGCGGGCCATCCGGACCG
>JAGBGO010000008.1 GCA_017935905.1 Clostridia bacterium | reverse complement strand
GCCTAAAACGCGCCTTTGATGTTATACTAATCACGAAAAACAACTCCTTTGTGTTTGTGTTTTGTGTCGTTACTTAACATCATATCACATTTGAGTTGTTTTTCTCTTTTTATTTGTTACCTATCTATTGTACTATAACACCTATGAGCATACAAAGAGGAATGCCCGCTTGAGGAATCAGGAAGAACAAAGGAATCCACGTAATGGCCTTATTCAGCAAGGCCACGTTGGAGGAAGCAAAGATATAGGCAGAAGTTGCCACAAGCAAGGTAGTGATCAAACAAAGCTTTTTACCCGCCGCCTTTGGAAAAATTTCCCGCATCAATTCAATGCTGCACCACAGTTGAATAGAAATCCGGAAGAAAAGAATGAACAAGAAAGGCAGATTAAATACACTTTCAATCCGAGTAATGACACTGCCGATGCTGGCAAAGCGAATCACCTCGTATGCAGGGTAGGAAAGAATACTGGCAAAAGGTCCCAGCACCAATATATCCCGCAACAGCACCACCAAAACGAAGAAGAATCCCAGTATAAAACCGGTCAAGAAAGATTTCCACAAAGGATACTTCCCCACCCTCTCCGGCATCCGAACACGCCCCATAAAGACGGTCATACATACCAGTTCTCCAAAAGGCATGGTAAATGGCAGTAAAATGGGAATGATGCTGTCTCCCCACGTGCGATCAAAAACAGGAAATAAGAAACGAGGTTGGATGCGCGGGAACAAGAAAGCCGTCAGAAAGAGAAGCAAGATATAAAGACCTACGCATAAAATGGGCGCCGTATAAGCAAAGAAAGAAACGCCTTTGCTGCTTCCGTACCAACAAACCAGCGCCATAAGCACAATAGGGATCCAAATGGGCACTTCAACCAAAATGTCAATATTGATAAACTGGGCAGACTGGCGCAAACTAAAGGCGGCCAGGTAAATAAAATACACCAAATACGCAAGCAGTACCACTTTTCCCGCGGCTTTTCCAAAGCTGTGGGTCAGCATCCCCGGTAGACCTTGATACCGGGAGAGGCTAAGCATTCTGCAGTATAAGAAGATCAGCGGCAGAAATAAAGCGCCGCCTAAAATCAGCATAAGCCAGGCATCGTGGCCGGAGCGCTGATAATAATACATCATAGATAGCAGCGACCCTTGTATATAACAGGCAACCAACGCTGCAAATTGGCGGGGTGTAACCGTCTTAGTCATATTGAACGCCTTCTTTCAACACCGGATCCACCAGGGATCCGGTACGCCTTACGTTGGCTTTTACAGAAACTTCGTAGGTAATGCCGGAAAAATACGCATCCCACTCCCCTTCTATTTTCTTCCATAGTTTTGGTTCATGACGGGATAAATATTCACTGACGCCGAAAATATCGCTTTCCAGTTCTCGGGATTTTCCAATGGCATCGCAGATTTCCGCCGCAATCTCCCTTGCGCAGCGCTGTTGAATTTTCTCCAAACCGTCTTTTTGGTGAAGATCGTAAATCCCGTCAATATGCCCAACGACCGCATCAACAGCCACCTGAAAAGAAACGTAAATCCCTTCGTAACCCGCATCCGGGTTAAAGTCTACGTGCATTTTACCCTTTTTACCCGTCACCGTAAGAGAAAAACGGGTATCTTCCACCGGTACCGTAAGCACTGTGGATTGAATGTCCCCCGCCGTCCACAAAAAGCCACGGGTTTGTGTCGCATTTAACTTTCCTACCATTGTCCAGCGATCAAATACGGCGCAGCCATCTACATACACCGTTTCTTCTTCCTCCCCGGAGGGTTTCCCATTAATTAAAGGAATCACCGCCGCTTTTCGTCCGCTTTTCATATCCACGGCGAAATCAAACAAAGAAACCGTGGGGGCTTCCGCACTTTTGGCCTGAATCTTTAAGAGTTTAGCGATTTCCTGGGCAGGAAGCGTTTCCAAACTGGGGGCTATGCGCAGCAGTTCTTTTGCCGGTTTCTCACTCACCGCCAGCAGCACGTTGTAGCGCATTTCCCGTTCCCGAAAGAAGTAGTCCATAAAGGGAGCCAAACCTTCCCGTGCCAGATCTTCCCCAAATACAATCACCTGGCTGTGGGAGATATACAAATTTCGGTTAGATTGCTTCACAGAGCCACGGAGCATAGGAAAAATATCATCTCCCGCCATTTCCAAATTCCAGTACATAGCGTCAGCAGAATTGGAAGCACCGCCACTGCTTTTGGAACCGCCGCCGGAAAGACTGCTGGTGCGCACCACTTGGGCGGTTACGTGCAAATCCCCTTTTTCAAAAGGAATTTGATTCTCTTTCGTCACTTTATCTAATCCCAATCCCATAACGATGGCGATGGAATTCAGTTCTCTTTTGGAATGTTCCGGCATACAACCGGAAAGAGACACAGAAAGCGTCAGCAAAATGAACAGCAATAAAATCTTTTTCCCTGCCTCTTTCACGTTTCCGCCTCCTCTCCCGGAACCGGCGTATCTTCCCGCACCGGATTTCCCGGCGCCATGCCAACCGGTCTTCTACGAAGGAGCCACAAAGGCGCGCGGACGACACTGTCTTTCAGATCG
This sequence comes from Clostridia bacterium, assembly GCA_017935905.1. GTDB lineage: Bacteria > Bacillota > Clostridia > UBA1212 > UBA1255 > RGIG9099. The sequence goes on along the minus strand of JAGBGO010000008.1, from coordinate 5,824 downwards.
TCGCTGCGAAGGGGCGCCACAGGTGACAAATAAGGGAAATCAAAGGAGCGAAGGGAGATTAGGTGTATACACAATACGATGGCGCCAAGGGCAATGCCAAGTCCTCCGGCTACGCTGGCCGCTAGTAAGAACAGCCATCGCAAGATGGTTTGCTGGGTATTGAGTACGGGCACCACAAAGGCGCAAACGGCGGTAAAAGCCACCGTAATCACCAAAGGAGCGCCCACCAAACCGGCCGCCACCGCCGCGTCACCCATAACCAAGGCGCCTACAATGGAAATGGTTTGTCCCACGGCTCTGGGGAGGCGCAATCCGGCTTCCCGAAGAACCTCAAAGGTAATGAGCATCACAATGGTTTCGGAAAATGCGGTAAAAGGAATCCCTTCCCTTGCAGAGGCCATGGTAAATAAAAGGGCTGTGGGAATCAGTTCCTGGTGGAACGTGGTAAGGGCCACAAAGAGAGCCGGTGCAAAGATACTGACCAGGAAGGCGAATATGCGAAAAAAACGAATTAGGCTGGCGTAAAATGGTTTTTCATAGTAGTCTTCCGGGTTTTGAAAGGCTTCCGCGAGCAAATAAGGTGCCGTAAGCACGAAAGGGGTTCCGTCCACTAAAATCAATACTCGTCCCTCCAGTAATTTGGCTGCCGCCACGTCCGGCTTCTCCGTATAGCCCAAGGTGGAAAATATAGACATAGGGTGGTCTTCAATCAGTTGCTCTACGTAACCGGTTTCTAAAATCATATCGATATTGATTTTGTCAATACGACGGCGCACCTCTTGCAATAAGTGGTGGGTAGTTAGATTTTTCATGTAAACCAGACAAATAGGGGTCCCCGTCTGCCGGCCTTTCTTAAAGTCTCAAAAGTCAGATCGCCGCTTCGGATTTTTCTGCGCAGCAGCGTGGTATTGGTACGCAGATTTTCCGTAAAACTCTCTTTCGGCCCCCGCACAACCGTTTCATTTTGCGGTTGTTCCACGCCACGACGCTCAAAACCCTTGCAACCTACCGCCGCCGCTTGGCAGCAGCCTTCCATAAAGAGCATCGCATCGCCGTATAAGACCACAGACGCTGCCGCCTGCCGCGATGTTTCAAAGCTCAGGTCACAAACACCCAGTACCCGGGAGGCAACCTGGGGAAGATCCCCTTCCAGTGCGTTGCAATCTGCTTGTTGAATCGGGGCAATCACAAAGCGATTCAGCAGTTCCATATTGACCATACCGTCTACGAACAACAGCAGAAATTTGCGATTTCCGGCGGTAAAAGTGCGAAATTTAATATCGTTATTTTTGCCTAATATTTGCTCAAATTCCTGCCTTTCCCGGTTTAAGTCACCGGTAAGGTCAGCAGGCGTCGTTTCGGGGCTGTTACCCCGGCGGACTTTTCTGTATTTGAGCCACTGTAAAAATCTTCGTAACATAAAAAATCACCACGGCGTTAGTATGCCATGGTGCGTAAAATAAAAATCGTGGAAAATTTATCGTTTGCAAATTTCTTGCACAATAGCGGAAAGCTCCGCTTCTTTTTCTGAAAGTTCCGCAACCAATTTAAATTGATTTCTGGCACGATCCAAGTTATGGTGCTCCCGATGAATGCGGAAATAGGTGTCTCCGTTTAAGTAGTCCGTCAGGAAACGAATGCCACATTCATAAGTCATCAGTTTCACGGAAAAAGGAAGCAAACGAAGTTCTTCCGGTGTAAGGGTATCGCCCATTTCGGATAAATATCCTTCTGCGAAAGCGCGAAATGCTTCACAGTCAAAATGCACCAAAGAAAGATCCGTTTCATCTTCTGCTCCGGTGGAACCGCCCATACGAAGGGCATCACCAAAGTCGTAGAGCATACTGCCCTGCATCACGGTGTCTAAGTCAATAACGCTCACCGCGCGGCCATCTTCGGCATCAAACAAGATGTTGTTAATCTTGGTATCGTTGTGGGTAACGCGAAGTGGAATTAAACCCTGCTCAATACCTCGAATGACAGTGTCCGAGAAGACTTCCCCTGCAAGGGCAAATTCAATCTCCGGCTGTACCAAAGCCGCTCTTCCCGCAAGATCCTCTTGAATGGCTTTTTTGAGGGCCTCTACCCGCTTCGGTGTATGATGGAAATCCGCAATGGTATCGTGTAAAATTTCAACCGGAAAATCCGCGAGCATACGGGCAAAACGGCCAAAGCCTTTGCCGGCTTCTTTCAAATCCGCCAAGGTTTTGTCGTTCTCAATAGTCTTTGTGTCGCCGATAAACTTATAGACACGGTATACGCTGTCCGCGTCTGCGGTATAACAGTCTTTCCCATCCGCGGTTTGAATGACCGTAAGGGTTTCACGATCCGGATCGCCACCCTCTGCTTCAATCTTGGTGCGAAGAAACGTAGTTACGTTTCGAATGTTCTCCATTAAGGCTTTCGGATCCTTAAAAATAGCGGTGTTAATCCGCTGAAGAATATATTTGGGTGTTTCCGTACAATATGTATTATTAATATGACCGTTGCCGTAGGCTTCGATCTTGGACGTGATATTAAATTGCCGCAAAATAGCGTTCATATCCATAGTTTGTTGTTGCATATTTGGTGCATCTCCCCGATACAAATAATCAAACGGATTTATTGTATACATTTTATCAAGAAAAGTCAAATCAAAAATAAAGTATGCAAAACATCGTAAAAAGGGTATTTACATACCGTATTTGTGAGTTTTGCATACTTTTTATATCGTTTGCACTTATTTTACGTAGGCCATGGACGTTTCCATACCAAGACCATTTCGTGTAATGGATACAACACGGGCGCCGGCAGTTTCCGGCACTTTCGTCTTACCGATTGTGGAACAAAACGCCAAAGTCATATTCAAGTACCGACCCTGGAAGTCATTTTCCGCATTGTAACCGCAGAATATACCTTCAATGTCGCCTCGCTCGTAGCAAGTATAGAAGATACCGGATTCTCGTTCCGAAGCAGAAATAACGGTTGCTCCGCTGGAATTGTTGCCCTGGAATTTCTGACTTTCCGGATTGCGCTTGATTACTTCAAATTGATAGACCGGCACTTGGAAATACATCAACCCGGGAACTAATCTTCCATTGTATGCTTCAAAAGCAATGGACGTATCTTGATACCACAGCATTTGGGAGTAGTGAATACAGTCTAAATTGGTCTTACCGCTGATCAAATTCTTCAAAAGGACTTCATCTTCAAAGCCGGGTTTGTAGTCGTTCAAATAGCCGTTGGCATCCAAACACCAAATATTAAAACCGGACTTATCGTTAGAGGGATCTGTGTCCCCATCATTTAAGCGAACAGGAATCACGAAGTTGCTGACACCATAGACCCAATCCGGTGCGGTTTTGGACAAACAATACGGATAAGATGTATATACTTTCATTTGATCTTTGCGGCTGTAGCCGGTCTTGGCATCTTCCGTTCCTTCCGTATTGACACCGAAGGCATGGCACCAAGGAATCTTCCGTTCTTCCAAGGGCGCGTTCAAAACATCCAATACAGCCCGCAATTCGGTTTCGTTGGAGATGGTACCGTCGTGCACGTCACCGCCCAAAATAACAAAGTCCGGTTTCTCCTGATCCAAGAGATCTTCCATATTGTCTACAATCTTCTCGTCCACGGTCTTAGAAACACGCAGATCGGAAAAAATCATCACTTTGAAATTACCTTGTTCATCGAAGTATAAATGCTTCTTGGTATCCAGCACCTCAGAAGAAGAACTGCCCAGATTTTCCGGTTCCAGTTCAGGAACAGGGGTTTGATTTTTCTTTCCGCAAGCGGCAAAGCTAAGGCACAACGTTAATAACGTAATAAAACAAATTACTCTCTTCATCTTCGCCACCTCCTTACGCATCTAAATCTTTACAGTAAACCAATCGGGTTGTGAAATTAAAGGCATCATCCTGATCCACTTCAACCACCCGAGCACCTCTTGTTTCCGGAGAAAAATAAGCCAAACTTCCAATGGTGGGGGTAAAGCCCAATTGAATACCCATATAGGTACCGGTAAAATCATTTTGATGATTATGCCCTACAAACATCCCCTTGACGTCTCCTCGCTCATAGCAAGCGTGGAACAGTCCGGAACTCAATTCAGAAGGCCAAATACCTTCCACATCTTTTCCGGTCATATTGGTTTGTTCGGGGTTTCTGGTAATATATTCCCATTCGATCTGAGCAATATGGAAGAACATCATGGCCGCAATTTTGGAGCCGTTATATTCTTCTAAAGCCAAAGAGGACTTCCAATACCAACGAATTTGATCGGCGTGAATGGTTTCATACTTTCCGCCGGGATCAAACAGTGTTCCATAAATAGGATTCTCTACCAGCACGGCATTTTCAAACTTCTGCCCGTACAAATTTTGTTGGGTGCCGGTCTTCTCATTTAAGTAGTTATGTGTATCCAATCCAAATACGTTAAAGCCGATTTTGTCGGAGTCCGAACGAAGAATCGGAAGTACGTAGTTGCCCATGCCGTACACGGTTCCGGCTTTAGAAACGTTATACTTAAATGATTCAAAAATCTTTTGTTGTTCTTCTTTGCCGGGAGCGCCCATTTTGAACTTGTAACCGCCCTCTACGTGGTTACCGTATACCTGCGCCCAGGGAATCTTCCGAGACTCCATCGGCTCGCACATAGCGGTTAAATAAGTCTTTAACTGGCTTTCATTGCCTAAACTACCGCAGTGATTGTCCCCTGCTAACAATACCAAATCCGGTTTCTCTTGATCCAGAATTTGATTCATGTACCGAACCGTATCTTCTTTCAAAGGATAGGTGTCCTGGATGTCCGCAAAAATTACAATTCTAAACTTGCCATCCTCGTTAAAGCGAAGGGTATGCTTCAGTTTCAGCAAACTTTCCGCATAAACGTAAGTAGGATTCTTCTCTTCCGTAGCCTCCACCCCGCCATAGCCGGTAGCGGTGATTGCTACAAACAAAAGAACAAATACTGCAAGAAAGCGGATCACGCGTTTTTCTTTCATTGTTTCACCTCATCAAATAGAATATGAAAATTCTAATTCCCGTCATATTAAAAGTCAAGTTAAATTACCGTTAATTTTGCTTTACGCGCCGAAATTCCCTGTATTTCGTAGGTGTTTCTCCGGTCATTCTCCGAAAGGCATGGGAGAAGGCCTGCACGTCCGAATAATTAAGTAAATCAGCAATTTCTGAAATCGTTTTGTTTCCTTCTACCAACCACTGCTTCGCCCGTTCCATCTTTGCACGGTAAATATAGGTTGAAAAACTAACGTGCATGTGTTTCTTAAAATAGTGGGACAAAAAACTCTCGCTACAGTGGAACGCTTCCATAAGCATACCGATATGGATATGATTACAAAGATTATCTTCAATAAATAAAATCATTTTACGGCACAGGTCATCCGGAATATCCCCTTTTGTATACCTTGCCCGATGTAATTTATCCCGCACAAAAGCCGTCTGCAATGCTTGAAGCAGAACTGCTTCGCGTATGTGCTCCGGAACCACACTGCATTTATTCATCACTTCCAAATGCTCAGAAACATCAGCCATTCGGTACATGCGCTGTTCAAAATCTCCCAAAACAGGAGAATTACACACAAAACGCCACAGCACCAAAGCGTAATGTCGTTAGCGAAGTTTTACGCAAACCGAGTGGGATAACAGAAAATACAGCATAGTCAAGATGGCTATGCTGTATTTTTTTCTTTATAATCAACAAATTTCGTAACTTTATCAAAAATACTTTATTTTTCAGACCGAATATGCTATAATATCTGTTGCCAAACAAAATTCATATAAGAATGACAGTTAATTTTCTTACAAGGGAGTACTATACTCT
>JAGBGO010000046.1 GCA_017935905.1 Clostridia bacterium | reverse complement strand
GCCCAAAGCTTTCGCTGCGTAACCCAAGTGCACTTCCAATACCTGTCCGATATTCATACGAGAAGGTACGCCCAAGGGGTTGAGTACGATCTCAAGGGGAGTACCGTCGGGAAGGAAAGGCATATCTTCTTCCGGTAAAATGCGGGATACAACACCCTTGTTACCGTGACGGCCTGCCATCTTGTCACCTACGGAAAGCTTACGCTTCTGTGCGATATAGACGCGAACCATCCGGTTAACACCGGGAGACAACTCGTCGTCATTCTCACGGGTAAATTCCTTCACGTCAACGACAACGCCGTACTCACCGTGCGGAACACGAAGAGAGGTATCGCGAACGTCTCTGGATTTCTCACCGAAGATAGCGCGGAGCAAGCGCTCTTCTGCGCTGAGTTCCGTCTCACCCTTCGGCGTTACTTTACCAACTAAGATATCGCCTGCGCGAACTTCCGTACCTACAATCACAACGCCGTTGGCATCCAAGTACTTAAGCGCATCGTCACCTACGTGGGGAATTTCACAGGTAATTTCCTCAGGTCCCAACTTGGTATCACGGGCTTCACACTCATATTCCTCAATGTGAATAGAAGTGTACGCATCTTCCTTAACCAACTTCTCGCTGATCAATACAGCGTCCTCGTAGTTGTAACCTTCCCAAGTCATAAAGCCGATCAACGTGTTACGGCCAAGGGCAATCTCACCCTTATCCGTGGAAGGACCGTCCGCAATAACGTCGCCTTCCTCTACCCATTCATCACAACGTACAACAGGACGTTGGTTGATGCAAGTCGCTTGGTTGGAACGAAGGAACTTGAGCAAGTTGTAACGGTCTTCCGTACCGTCTTCGCGAACGATGGTAATGTAGCGACCGGTTACGTCCTTTACGCGACCTGCATGCTTTGCAAGCACAACCGCGCCGGAGTCTTTAGCCGCCTTGTACTCGATACCGGTTGCAACGATAGGCGACTGTGTCTTAAGAAGCGGCACTGCCTGACGCTGCATGTTAGAACCCATCAACGCACGGCTGGCGTCATCGTTCTCCAAGAACGGAATCATAGCGGCTGCAACGGATACAACCTGCTTAGGAGATACGTCCATGTAGTCTACGCGATCCGGTTCAACTTCGATGAACTGATCTTGGAAACGGCATACAACCTTCTTGTTCAGGAAGTGACCTTCCTCATCCAAAGGTTCGTTGGCCTGTGCAACGATGTACAAGTCTTCTTCGTCTGCAGCCAGATAATCAATCTGCTCCGTAACCGTGTGACTGTCTTTGTTATATTTTCTGTACGGTGCTTCAATGAAGCCGTACTCGTTAATTCTTGCATAGGTGCTCAAAGAGCCGATCAAACCGATGTTGGGACCTTCAGGCGTCTCGATGGGACACATTCTGCCGTAGTGAGAATAGTGAACGTCGCGCACTTCAAAGGTTGCACGGTCGCGGTTCAAACCGCCCGGGCCCAATGCAGAAAGTCTTCTCTTGTTTGCAAGTTCTGCCAAGGGGTTCGTCTGATCCATGAACTGAGACAACTGGCTGGAACCGAAGAACTCTTTGATCGCTGCCGTTACGGGACGGGTATTCACCAACGCTTGAGGTGTAATTACGTCACGGTCTTGCATCGCCATTCTCTCACGTACGATTCTCTCCATTCTGGAAAGACCGATGCGGAACTGGTTCTGCAAAAGCTCGCCAACGCTGCGGATTCTGCGGTTGCCCAAATGGTCGATATCATCCGTATTGCCCAACTCATAGTTCAGGTTCAAAATATAGCTGAAGGAAGCAACGATATCATCCTTGGTTAAATGCTTGGGAATCAAGCTGTTGATATTCAATTCAATTTCTCTTCTGAGTGCTTCTTCGTCACCTTCAGTAGCTTCCAAAAGCTCGCGAAGAACAGGGTAATATACGCGCTCCGTAATACCCAGCTCAGCAACGTCGAAAGAAACGTACTTGGAAAGATCTACCGTGTTGTTGCCGATTACTTTAACAGGACGGTAAGGGGTATCAATGATAACGTAATTGATACCGGCATCCTGGATCGCCATCGCCAACTCCTTGGAAACAACCGTGCCTGCAGTCGCCAAAACTTCTCCGGTAGCAGGATCGACTACGTCGCCTGCCAATTTCTTGCCGTCAATCTGGGAGAACAGAGAAAGTTTCTTATTAAACTTGTAACGTCCGACTTTAGCCAAGTCATAGCGCTTCGCATCGAAGAACATACCGTAGAAAAGTGCACGGGAGTTGTCTGCAAGTGCAGGCTCACCGGGACGAAGCTTTCTGTAAATTTCCATCAAAGCTTCCTCTTCACCCTTTACGCTGTCTTTCTGTAACGTATTGATCAGGCGCTCATCGATGATCAAGAGTTCGTCCTGACCCTCTGCAAATTCAGGAGCCAGCTCGTCCTTGCGAACAGAGAACAACTCTAAGATGTCATTGTCTTCACCGTAGCCCAGAGCACGGAACAATACCGTAGCAGGCATCTTACGGTTCCGGTCGATACGAACGTTAATTACGTCGCTGTAATCAATCTCATACTCCAACCATGCGCCACGGTTCGGGATTAACGTAGATGCGGTAATGTGCTTACCTTTCGCTTTATCGAACGTCTTCTCGTAATAAGCACCGGGAGAACGAACCAATTGGCTGACGATAACACGCTCTGCACCGTTCATAACAAAAGTACCGTTGTCTGTCATCAAGGGGAAATCTCCGAAGTAGAGCACGTCCTCTTTCATCAAACCGGTTTCTTTGTCAATGACGCGCACACGCACTTTAAGGGGCGCTGCATAAGTTGTGTCCCGTTCCTTGCACTCTTCAATTGTGTAAGTGGTGTCTTTCTCCAAGTAATAATCCACGAATTCCAGCATTAAGTTGCCGGCAAAATCGGTGATGGGAGAGATATCCTTGAACACTTCCTTGAGGCCCGTTTCCAAGAAGTTCTTGTAAGAATCCTTCTGGACTGCTATCAGATTGGGCATTTCCAGTGTTTCCTGAATTCTGGAGTAACTCATTCGTTCATTCCGACCATACTTGACCGCATGTACCATAATAGATGATCACCTCATATGATTTGTTAAATCGTTGTTTCCCTATTGCCAACCACCACATCTTGTGGTAAAATGCGCTTAGTTCACAAAGTGGTTCGTATCCTCTCCGAGCACTCTCAAAAGGGCATACTCCCACCATAAGAGATTACAACGCAGTATGTTATTATACCAATACCCCGTCAAGATGTCAATGGGGTATTTCCAGTTTTTATAAAATATTTTATTATGTCAACAACCCCAGAAAGGCGATGTATTTTTTTGAACACGAAACACTTGACTGTCTTGCTTAAACCCGCATCCGGATTATGTCAGCTCGCGTGTCGTTATTGTTTTTACAAAGATCTGGGCGCTGCCGGTGCCGTTACCCAAAATGTAATGCAACCCGGCACTGTCGACGCGTTAATTAAATTAGTTGCAGATAACTTAGCAAAAGACGGACACGTGACCTTTGCCTTTCAAGGCGGTGAACCTTTACTGGCAGGCGTTGAGTTTTATAAAAAAATTTTTTCTCGCGTTCAGGAAGCCGGCCTAGACGCCACCTATTTATTCCAAACCAATGGGATTTGTTTGTGCACGTCCGAAAGCGGTGATACTTTTATACAACTGTTCAAAGAGCATCACTGCATAATCGGTCTTTCGGTAGACGGAGATCGCATTTTACACGACGCGAACCGAGTTGACGCGAAAGGAAACGGTACTTTTGATTTGGTTATGCAGGCGTACAAAAAAATGACAAACGTCGGTATTGAAGTAAACTTTTTGACCGTTTTATCCAAGAAGGTATTATCCCACCCGAAACAGTTGTACAACTTTTACAAAAAAAGCGGAATCAAATACGTACAGCTTATTCCCTGTTTACCGCCGCTGAATGAAACCAATCAAGAAAGCACCCGTGCGCGAAGAGATTTATTGGCACCTTTTTGGATACAGTTTTACGATTTATGGCGGCAGGATTTCCAAAACGGACGTCCTCCCTTTGAAGTACGAGAGTTTTATGCCATTTTCAGGGCACTCCAAGGAAATCCGACGGACACGTGTATTTTCCCGGGAAAATGTAGCCCGCAATTGATTGTAGAAGCCGACGGAAGTCTGTATCCTTGTGATTTCTACGTGCTCCCGCAGTATCGGACCGGTTCCGTTTTCACAGACACGTTGGAAGACACGTTGCACGCAGAGGGTATGCTTCGATTCGCAAAAGAGATTCCGCCGCTGCCAATCCAATGCCAGCGTTGTGCTTATAAAGGATTGTGCAGCGGCGGATGCAGAAGGATGCGTCATATTTGGCATCCTGATTGGGACGACTGCCCTATGAAATTATTTTTAAATCATATCTGTAATTATTGATCTTGGGTTTTTCTGTACTGCAGTACAATGAAGGCACCCGCTGTAAACAAAAGAATCATCGCACAAAGGCCCAAACCTATCTCGCCTGTACCGGGATTGTTTCCGGAAGGTGCTTGCGTCGGTGTGCTTTCCGGTGTAGCCGTAGGACTTTCCGTAGGACTTTCCGTGGCCGCGGCAGACGGCGTGTTCGTAGGCGTGGCAGACGGTGTTGGTTCTGCCGCTTTCTCATGGAAGGTAACTTGAGAAACCGCAACGGCATTGGTCGTTCCCATATACGCCAAATACACCGGACCACTATACGTGGAGTTCAACGATAAAGTGATTGTCTCTGCCGAGCGGAAATCTTCTTTCGCACTGATATTTTTTGCTGTCGCCAAAGACCAAAAAGCCAACTTGTTAACGCCGGACTGTTCCACCTGCTTATCGGTCGTGGTATCCAATGCACCGGTTGACGTAATCGCAAAATTTACACTGCCGGCCGCTAACGTACGGGCATTGCCATACGCCGCATCCCACCACGTAATGGAAACACGATCATATTTGCTTAAATCGACTGTACCAAGATTTAATGCCATACCGCCGCTGTTTCTAAAGTAAACAAAAGTATCCTTTTCCGGGAAGCATCGCTTGCTACTTTCGTTTCCGGTCAACAAGCCAAGATTGCCATTCCCGTATTTACTGGTTCCGGATAAGTCAATTTTTAAATCCTTCACGTATACTTTAATTTCATCGTAGTACGTATTCGTTACGTTCCGGTGACCAAAAGCCACACGGCCTTGAACCGCAACCAAAGCGTTCGATACAGACAGTTTTGTTTCGCCTGCCGCATCCTTCACCACAACGTCTTTATAGTAGGATGCGTGAATGGGATTAGAAGTATCGGCAGAAACGGTTTCATAATTGTCAGCCGTATACGTTGTAATACCGCTGTACGTAATCGTCGCCTTCTGAACACCGTCAATATAAAATACAATCGTTCCATTTCCGTCATCGTAACAAGTATACGTGTGGAACGCTGTCGTTAAAGTCCCTTCTCCTTCCGGATAAACGGAGAGCAATACGGCATTCGTTGCAACGTGCTTGCCTTTCTCCGCATCATAACTCTTCACGGAAACCTGAATTTGATCATCATTGTAAACACGGAAATAAATACCGCTTCCGCCTACACCGGATCCCGCGCCGGATCCGTCAGATTCATACCAGTTCATTACAGTTCCGTTTCTTTTCAAAACCTGGGTGCCGCGAACAAATAAATAATTGTGACCTCTCTCGCCAAACTTACCTCGGTAAGAAACGGCATAACTTTCAGAAGGACCAAAGTACATATTCTTTAATTCAACAGCAGAATATTTGTCAAATTTTGCATATTTTCCCGCCGTGTCCTCCGCAACCGCAGCCGTTCCGCCCCCTGCCAGCAAGATGGACCAATCATCGGCAAAATCCGTGTCCGCAATAGCCGTTCCCGCCGTATCTGTATTAAAGTCATACGCAGACAGCACAGACATTTGGTTGAGAATTTGAGAAAGCGTCTCCTGTTCTCCGGAACCGTTTGCAAAAGTCCAAACAATACCCGTCAAACTGACCGCCATAACAATACATACAATCCGCAGAAATATATGTTTCTTATCTTTCATCTGTACAACCTCCTTTTTCGTATTACCCGCCAAATTCCGAATCCCAAAAATTTCCGTCTCCGGAATCCGAGCCATTAGACAAGGTTATAACATCCTTACTCTCAAAAAAAACAATTTCCAACGTCGCCTCTTCAAACTGTATCTTTTTCATCGGATAACCCCCTTTTATTCCAAACCGTTCACGGTCACCGTTTTGTATGCCCCGTATACCACAATACCATTGGGGGTTTCCCAATAAGCACGAACTTTAATTTCCGTATCAAAGGCAGACTCCGGAATTTCCCACAAAGAATATGCTGCAAAATAGCAGGACTGGCTACTGAAAACACCAGGCTCAATTTGCTGCGTACCCGCTTGAAGTGCTTCATACACTTTGGTGGTTTCTTTAAAAATCGTCTTACCGCCCACCGTAATCTCGAAACCAACCTTTTTATAATTCAGGCTATCTACGGTAGTCACAAAACGAATATTTTTCTTGCCGTCCGTTCCATCTGACTTCTGAGCTTTTACCGAAAGAACATTCGCATCCACAAATTTAACGTATGCCGCACCGGGATCCTCCGAATCGCCGGCATCATAGGGAATAGCGCACGCTGCGTCTTTAAAATACCCGGAAAATACATTTCCCCTATATGAAATGTCTTTCCACAAAGAAGTTTCCGGCACTTTAACCGGCGCCTTTGCGTGAAGTGTAATTTGGGAAACAGCAACGGCATTTGTTGTTCCCATATACGCCAAATACAAATTGCCACTATACGAAGAATTCAAGGGCAACGTAATCGTTTCCGCAGAACGAAAATCGTCTTTGGCGCTGATGCTTTTTGCTGCCGACAAAGACCAAGATGCCAATTTGTTAACACCGGCCTGCTCTACCTGCTTGTTGGTCGTGGTGTCCAAGGCGCCGGTAGTAGTTAGTGCAAAATTCACATTGCCCGCCGCCAACGTGCGCGCATTGCCGCAAGCGGCATCCCACCACGTAATGGTAACGCGATCATACTTGCTCAAATCGATGGTGCCGAGATTTAATGCCATTCCGCCACTGTTTCTAAAATAGGCAAAAGTATCCATCCCCACGAAACACCGTTTTGTGCTTTCATCGCCGGTGAGCAGACTAAGATTCCCGGTGCCATACTTGCTGGTGCCGGATAAATCAATTTTCAAGTCCTTTGTATATACTTTAATTTCATCGTAGTACGTATTCGTCACGTTCCGATGACCGAATGCCACGCGGCCTTCTACCGCAACCAAGGCATTCTCGACAGACAATTTTGTTTCGCCTGCAGCATTCAATACCGCAACATCTTTATAATAAGATGCGTGAATGGGATTGGCGGTAGCCGTTGCTACCGTTTCGTAGTTGTCGGCAGCATACGTTGTAGCACCACTGTACAAAATCGTTGCTTTATGCTCCCCATCAATATAAAACCAAATTGTTCCATTTCCATTATCATAACAAGTATACGTGTGGAAATCCGCTGTTAACGTACCCTCTCCTTCCGGATAAACGGAAAGCAATGCCTCGTTGGTCGCTACGTGTTTACCCTTATTGGCATCATAACTTTTAACAGAAACCTGAATTTGGTCGTCATTGTATACGCGGAAATAAATACCGCTGCCGCCCACGCCGGAGCCGGCACCGGAGCCATCCGACTCGTACCAATTCATCACCGTCCCGTTTCGTTTCAACACCTGTGTGCCGCGAACAAACAAGTAGTTATGGCCCTTTTCGCCAAACTTACCTCGGTAAGAAACGGCATAACTTTCAGAAGGACCAAAGTACATATTTTTTAGTTCAACAGCAGAATATTTGTCAAATTTTGCATATTTTCCCGCCGTGTCCTCCGCAACCGCAGCCGTTCCGCCCCCTGCCAGTAAAATGGACCAGTCTGCGGCAAAATCTGTATCCGCCACAGCAGTTCCCGCCGTATCTGTTTCAAAGTCATACGCAGATAACACCGACATTTGCGCCAGAAGGTAGGCAAGCGAGTCACTTTCCTCCGAATCATTGGCAACCGCCGGAAGGGCCGCCGCAAATCCGATGGCTAACATCCAGCAAACAATACGAATAAAAAATCGTTTTCTATGCGTCATTCTACCGCCTCCATTTTATTGTTTTCGTGCTTTTCGCTTTACCACCAATACGACAACGGCAATCGCAATGCCTATTATTACAATACCCGCAAGAATCCAAGGCCAAATAACCGGTGCAACCGGGTTTTCTTCGTGCAGATCATCCGAAGGGCTTTGTGTGGAAATTACAGGGGGTGTGGTCTTCGAATCCGGCGCATCCGTACTGTCCGGCATAGCGGACGGTTGCTCTTTCTCCGGACCAACAGAAATTTGTAACTGGTCTACCAAATTGGTAGTGCCGACCATTTTACGGAAAGCAAACGCGATAACGCCTTCTTCAGAAAGTCGTGTATTCTCTACAACACCCAAAACTTCTCCATAGGCATCCCGCACGGTTACCTTTTTATAGAACGAATAATAATCATCGTCCCAGTCATCCTCGTACGTAGTGAGCTCTTTGTATTCTACTGTTGCAAACAAAGCACCGTCTACATAGTATTTAATGAGGCCTTCTCCGTTATCGTAAATCGTGTACGTGTGTTCGCCCAATGCAATTTCAGCATCCACCGGAATGTTTACAACACGAGACGCAATCAAAATGCCGTCCTCTTCATAGGTCTTAATGACCAAAGCAAGGGTGCTGTCGCTGTTTCCTTTTGTTAAAGCAATTCCGCTGGCACCCATCGTAGAAACCGCACCGGGGGCGGCCCCACCATTTTCCTTATACCAATCCTTTTCATACCAACCAATGGGCGCTTCTTTCCAAGCCGGATTCTCCCGTACCACCGGTTCTGTCCCGCGCACAAAGAAGCAAAACTGGGAAGAACCCAATTGCGCATCAAAGGAAAATACGTAAGCCCGATTTCCCATGGGCTCTAAAAATTGCGCTTGAAAGTAATTGGTATCATCAACTTTGCCGCCAATCGTACCATCCTCTTTTTTATAGGCGGAAAAATATTCCCCACGTTCCAATCCCCAATCCGTGTTAAATTCTCCCAAGTTGCTGCCAACTGCGGGCAGATCAACTTCTTCAAAATCAACCAAGCTATATTGTGTCATACCGGCAACATCTTTCCATTGTTCCACCGGCGGTTTCTCTTGGGCCACGGCCTTTTTGAAAACAATCTTTGATACAACAATGCTGTCTAAAGTAGGCGAACCGTTATTATCACGAATAATAGGACCATACGCCAAATAAACAGGGCCCGAATACGTAGACTTAACCGGAATGCGCACAACTTGTTCACCGGACGCCCAACGGCCTGCCGGTGCACTTAAATTCTTCTGACTTAAAATATTCGCCGTGGTTACCGGGGTAACACCGTCTTTTTTGTTGCCCGTTTTAACGGCGCCGTTGGAGGTAAGGGCAAGAAATGCCTTGCCGGTAGAGTTGCCAAACACCGCACTAGCACTGGAACCTACGTTCAAAACTACTTCGCTGTATTTAGACAAATCCAGATTACCCAGAGATATATAACCGCAGCCGCCGGCAAATTGCAAAACGTAAGCCCCTTCCGGATAAAGGGCTTCGGGATAGCCGTCTCTTACCGTAACAAACTCCGACTCGCCTTGCAGGCTGCCCAAGTCCACTTCATAATCCGAATCCGTGCCCAGGACGTTTCCCGGAAGCGGAAGCGCAACCATAAACAGCATAACAAGGGCCAAACCAATTTGAAGTTTTCTAATCCAAGCGTTTTTCACAACCAAACCCCTCCTTAAAAGTTCCGGTCAATATATTCAATCAAGTCCTGTACGTAATTCGTCATAATGGCGGTATCTTTTCCTGCAGAAAATTCCCGGAACACTTGTTGCCGCTCAGAGGCACTGATTACTTCACGCTCCAGCGAGCCTGCATGTTTCCGCCAGTAAAAATACGGCCCGGTTTTCCCAAATTTCTCCATCATTTCACGGCGAAGCTTCGTAACCATTTCTTCCGGCATTTTATAAGCAAATGCGAAAGCCTCATAGCAACCGGTTTTGCAAATACACTCATAAATCTGTGGCCATTCTTCCGCGGGATTCATTTTATCCATAATAAAGAATGCTCTTCCGTCGCAAACCTTGAGGACCTCTTCCAGCGTAGGAATTTGGTATTCCGTAATCGCATCTGCTCTGAATTTACGTCCTGCTTTCAGCCGAAGTTGCATCAATTGGTCATAGGTCCAATCACAAAGAAAATCCGATTCAGGCAGTCCGTTCTTCCCTTTCTTAAATTCCCAATCGGTGCTTTGATGCAAAGTATCCCAATGCATCAAGACAATTCTGTTGTCCTTGGTGTATCGAAAATCCAACTCCATGATATCCGCGCCCATGTAAATGGAGCTGATAATTGCCTCAATTGAATTCTCCGGATAATAGAGGCCGCCGCCTCGATGTGCCCAACACATCGGTCGATTGGACAAGGGAAAGGAAGCTTTCTTCTCCTCATAATCCAACAACCGCGCAGGCGGAGTCCATACGTGCTTCCAAACCGGCGTAAACACGCTGCAGTCTTCTACGTATGCGGCTCTGGACGGGAAAACGTACTTCGTGACCAGTCCCTCCAACGGGTACGCGTAAGACGCTTGATGGCACTTTTGTAAAAAGGTCAAAGCCAAATAAAGCATCTCACCGTTGCTTGCCTCAACCCACAAAGAATCGCCGTCACAGCCAATCTCATATCCTTTTTCTATGAGCCCAGACTTTGCGGGCACAAGAACGACTTCCACGGGAAAATGCGCCAGAGCATCGGCGCACAATTCACCGTAGTATTCCGGATTATAATTTTTAATATATAATTTCTTCCAATCAGAGATCAAAGTCGCGCCTCCTTTATGAACAATATTTTAACTTTCGCAAGTTTCGATGTCCAATTCCATTTTTCTTTTGTTGCTATTACAAGAATTTATATCTTCGTAAATCGTTTTCAGTTCATCAAAGAGCCCTGTATATGCAAAGCCGGGGCGACAAATAAAGTGAATGCTTCGGTCCATATTGAGCCCTTCTAAAGGTAAGGCCACCAATTTCCCCTCGTTAATTTCCGCTTGGCAAGCGGCTTCCTGTAAAATGGAAATACCCACGTTCCCCTCTACCAACTGCTTAATCATTTTCATAATGTTGGTCTCTACCACTACGTTCAAATCGTCTGCCGTAAGGGCGTGTTTTTGAAGTTCTTCGTCCAAAATCCGCATAGCAAAGTTATCCTTGTAACACAGAATCATTTTCTCCTCTCGCAAGCGGGCAAAATTTACAGAAGACGCTTTTGCTAACGGATGCTTGGCAGAAACTACGACACGACTCTTGTCCGTACATAAAGGATACGTAGGAAAGCCTTCCGGCGCCGGATAATTGATCAATACCCAGTCCAGCTCATAATCGGTCAGTTTCTTAATCAGCGTTTTTCTGGAATCGCAAGAAATATCCAAAGTGACTTCCGGATGCTTTTTACAATACGTTGCCATCAAATTAGACAGGATATACTCCGCCAGCGTTACCGTAACGCCAATGGAAAAATGAGAGGGCTCTTCCATCACCGTTCGCAATGCGGACGTAAAAGAATTCTCCCGCACCCGGGATTGCTCTGCATATTCTGCCAACAAAGCACCGGCACGGGTAAGCTGCAAATTCTTGCCGTTCTTTTCAAAAATACGAATACCGTATTCATTCTCCAATTGTTTAATATGGTGACTGACCGCAGGCTGGGTTAAAGCCAGCTCCTGTGCAGAATGGGTATAATTCTTGGTTTGTACCACACTTAATAACGTTTTGAATCGAATGTCCATTTTACTAAAATCCCCCTTCACATCTTTCGGTTCTCTTCCAAATGCTTTTTTGCCGCCCAGGTTCTTCCCACCACACAGAACGGATCGCCTTCTTTACACAATATTTCCAGCAGTCGGGCCCGAAGTTGCCTTACGGTTTCTTGACAGGCAGAATCGTGGATTCGATTGGTGATTTCCCAAGGATCCTCCTGTAAATCATACAGTTCATCTGTGTCGGTGGTGTTACAGACTTACTTCCAGCGATCCGTTTTGATACACCGCTGTGTGAATAAGCCAAATTGGGCCCCATTCAAAGTAGACACGGCTTCTTTCCGCAAAGACTTTCCGCCGGACAGAACGGGCTTCATACTAATACCGTGAAGTCCCGTACCTGTAGGTACGATTCCATGTAATTCCATAAGGGTAGGTCCTAAATCAATATTGTGCACGGTATATTCTGCCGTTTTCCCCGGAGTATGGTTACAGCTCCCTTTTGCCGGTTTTATAATCAACGGCACGTGGGTAACGTCTTCATAGAGTACGTAATGCTTATCAAACATCTTATGATTGCCGCACATATCCCCGTGGTCCGACGTCACAACAATGGTGGTGTTTTCATAAAGACCCATTTCTTTCAGCTTTTGCACAATAGCGCCAATGTGGTAATCCAATTCCGTAATTTGCCCGTAATATTTCCGCACAATCGGTTCCCAGTCCGCCCAGGAACGTTGTTCGTTATTCCAATTGTAAATCTGTTGCTTTTGCACGTAGGGTTTGTCTGTAAGAGAATCGTCAAAACCGCCCCACTTCTCTACCTGACAATAAGATTCATAAAATTTGCGATGGGGACGATACGGCGGATGGGGACTGGTAAAGCAAACCGTCATAAAGAATGGTGCTTGCCGGCTCCCAATCTGCTGTAATTCTTCTATGGCACAAGCGGCGGTATAGCCCGTAGGCGTTTTAGAAAGATCGCCGTCTTCCACCCAGCCTTCCCAGGCTTGCCGCCCTTCTTGAACCTTACAAGCACATCCGGTATCCAATTTCTTATATTCTGCCCAAGAATCCCGATGATGCTTATATCCGTAAGCCACAGAATCCTGCACGGGACTTAATTCAGAGCGACCTACGTGGACAGTTTCGTATCCCGCAGCGGTAAAATCCCGCAGAAAGGAATATTCTTCCACCGGCAGTCCGCCAATGGGCATTGTAATATCATAATTCCAATACGAGCCAAAGCTCTCACTGCGTTTGCACGCGTAGAAACTTTGGCGTGCCGGACAGCAAGTCGGAATCGACGTGTAGGCATTTTGAAAAAATGTACTTTCTGCAGCCAGAGCATCTATGTTTGGGGTTTGCACCGGCATTTTACCCGCAGCCCCCACGCAGTCGTACCGTAGTTGATCCGCTACCAGCAATAAAACGTTTTGTTCATTCTCCATAGTGTTCTATCCTTTACCTGTTATTGTTTACTGACCCATTGTACACATTCAAAGGGATGATCCGTCAGGAAATTATTCCCCGCCTGATTGTATTTCTTAAAGAACTTTTCCAAATCAGTTTGAGACGTAATCGCCAGATCTTCTTCTAAATTTCCGCAATGTTTTCTTGCATAATAATTAGAAGAAACCGGAAGCCCGTCTTGGGTCATTTGTTCCCGATAGGACCGCAAATCCACCTTTTGTTCTTTAAAACTTCCGCCAAACAGATAGTTCTGGGTCGTTTTGGTTTTCTTGAGCACACTGTAAACGTCATCCCAGTACCGAACGCAATCCAACTTATCTATATTGACGTAAATACGGTCTTTGCATACGGTCATCACTTCTTCCAACGTAGGAATTTTATAAGGTGTAATCTCGCCTGTTTCCGAGGTGTATGCGCCATAGTTAAAACGCAGATTCAACTGCTGTAATTGTTCATACGTCCAGCCCACCACTTTGCTGCTCCTGGGAAGACCATTCTTTCCTTTTTTCTCAATCCAGTCGGTGCACACGTCCAAATCACCGTGAAGCAACACCAAAACACCGTCTTTGGTACGCTGTACGTCAATTTCGATGATGTCGCAACCCATTTGAATGGAACTGATAATGGATTCAATCGAATTCTCGGGATAAAATTGAATGCCACCCCGGTGGGCCACACACATCATCCGCCCGTTTAGTGTGTAGGACTGCTGTTTTTCTTCAAAATCCAACATTTGCGCCGGAGGCGTCCACTGATATTTCCAAACAGGCGTGAACCGCCCAATGTCCTGAATATACGTTTCTCTGGGCACACCGGCTTCTTGAATATTTAAGCTTTGAATCTTCTCCACCGTAACGGCTTTCGGGTTGTGGGTAAAATATTCGTAAATAACCCGCATGGTTGCCAAGTACGTTAAATCCGAACCGGCACCGGCAATGGTAATGGTATCTTCCTTATAAACAGCGGTGTAGCCTGTACCTTCAAAGGCTCCGCCTATGAAAATCGTTAAACTTTGTGTTTCTTTTTGATATTGGTTATGAGAAACTTGTTTGATTTCTTTAAACTGTGCACCCAAGAACGTACGAATTGCTTCCGCTGCGCTCGTTTCATATTCTTTCGGGCTGTCCGGAACTACAACGATACAAGTACGGTATACGGTTTCTGCAGGCTTACCTGCAGGCGCCTCGGACGGCTTTCCGCAGCCAAACAAGGATAGCAACAAGACAAAAACAAGAATACAGCAAACACCTTTGATTTCCCTGTGCATGCACAACATCTCCTACTGAGCATAATCTACATTTATTGTAGTTTTCCCGAGGCGCGACTGTCAAATTATAAAAATTTTGGGTGATGATAAAATTTTTTTGATGATATCGAGATATACCCGCACAACAGAATCCATTCCATTTTAAAAAATTTAAATCCGGAATGGTTTTTCAGTCGCCAAAAGCACGATTTTCATTCCATATCGAAAAAAAAGTAAAAAAAGAATGTGCATTTTTCAAAAATACACATTCCAAATTAAAAATTTCGCAAAAAAGAATGGGATCAGCAAACCTCCAATATTTGTCCGCCGACGCCTTACCGCATCTTCTTCAAAATTTCTTCCGTCCGCGGATCCATCAAAGCAAGTTCCCGATGCTTTTGAGTCAGCACCACAAAGGAAACCCGCGCCCGGTGGCCGTGCTTATAATCATTGATACTGTCGTGAACGCCGTCGAAGGCGAGCAGTCCCATAAAAATATCGCAAATGCCTCGGTACAACTCCGGATCCGGCAGCGTTTCTCCCTTCGCCAGCGCGTCCAGCGTCCCCGCCAAATCACCTTTGGTGGCACACAAATTGGCAGCTTCTTCCAAACCGAGACGGTTGCGACAACCATAGCGGAGCAGATAATCTTTCACGGCGAGATCGGTAAAATTCAGTTCATACAAAACCGCCAAACGGCCCCAGCCGTCCACCTCGTCTGCAAGAGGAAGCAACACACGGTTCCGGTCATCGCCTAATAAAGCTTTTACCGCCGGTGCCACGTAGAACGTAAACTCCTCGTGGCGGCCCAGCGGGAGCAAAATTGTGTCAATATCTTCTATCTTACCGAAAGACCCTAATAACGCGATGCCTACCTTTACCAACTCACGATGCTCCGTCTCGGTCGCCAAATGCCGAGCTTCCGCAGCAACCGCTTCCCGATCCAAATGAAAACCGGTCAAAAAAGAAATCAACGGGTCCACCACAGGAAGAGCAGAAGCCTTGATTAAGGCTTTGTGCATAGCCGCCCGATTCTCCTCACTTGGCTTTACAATTTGCCTACGCACTTTCCGAGCAAGCAGATAATTCATCATGGCTTGCCGCCGAATACTGTATAAACTTCTCATCATCATACCTTCAAAAGCGCCGGCAACCCAATCGTTCCCAGCCGCACCCAATAAAGCATGATCCGGAAGGGCACAGCAACTACTGTACCCTTCCGGCTTATTCACGGTCAAAAAATCATAAATCGTCATATCATTCACGCAAAGTAGCCGAGAACTTAAACTCTAAGCCATTCAGAATCTTCTTCATAGACTTGGAAACGTCCTCGTCGGTCAAAGTGCGATCCGGTGCACGGAACGCAAGGGAGTATGCAAGGCTCTTCTTTCCTGCCTCTACCTGAGCGCCTTCGTAGCAGTCGAACAGCACACAAGACTCTAACATCTTTCCGCCACGCTCCCGAATCATCTGCTCCACGTGACCTGCCGGTACGGACTTATCCAAAACGATAGCTAAGTCGCGGGTAACTGCCGGGAACTTGGGCACGTCTTTATTCTTGGGAATATCCACAGCCGCTTCATAAAGCACGGAAGTTTCCAAGCAAGCCACAAACGTATCTTCCGGCACATCCCAAGTCTTTGCAAGACGGGGATGAATCTGACCGAAGAAACCGGCCTGCTTGCCGCCGACCATCGCGATGGCACAGCGGCCCGGATGCATGGGGACAAGATCCGTACAAGGCTCGGTGGTAAAACCGGTAATATGCAGACTTGCAAGGAGTGCTTCAATATCTCCCTTGAACTCGAAGAAACCGCCCATGCCGTACTGGCACAACGTTACAAGTTCTTTATGAATCGGAAGCTCCTCCGGATATTTTTCCGTCTTGTGGTACACGTAGGAAATTTCAAACAAAGCCGCTTGAGGTACCCGGCGGGCGTAGTTTACAGCCAAGCTATCTAAAGCCGTGGGCAGCATGCTGGTACGCATTACGGAGAAATCCTCTCCCAAAGGATTGGAAATCACAACGGCGTCTCTCAGCACGTCGTCTGCTGCCAGGCCCAACTTGTCAAATACAGAGGGGCTTTGGAAGGAGAAGGAAACCATTTCGTTGTAGCCAAGGCCGGTGAGTACGTTTCGTACTTTGTCAGAGAGCTGCTGGTTGCGGTTTCTCTTGCCCAAAGTGGAAGAACAGCCGGACAGCAAACTGGATTCAATCTTATTGTACCCTACGAAGCGAGCAATTTCCTCGGCGATGTCAGCGTCGCAAATCAAGTCGTCCCGGAAAGAGGGCGGGATTACGTAGCCGCCGTCGGTGCCGGTAAAATGGGGCTCACATTCCAAATCGATCAAGATGGCTTCCATTTCCTCTTTACTTGCATGAATGCCAATAAACTGATTGATTGCATCTACGTTGCATTCAACCTTGCGCGGTGTTTTCTCTCCGGCAAGGCAGTCAATCACGCCTTTGCATACGGTACCTGCGCCTAATTCTTCAACCAATTCAGCGGCGCGCTCCAAAGCCTTCGCACACGTTACAACGTCCAGACCCTTTTCAAAGCGGGATGAAGATTCTGTACGAAGACCGATCTTCTTGGCACCCCGACGAACGGTAACGCCGTCAAAGATTGCAGACTCAAATACGATGGCAGGGGTATCTTCCCGAATTTCAGAATTTAAACCGCCCATTACACCGGCAACGGCATTGCCGCCTTCCGGATCTGCAATCACCAGCATGCTGGAATCCAAGGTGCGCTCCACTTCGTCCAGCGTGACCAGTTTCTCCCCGTCTTGTGCCCGGCGAACGATAATCTCTCCATTGTGAATGGTACGAATATCGAAAGCGTGCATGGGTTGTCCGTATTCCAACATCACGTAGTTGGTAATATCTACAATATTGTTAATAGAACGAACGCCGGAGGCCTGCAAACGGTCCCGCATCCACTTAGGAGAAGGAGCGATCTTTACGTTCCGTACCACGCGGGCCATATACCGGGGACACAAATCCGGTGCCTCTACCCGTACTTTCAAGAAATCGGAAACGGATGCCGGATCTTCTTCCTTTACAACGGGGGTCGGACAGGTAAAAGTGC
Organism: Clostridia bacterium; assembly: GCA_017935905.1. GTDB lineage: Bacteria > Bacillota > Clostridia > UBA1212 > UBA1255 > RGIG9099. The sequence continues at coordinate 4,398 of JAGBGO010000046.1, read as the reverse complement.
CGCCTTTCTTTGTCAGGTGCTTCATGGTAACAGCCGCCTCACGGGCAAGACCTAAGATGCTGAAACAGTCTGCACGGTTGGAAGTGACTTCGAAGTCAATGACGGTTTCATCTGCGCCCAGTACGGTCATAATATCTTTGCCGATCAACGTGCGCAATTCCCACTCGCTCTTGTCTCTGAAATCTTCCAAGTCTTGAATGATCATCAAACCGTCTTCAATGCCGCCGGGATAATCTCTGTAATCTAAACCGATTTCTTCGAAAGAACACATCATACCAAAGGAATCCACGCCGCGGAGTTTGCCGTTCTTAATGGTGTGACCGCCTACTAATTTGGCGCCGTCCAATGCAACGGGAATATATGCGCCTTCCCGAATGTTTTGAGCGCCTGTTACAATTTGAAGTAAACCCTCTCCCCCTACGTCAATCTGACAGATTTGCAGGTGGTCGGAATTCTCATGGGGACGAACGGCTTCGCAGCGTCCTACCACAACTTTCTCAATTTCAGCCCCTTGGGCATCTACGCTTTCTACTTTTGTGCCGCTTAAAGTCATTTCAGAAGCAAGTTCATGAATGGCTTCCTTGCTGTCTGCAACAACGTCTGTATAACTTAATAACCATTTTACCGGTGCTTTCATAATTTATCTTCCTCTCCTTCCCTGCAATCAGAACTGGCTCAAGAACCGTGCGTCGCCCTCAAAGAACTGACGAAGGTCCGTAACGCCGAAGCGTGCCATAGCTGTACGCTCGATACCGATACCGAAGGCAAAACCGCTGTACTCTTTGGGATCGATGCCGCAACGTTTCAAAACGTCCGGGTGTACCATACCGCAGCCAAGTACCTCAATCCAGCCCTCGCCTTTACATACGCGGCAACCTTTTCCGCCGCAAGCCCAGCAGGAAACGTCTACTTCTGCACTGGGTTCCGTAAAGGGGAAGTGGTGGGGTCTCAAACGAATCTTCGTTTCGGGACCAAACATGTGGCGGGCATAAACTTCTAAAGTACCCTTAAGGTCGCCCATGGTAACGCCTTTGTCCACAACCAATCCTTCAATCTGGTGGAAAATAGGCGAGTGGGTTGCGTCCATATTGTCCGCTCTGTATACTTTGCCGGGACAGATAATACGAATGGGGGGCTTCTTGTTCTCCATTACGTGAATCTGCACGCTGGAAGTCTGGGTACGCAGCAGCATCTTCTCCGTAATGTAAAATGTATCCTGGGTATCTCTTGCCGGGTGTCCCTCCGGGAGATTCAAGGCTTCGAAGTTGTAGTAATCGTATTCGATTTCCGGACCGTCTGCGATTTCATAGCCCATACCGATGAACAGATCTTTCATTTCGTCGCTGATCTGGTTAATGGGATGAAGCGATCCCTTGGCTCTCGTCTTGCCGGGCATAGTTACGTCCAGGGCTTCCTTTGCCAGTTTCTCATCTAAGGCTTTTGCCGCCAGTTCCTCTTTCCGTGCCGCTAATTTACCTTCCATAAAAGCCCGTACTTCGTTGGCCATCTGACCTACAACGGGGCGCTCTTCTGCGCTTAACTGACCCATCCCTCTTAATACGCCGGTGAGTTCACCTTTCTTACCTAAGAATGCTACCCGCAATTCTTCCAACTGAGAGAGTTCTTGGCTTTCGCTGACCTTCTCTTCAAACTTGCACCGGATGTCTTCCAGCATTTCCTTCATTCCCATGAATCTTCCTCCTTCTTATGTCTTGGCGGTAACAAAAAACCCTGCTTCTTACGTATCTTACGCAAAAAACAGGGACGAAAAACATTTCCGCGGTACCACCCAAATTCTTATCGAACCTCGTGTCGATAAACACTCACTGATATATCGGTCAGACCCGTCGAACTCTACTGATCCGGACACCTGTCCGCCGTTCAAATCCGAAGCTCCGGAGAGAACTTCTCTTCCGTGTTTGCCGCCCCGCTCTCAGCTTACTTCGGGACTCTCTGTACTGCCACGTTCGGAAAATACTTTGCTCCATCAACGCCGTATTTAGTTTGCCTTATGATTATAGGCATTTGGAGAGGGCTTGTCAAGGGGAAGTCACGTAAATCCACTCTACCCGATCCCCGGGAGAAAGTTCATAGCCATCGGCGCCCACCGACGGAAATACCCCATTCACCTTATATTTCCATCCGGACAGGGGCCCTTTGTCAAATTCTGCCAAACCGTCAATTTCGGATACATAGCCGGTGGTGGTAATGACCATGGGCAGATTCCATTTTACCCCCGCCATACGCAGCACTTCCAAAACCGTGTCTCCTGCCTCGATGGAGAAAGCACCTTCTTGCTCTCCCTCCACAGAAAGCACCACCGACCCAATTGGTTTTTCTTTCTGTAAAATATCTTGCGCATATTCCCCGCGGCTTTGAATCTGTACCGTCCACACCAGCACCAATGCCAGTACCCACACAAGGAGCACCGGAAGGAAATGGCGGAGCGCCCGTTTCTTTCTTATATATAATACAATAAGCATACAGACCGCCAGCGCCGTGAGCACGACGGTCACCGGAATTTTGTAGGAACCGGACTTGGGTTCCGCTTTTGTCTGTGCATATCGGGAGACTACGTAGAAAGGGGACGTTCCCGTGCGGTACGCTTCCACCGCACATACACTTTGAGCGGTGGCCATCGGGTTTACATCTCCGTCCAACGTATGGCGGTATCCGTCCTCTGCGTAAAATGTTTCCAAAGCGTCCCATACGGTTCTTTCGTTTTTGATGAAACGAAGGTCATCTCGGGGCACATTCAGGCAAACCAGCGCCATGCCCACCTGGGCACAACTCTCCGCATTGGATACACCGTAATTTTGGAAACTGCCGTCCGGCTGTTGGGCTTGTTCTAAGAAAGACAAAGCACGGTCAATTGCAGCCCTCACGCCGTCTTGGTGTTTGTTGGGCGCCAGGGCACACAGCACCATAGCGGTCGCGTCCACGTCCGGTGTACTCCCTACCACTGCCCAACTGCCGTTTTCTTGCTGCATAGATAAAATCCTGTCGATCACGTCTTCCGTCCGGAAGTTGGATCGTGGTTTGTTATTCAGCAAATGCAGGCCGAACACCCAACTCATAATCCCTAATTCCCCGATGGTGTTGGTCATAACGTCTTCTACATACGCCGCAAATTCCGGATGTTCTTCCGGATCGAGCAGCGACAGTCCCGCCAGGGCAATTTTCTGGCGGGTCACAGGATTCTTGGTGATCGTATCTTCTTGGAGGGCTTTTACAAGCGCTTGGGCGTAGAGGGCGTCCTCTCCCTGCATAGAGAAAACGTACCATTCGCTAATGCCGCCTATATCTTGCATATCTGTGTCGGAAACAACCGTTTGTCTGCACGTCACGCGGCACACCGGCGGCACCAACGTCATCGTGTCGGAAGTGGCGCTAAGGATACAATTTTTCGTAATCGGCACCGTGCAAGATCCCGTTTCATCCGTCACAATTCCGCTGTCCACGCCATCAATTAAAATGCGGGCGCCTGCAACACGAGACGTGGTGGGTGCAAAGGTAACAGGATCAAAACCGGAGGCGTACAAAGTCAACTCCACCGAATCTCCTTTTCTGCCCCCTACGGCGTCCCGGTCAAAATAGCTAAACGTATCGGAAAACGTGGCGGTATCGGTATAGATATACGCTTTGACACGGTCGCCATTCTTGACGGGCACCCGTAAGTTTTCGGGTAAAAGATTATTGAGATAGTACCCGCAGCTGCCGCCGGTTTCAACGCCCCACAATTTCATTAAACTTAATCCCCACTGGGTATTTTCCGCCCCATAGCCGCCGGGCTTATATTGTTCGTGGGCACAGTACAGTGCATCATGGATGGTAAGCGTTCCGTCTCCGTCTTGATCGGTGACTGTGACTTCTTTGTGTGCCAAAACCAGCGCACCTTGGTCATCTGAAATGGTCACAAAGACCTTTGTGTTGGATTCTTCTGCCATAGCGGGCACCGCCCCTTGGCAAATCAGCAGAATCGCCAGTAAGAAAATAATAATTCGATTACGCATAAACGCGCTCCCCTTCCCGGATATAGATTTATGGTGAGCATTCCGACTGAATGGGTCTAAGCCCAAATTACGGTAATGGAGGTTGCGACGGATTTTCACCGAGATTTCCTCACCTATAGCGTAAAATATTGTGGCATAAGTCGCGCAGATTGTCAACTCCGGTACGTATTGGACACATATCGACTTTTTCTCGGTTTATGTGTCCAGAAAAGTCCTTGTAAAAGGGTCTAAAATCCTCAAAATGGGATAAAGTCTATATAATGGTGTAAATTCAAAAAAAGAGCACACAGCTCTACTTTCTGTTAAAATGTTAATCACGACAAAAACACGAAAGGAGAAAGTAAAGCTGTGGCACAAATTAATTTTACACTAAATTACGAATTTT
>JAGBGO010000045.1 GCA_017935905.1 Clostridia bacterium | reverse complement strand
TGTTCTTGTGGACGGATTTTCGCGGAAAGACACGAAGCAACCGGTCTCTTGCTACGAAAGTAATGCTGATCAACGCTTTTGTAGGCTTTATTATGATGATTGGCATTGCATTCTATTTGTCCTGCAGCGGCCTGAATTCCAAAATGGCGGCACTGTTCCCGAATTGGTTTTTGTATATCGTTGTGGCTGTGGTGGTATTTGCGTTCTTCTTGTTCTTCTCTATGAACTTGTATATTTACCCGATGATCGTTACCTTCCGCCTGACTTTGAAACAATTATACAAGAATGCCTTGATTTTTGCTATGATTCGTTGGCTTCCGAATTTAGGTATTTTGTTACTGACGATGGCTTGCATCGCAGCACCCCTTTTGCTCATTGGCGGCATTTATTCTTCGATTGTAGCTTTGCTTTTGTACGTGTTGTTGGGACCGGCGTTTATGTCGTACCTGCACACGTTTTACGTATATCCGACACTGAAACGTTATATGATTGACAATCCCAAAGCGGATAAGTCACAAGAATAAGGAGGATTCTTCTTATGTTTTACTACGCGAATAAACGCAGACGGAACAAGAAAATTATTTTAATCGTGAGCATCGCCGTGGTGGCGGTTGCCTGTGTTGTACTGGGCATCGTATTTGGCGGTTGGTTTAAATCCAATCCCAAAGCGCCGAAGGCTACTCAGTCTGCCGCACCGGCAACGCCGACACCCATTCCGGAACCGCAGAAACCGGTTGTGGAAACGGGTCTTACCGTGTTGGAGCGGTTTGGTGTGCCGGAAGGTTTTAAACGGGTTTCTGTAACTTCCGGCAGTTTTGGTGACTTTTTGCGAAAATACCCGTTGAAGGCCTTTGGATCGGTACCGCTGCTGCAAGACGGCACGGAGAATGGGGAGGCACCTACGGTAGGTGTACTGGATCAAGCCTTAATTAGTAAGAACCAGCAAAGTCCGGATGCCATTATGTGGCTGTATGCCGAGTATTTGTTTGAAAAAGAGGCTTATGATGAGATTTCTTTTGATCTCTATATAACCCCCGTATTCCACTTTGATTATTCTACTTGGCTCACCGGTCAGCGTTTGTCCCTGGTGAAAGACGAAGTTACCAATAAGGATAAATTCGTGTGGACCACGCCGGAGGATGCGAAACCGGAGGAACCTTCTATGGCAAGCCTGCGCGCCTACATGATTTATGTAATGATGTACGCGAATGCTTCTTCTTTGAAAGTACAACTTTCTTCCGCTGCGACAGACAGTTTGGCGGCAGGAGATATCCTGGTGAACGGACACGCACTTGTTATAATGGATGTTTGCGTCCATGAAGAAACCGGTGAGAAACGTTTTATTTGCGCAGAAGGCAATACACCGGCTACCGAAATGTACCTTTTGCAAGATCCGGAAACAGAATCGGTATGGCTTTCTTTGGAAGAAGACGGAACTTTTGTAAAGGGCGATAAAGTTTTTCCTGCGGATTCAGTTCGCAGATTTGAATAAGTAAACAATTTTGGGCGTATGGACAAAAAATGATCTATACGCCCAATTTTTAATTTCCTTTGCAGAATACGTGGCTGCCGATGGTGACGGAAATGGGCAACCTGCGAATCCAGGCGTTGGTTGCCGTCCTTGGATTGTAATAGTATAAGCAACCGTAGGTGGGATCCCATCCGTTTAAGGCGTCTCGCGCCGCCTGATAGGCTGTGGAATTGGGTGTCAGGTTAATCTGTCCGTCTGCGACCACGTCGAAGGCTCCGGACTGATAGACGACGCCTGAAATCGTTTTGGGAAAACGGGAATCTTCCACTCGGTTCAGTATGACGGCGGCCACCGCCACTTGTCCCGCATAGGGTTCGCCTCTGGCTTCTCCGTATACAGCTCGGGCCAGTAATTCGATATTGCTGTTTGAAGCACTGGTGCTTCCCGAGGAAGACACGATGCCCATGGCGTTTAACGTATTGGGCCCTGCGATGCCGTCCACCGTCAGATTGTTGTAACGCTGGAATTTTCGCACGGCGTCTTCCGTTTGTTTTCCGTAAATGCCGTCTACGGTGCCGGTATAATATCCCCAATTCTTTAATTTGGTTTGAATTTGACGCACTTCGCTTCCCCGGGAGCCTCTTTTGGAAAGTACGTCTTGGGTTTCCGTTTCGGCGGTCATATTGTGAATTTCAGGTTTCGGCAGCGTAATGGAACTGACGATATATCCGGTGAGTAAAGCCGCCATAGTCACTGCCGTCAGAAGCAGGGCCAGACGGCTGCGGGGATGGGGTGAAAATCTTAACATAATACAACGAAACTCCTTTTTATTAAAAATCATACAATCTAATTTTTCCCGCTTTTGTCAATCTCATACAAATATGCTACAATAAATCGTCTATAATACAGAAAGGTGAAAGCGATATGGCAATCAAAACCGTTCTTCTTTGCGCGGTCAATTCACAATATATTCATTCCAACCCAGCAGTATGGTCTTTGAAAAAGGCGGCGGAAACTTACGAATCGCAATATAACGTTCAATTACCGGAACTGCAAATTCGGGAATATACCATTAACGAAGCTTATGACCGTGTGCTTTGCGATATTTTATCTCGGAACCCGGACGTATTGTGTTTCTCCGTATATATTTGGAACGTTGCACGGATTCGCGCACTCCTTGCTGACCTGCGTCTGGTGCTGCCGGAGACCACCATTGTGTTAGGCGGTCCGGAGGTATCCTTCGGAAATATTGCGATTCCGGATACACTTTACGATGTTGTTCTTACCGGGGAAGGGGAACGCAAGTTTTTTACCTTCCTTCTATCCCGGCTCAACATTCCCGTTCCCGCCGAATTTCAGACGGAGCGATTGCTTTCCGGCGCGGAAATTCCTTTCATTTATACGGAAGAAAACCTATCGCTGTTTGAGAACCGTATTGTATATTATGAATCGACTCGGGGGTGCCCCTTTTCCTGTGCCTACTGTCTTTCCGGTAAACGGGATCCTGTGCGAGAGAAACCCTTAGGTCAAGTGTTTGAAGAACTGCAGTTTTTAATTGATCATCAAGTGCCTCAAGTGAAATTTGTGGATCGCACGTTTAACTGTATCCCGGATCGGTGCGAGGCGATCTTGCAGTATCTATTAGACCATGCCGGCAACAGTAAAATGAATTTTCATTTTGAATGTGCAGGGGATCTTTTCACAGATCGACAGATTGAACGGATCGGAAAAGCACCAAAAGGATTGTTTCAATTTGAAATCGGCATTCAATCCACCTGCGAAGAAACTTTGAAATTGGCGTGCCGAAAGACCTCTATTGGGAAAGTTTTTGACCGGGTGCAAAAGTTAATGGCACTTGGCAACTGCAACGTACACGTAGATTTGATTGCAGGCCTTCCCGGGGAAGATTACAACCGATTCCGGCAGTCGTTTAACGAGGTATATGCTTTGAAAGCCCACCAACTGCAATTAGGATTTTTGAAAATTTTGAAAGGTGCGCCGCTGGAAAAGATGCAAGACGCGTACGGGTACGTATTTTCCCAAAACCCGCCCTATGAAATTCTGCAAAATGCAATCTTGTCCAATAGAGAAATTCTGGAGATGAAGGGCATTGAAGACGTGCTGAATCGGTACTATAATTCCGGACGGTATCCCAAGACGCTGGATTACTTAATTGCGCTGTGTGAGAGTCCTTGGGACTTCTACAAAGGGCTGGCGTCGTGGTTTCAAAAGAAAGGCCTTTTGGGGCAGGGGATTTCTGCGAAAAATGCTTCGGAAGAGTTGCTGGCCTACGGTGTATCCGTTTTCCCGGACTGGGAAGAGGCGATTGGCTGGTGTTTATTGGAAGATTTCTATGGTGTAGATCCCTCGGATGTTGTTCCTGTCTCTTTGCGAAAATACCATATTTTGTCTGCACGCACCCGTAAAATGGTGGAAAAGTGTCCTTCCGGCGTTACGGTTCGTGCATTGAAAGACAAATTATATTTTGTGGACTACGGGGCGAAAGACCTTGTCACAGGGCGGTTCTCGCTGGAATTGATCGAATTGTAAATGCACAAAAGTGTGTGCAGAATATAGCAAATGCAGATAAAAACACAATTTGTACTGAAAAAAACAATGACACTTTGTTCAAAACAATTTAATATTTGAACAGAGTGTTTTTAATTGTACTTTGGAGGTATGGACTGTGAAAAGGTATTTTTGTTTTCTGATTGCAATGGTTATGATGTTTTCTTTGGTTGCCTGTGGTGGGACGCCTACGGACGAAGAGAAGACGACACCAACGGCGCAAAGCACGTATGAACCTTCTGAAATGCCTACAGAAGAGCCCACAGAAGAACCTACTGAGGAGCCTACGGAAGAATCTACTGAAGAACCTACTGAAGAACCTACGGAGGAGCCTACGGAAGAATCTACTGAAGAACCTACTGAAGAACCTACGGAGGAGCCTACTGAGGAAATGAAGCCGGCAATTCTCCAAATGGTGATCCAAAGCGACGGTACTGTAACCAATGCAGTGGCAGACGGTCCCGAAATTACTTCTCACGGTGCCCAGAAACAAATTGGTACAGAGTCCAAAACCGGACTGAATTTTGCAACTCTAACCGGTGGTACATGCACGTACAATGCACAAATCGGCGACTACTACGGCGACTTAGAAGACGGTTTTTTATTAGAAGTTTACTTTAAGGTAGACGCATTGCCGTCCGCTGATCCTTATTATGGCATTGCGGAAAATTGCGAAGCCGGCGGATTTGGTATTTATGTGATGAAGAACGGCAAGATTCACGCCGAAATGCAAGTTGACGGTAAATATCAGATTGTAGAAGATACAAAGACGGTGGAATTAGGTCGTTGGTATCACGTGGTATTTGGTTGGGATACGGACGTTGTTTCTCTGTACGTAGACGGCCAGTTGGTGAGTGAATACAAAACAGATTTTGGCACGATCGGTTTTCCGGGAAACCAAACGGCTCAGTATTTGGCAATCGGCGGTTGCTGCTCGGCCGGATCTCACGGCGGTCAAGGTATGGTTGGCGGCATCGGTATGTGCAATATGTATTTAGGTGTTTATGACGGCCAACAGGTGGCAGGACTTTACAACGATTTGATGCAGTAATATAAAGGAGATAACGTTATGAAACGGAATCTTGGGCTTCGATTATCCGTGCTTTGCATTATGCTTCTTGTGACAGTGTCCGGGTTGGCGGGGCTGACGGGTAGCTATGTAGATGCTGCAGGCTCTAAACAAGATAAATTGGTTGCGGAAGCACTTGATTTGAAGCATACCCTTCGTTTTGATAAGAACGGTAAATTTAAGATTGTTATTTTTTCGGACATTCAGGAAACTTATCCGGTTCACACAGATACCATGGATTACATCAATAAAATTTTAGACCGGGAGAAGCCGGACTTGGTATTATTGGGTGGCGATAACCATGCCGGAGCAAATGTATCCAAAAGTGTGATGAAGACGTATTTGAATTCCATTAGTGAGCCGATGGAATCTCGGAAGATTCCTTGGGCGCAAGTATACGGGAATCACGTTGAAGGTGGCTACAAAGCAAATGTTGCAAATTTGTACGGCTGTGCTACAAAAGAAGAACAGCAAAAGATTTTTGAGTCTTATACGTACAACGTATCGAAAGCCGGCAACGTGTATGGCGTAGGGAACTACGTGCTTCCGATTCTCCGATCGGATTCTGAGAAAATCGGTTTTAACGTATTCGCATTAGATAGTCACAGCTATACCAATGAGAATCCGGGAGGGCAGGCTTTTGAAGATGCGGTTTTCCTGAAACGGGGTGTTTACGGCGGTATTCTATATCCTACGCTCCGCTACGAAACGTTCCACTTCGATCAAGTTCGATGGTATTGGGATACGTCTGTTGCTTTGGAAGCTTATAACGGTGCGAAAGTGCCTGCGATGATGCTTTATCATATTCCGGTTTTGGAGTTTGAAACAGTTGCCAGAAATCCGAAAGAAACCGGTATGACGGGTTCAAATATGGACGGTACAGGTCCGTCGGAAGTTTACTGTGGTTTATTCCAAACCTGCTACGAAAGAGGCGACGTGAAGGGAATGTTTGTAGGTCATTGCCACAGAAACGATTTTGTGGGTACATATATGGGTATTCAGTTGGGCTTTGTGCCTACAATCGGAAGCCTTGCTTACTACGATGCAGATATCCGTGGTGCCCGTGTAATTGAAATTGATCAAAACGATGCTTGGAATTTCACCACGCGTATGGTGTATTGCAAGGATATCAAATAAGGGAGGGCGGTGATACAATATGAAGATTGAATGGAAACAAATTTATTGTTGCGTGATTTGTATTGTGTTGTGTGCCGGCCTTGCAGCATGCGGCGGAAGCGAGACCGCGGATGATGGTCGAAGTACACCCACGTCGAATGCAAGTTCGGGGAATACGGAAGCACCTACTGCTACGGAAGAACCGGAAACCGGGAAACCTAAATTATGTTTTGATCAAACTGGGAATTTCAAAGTGGTGATTTTCTCCGATTTACGTGTTTCTAAGAAAGTTGACAACAAAGTTGTTGCAAATATGGAGCAAATTTTGGATCGCGAGAAACCGAATTTGGTTATTCTTGGTGGTGACGTCCATGACGGAAGCGTTTCTAATGAGAAGGAATTAAGGCAAGTACTGGATACGCTGAATGCACCATTGGAGGAGCGAAAGATTCCTTGGTGTAATGTTTTCGGCGTTGATACGGAAGGCACACCGGATAAAAAGACAGGATACAATCGTAAAGACCAAATGGCTGTTTACCAATCCTATCCTTATTGCGTTTCTAAGGCTGATGCTGACAGTGTATATGGCGTGAGCAACTACGTGTTGCCGATTACAATCCCTTCTAACGGAAAGGTTGGCTTTAACGTTTGGTGTTTAGATGCGAACGGATACTAGAATGATTACGTGCCGGGTTTGGAGAAACAAGTGCTATTGAAGAGAGACGTCAGTGGCGGCACGAACTTGGATAGTCTTCATTTCACCCAAATTCTTTGGTATTGGGACACGTCTGTTTCAATGCAAAATGCAAACGGCGGAAAAATACCGGGCTTTATGTATTTTCAGGTGCCACCTTACCAATTTATGTTGGTAAAGAGAAATAAGGATGCAACGGAATCAACCGGAAATTTTAATACGAAGGCCACCACGATTTCGGCTTCAGAACGAGAATCCGGTATCTTTTGGTATTGCTATGAGCGCGGGGATATCAAAGCTATTTTTAGCGGATATAATGCTGAAAATGATTTTAGCGGATCTTACTTGGATATTTTGATGGGCTACTGTTCTACAGTGGGCAAGACGAAATTCTCGGAAACAGCCGGTGCTCGCGTGGTTACCATTTCTCAAAATGGTAAGAAAATGACGTCCTCGATGTCTTATTTGAAATAAATGAAAGGAAGATTGGGACAATGCTGAAACGAGTTGTTAGTTTATTTGTCGCGATTGTGATGGTTGGTCTTATGATTGGCGTATATAATGTGGATACGACGCCGAAGGCCGCTGAAGCAATGACCACTTATACGGAGAAGACCACGTATGCTTATGGCGAGTCTATCACCGTATATTTGAAAAATTTGGATGCTGCAGTGCTTGGTAAGAGTGCTTGGATGGGCATTTACAAAGGATCTGATCAAATCGGCGTCCAAAGTAAGATTTGGGTATATTTGACCGACGCCAGCGGCAATTTGACCGCCGGTGCTCAGCGTGGATATTTCACCTTCCCGCAAGACACCGAGGGTGGAGGGTGGAGTGATAAACGAAACTTTGAAACCGGTGACTACACCGTTCGGATTGTTTCTGCGGGAAATAAAAATCTCGGTGTGGATTACACGTTCCACGTAAGAAAGATGGCAGTTCCCAATAAGACGGCGTATGCCTTTGGTGAGACAGTTACGGTTTCTTGCGAAAATTTTGACGCTGCAGAGTTGGGCGCCAGTGCTTGGCTGGGTATTTACAGTGAGCACAATACAGCCGCATCTGCTTTTTGGGTATATCTTACGGATGCCAGCGGTAATTTAACAGCGGGTGCACAAAGTTCTTTTACGTTCCCAACGGATGCAGAAGGTGGCCTTTGGAAGGGGAAATCATTTGCAAACGGCGGCAAGTATACCGTAAAAATATTCAATAGTGCCAGCAAACCGGTTGCCGGTTACGGAGAAACAACTTTTACGTATGGCCCTTATATCTCTTTAGAGAAAACAGCCTATAACACGGATGAGGAAGTAAAGATTGCGTTTGATTCTGTTACCACCAGTATTGGTAAGAATGCTTGGCTTGCTATTTACGCAGCAGACGCAAAAATTGGTCAAGATCCCAACCGTATGTACGTGTATCTAACAGATGCCAATGGTAACTTGAAACACGGCAGTTCCGGCGTTATCAATTTCCCGAATATGCGAGATGGCGGTGCTTGGGCATTGGGTCAGCATTTGCCTGCCGGTGAGTACGTGGCTGTTTTGCTTGGTGGGGCAGGCTATGATCGTCTTAGTAACGTCGTTTGTTTTTATATAAAATCTACCAGTGTTACTTTGGATCATACAACCTTAAAAGTAGGGGAAACGGTTACAGTTTCTTACGAAAACGTAGGTAAGTATCTATTGGGTTCCGCTTCTGTGGATTGGGTTTCCGTTGATATTTTCCCCAGTGCGGGTGTTGTTGGTGAGACTGCATCTACAGCCGGATATATGATCTATAGTCGAGGCGACGGCCTGGAACGCTCGGCTTCCGGTACCATTTCATTCCCTACAGGGGATTACAGAAACGGTGACAATTTCCCGCTTACACCCGGTGAATATTACGTAGTACTCAGAAGTACAAATACCGCTGTAGACGGTACGAAAGTTCCTTTCACAGTTACGTCTCCTTTCAAGTCCATCCAACCGGAATTGACCAATTCTATTGCACTTCACTATGTGGTGGAGTTAGGGGAAACGATTACCAGTGACGTATCGATGAAGTTTACTATGAATGACGTTTCTGTAGACGTTCCCGGCACACTGGAAGGTGGTTTATGGAAGTTTACTTTTGACGGTATTCTGCCTCAGGATATGGACGCTACCGTTCAGTCGGATTTGTATATCTCCGGTGTGGAGAAGGCTTCGTACACATACAGCGTTGCGGAATATTGCCGTAAACAATTGGACAATACCACCGGAACCACTGAAAAAGACAATGCTTTCCGTGCGCTTTTGGTAGCAATGCTGAACTATGGAACGGAGGCACAGAAGTATTTTGATCAAGCCGCAGACGGTTATGTAAATGTGGGCGTGGATCAAAGCTATTTGACGCAATACAATTACGATATTGCACAATCTACGGATCGTACTTTAATTGATAAAACTGCCAATACCGGAGACTTCGTGTGGAAGGCTGCAACCCTTGGCTTGTACGACGAAATCAAGGTTCGTGTTAAGTTCTTTGCTGCAAACACAGATGATTTGGCCGTAGTTGTAAATGGCGTGGAATATACAGAATTTATCTCTTGCGGAACCAATCTGTATTACGTGTATATTCCCGTTTCTGCCAGTCAGTTTGACGATGCATTGCAGATTACCTTTACGCAAAATGACACTGCTGTGGGAACACAGCTTACGTATAGTGTAAATTCTTACATCCATTATGCGCAAAACATTCCGTCTGTGTATGATGTGATCAATGCAATTTATCAATATGGTTGCAGCGCAAAATATTACGCTGCGCAGTGATAAGGAAAGGATGTGTATACCATGAAGGAAATATTTGAAAAAGCAGAGATTGCGTTTTATTCTTTCGAACATTCAGATATAATAACCACGTCACAGCCGAGTCAGGATTTAATCCCGGAAGATGAGTTTTAATAACAAAAAGGAGTGTTGAAGTATGAAAAGAAAATTGAGCCTTTTGTTGGTACTTGCTTTGGTGGCTTCTATGTTTGTGAGTATGCTCCCGGCACAGGCCAGCAGTACAACCGATTACTTGACGGTTGACAAAACGGTGTATGCAAAGAGTGACAAGATTTCTGTCAAAGTAAATGCATTGCCGGAGAACCCCACGGGCGATCTGTACATTGTACTGTATCCTTATCCCTACACAATTGGAAGCACTACCGGCGGCGTATGGGTGGATGTATTCGTTGGCGGTCAGCAAAAAGTGAATGTGGGTGATACGGTTGAAATTACTCAAAACGCCAGCACACGTATGGGTGCATTCTCCGTTTCGTTAGTTTACTACACTCAAACCGGAACCATTGAAGATAACATCATCCACGTAGGTCCGTATCTGGAACCTACGAAGCCGATTTATGCCCCCGGCGAGGATATCATTATTAACTTCAGTAATATCACGGATGATCTTGGAGACTGTTGGTTTGGTTTGCTTAAAGGAAATGAACCCAATACAAACCGCAGCAGCAAAGAGCGTTACGCGATTCAAAACGGTGTTAATCAATTGGGTGGTACAAGTGGAAGTTTCAATATGGATACGTTCCCGGATAAATTGATTACCGGAGATTTGCCGGAAGGCGATTATAAGCTGATTTTGTTCAAACTTTCCAATCGGGCAGAATTAAGCAACGTAGCTACTTTTACAGTTGGCCAGCCCCCTCAAAAGAAAGTGCCTAAGCTGTCTGTGGCAAAGACCACCTTTACGGAGGGTGAAGATATCGTCGTTTCCTTTAGCGACGTATCTACCGATATGGGTAAAGGCGCATGGCTTGCGATGTATCCGGAGAATCCTACTTTAGGATCTACGCAAAGCTACGCATGGGCAATGCTCACGGCCAGCGCAGACGGTAGTTTAGTACACGGAGAAAGCGGTTCCTTTACATTCCCGGAAGACGCGGAGGGAGGATCTGTTCCTGCCGGTACAGCAACTATTACGCCCGGCAAATATGAGTTGATGATTTTGGCAGCCGATTACACGCAGCTCGGTGAGAAGATTACCATTACGGTTAAAGCACCGGTTCCGGATCCTGTGGTTTCTGTTGGAAAGACAACATACACAGTAGGAGAAGCGATTGAAATTAAATACGAAAACATTTCCGAAGACTTAGGTAAAGGCGTATGGTTGGCGGTGTACAAGAAAGGTGCTACGCTTGGCTCTACCCAAAGCCACGTATGGGCAATGCTCACTGCAAGTAGCGACGGAAGCTTGGTACACGGTGCAAGCGGCACATTTACATTCCCGGAGGATGCTGAAGGCGGTTCTGTACATGCAGGCAGCCAAACGTTGGATGCCGGTGCGTACGACGTTATGATTTTAGCGGCAGACTATACACAGATCGGACAGACGGTTTCTTTTGAAATTCAAGCGAAGAACACGACTACCGGAGATACTTCGATGGCGGTAACTTGCGCGGTTGTTATGATGGCAATCGGTGCAATGGTGATCTTGCAAAGAAAGAAGGACGCCGTAAGATAAGAGACGGGAGGAATTTTGTATGCGTTTTGATATTCCACTGGATTCTCCGGTAGAAAACGTCAAACATATTAGTTTCTTCGTACGAATTGATAGTTCTAAGAAAGGCTCGCTCCAAGCGCGGGCCTTTTATGGCATTCAAAAAGAAAATGAACTACAACCTATATTTTTGCATGGTGAAGGACATGAAATGCAATGTCCGTTCAGTGGATTTCTTCACTTTAAAGCCGACGAAGGCACAAACATTGAGGAGACGTGTTCATTGGAAATTACGGACCCGGGCAAAGAGGTTTCTTTTAGTTGCACACTTTATTCTGTGGGTTTTCAACAAACCGGGGATTATATTTTTCTGCCCATTGAGAAAATAACGCAAACCGACGGTTTTGCGGGTGTAGAACCGGAAAAAGCAGAAGCTTCTTTAATTCCGTTGTTCTCTTTAGATACAGTGGAACCAGTTCCTGCGGTAATTGATTATAAAGAAGAAACTGTTAATTTTGACAATAGTCAGCCTTTTTCGGATGAATACTTCTTTTTGTATTGTCACTTGGGCGAACAAGAAATTTACAATGAAACGAACTGTGAACTTTTTCTGCCTAAGAATCACTATCTTCCCGGAGAACCGATTGTGGCTACGTACCGTAATTTATACGTCAAATATGACGTCAATAAAGTAACCATTGACGTTATGTTTTATTTAGAGGGAGATCGACCGGGTATTGATAAATCCAGGGACTACGTAACCTTGATGTTTCGGGATTACAACAAAGGATCTTCCGGTGCGGTTTTGCTGCCTGCAGAGGGAGCAAGAAATTATCGGAATTATCTGCACGGGAATTACAGTGCCCACATTATGCAAAATTACGATGACCTTTGTCCGCCCCAATTTTACACGGTGTCGGATACAAGAAACCCGGATGAACTCAAAGCACCTCCTCCCGGAACCTTTTTCTTTATTAAGGCAGATCGGCTTCCGGAACAGATATGTATTCGAAATAAGCACCCACAAAGATTGGTGCTGTGGCGTTTTGTGTGTAATTCTCCTGTTTTGGGAGATTTTGAACAGCGCATGTACCGTATGGCTGATGTTTCTGAGCATTTGGTAGTGATGAATAAATGCAGTGTGGTTCCGGAGCACATACGCGAAGCAGTTCTGCTTCATGCATTGCAGACGGCTTTTG
>JAGBGO010000044.1 GCA_017935905.1 Clostridia bacterium | reverse complement strand
GGTAAAACCAACCGAGGCTTGATGCATGGTCGCCAGCACCTCCGCCGCTTTGGATACGTCCTCCAAATGGTCAATACTGCATTCTTTTCCTTTATATACGGGAACGGCAATATAGGGAACGCTTTCCACCAGAACGTAGGGCAGCCCTTCCCGGGTAGGTAAATAGCGTTCGGTTTGGGTAAAACGTTGCTCTGCTAAATACTGCATGCAAGCGTATGTAAAAACGACTCTGTGAACCAGCCGCCCCGCAGGCTTAAAAACATATCGCTGTTCCGGATTGGATTTCAACGTAAATTGAACGCCGCGATAATTCTGCGTCACGTCTGAAAGTTCCACACCGTAAAATTCTTGAATGGTTTGCTGTAAGCTTTCGTCCATTCCGCGCCTCCATATTATTTATTCGCGCAAATACGCTACAATAAATATATGAGACACGAACGATCCCTATGCGGGTAAAATGGAATCAACGTTTCCAGACTTTTCCCGTAATGATATCAATATCCACGCAACCGATAATACGGCTGTCCGTGCTGTTATTGCGGTTGTCACCCATTACGAAGACGCAGCCTTTCGGCACTACAATTTCGTCCCCGTTATCATAATTCATCACGGTTTGATCTAAAATATAATCTTCCTGTACGACTTCGCCATTTCGAATAAATTGATTGTTTTGGAAAGCAACCGTATCTCCGGCCACTGCCACCACGCGTTTAATCCAATATTCATCCAACTTAGTGTTTGCCTTATCTTTTCGGAAAATTTGAGTTAAACGATTGTTCTTCAGCACTTCCCCCACCATGTGGAAGTAGCTCATATCCACGTCTTCATTTCTTTTATGGTAAGAATAGTCGAATACCACGATATCCCCGACCTTCGGATCCCCGAAAATATAGGGAAGCATCGATGTATAAACGTGGTCACCGCCGTGAAGTGTAGGTTCCATCGATTCACCCACCACCGTATTTTGACGGCTGACAAATATGGTAAAATTTGTTACTAATACCAGTGCGCCCACAACAATCGCCAAGAAAATAAGAAATTCTTTCAGGATTTTCTTAAAGATATTCTTTCTCTTTTTCTTCTTTCGAAAAGCAGTGCGGTCGTCGTTAAAAATATCATCATAATCTAATTCTTCTTCGCTGACGTCCACGTTCAGATCTTCCGGTTCTCCCGGTTCATGGATTTGCCATATAGGTTGTACCGGCGCTTCCAAGTCCCCATCATCTGCGTCGCAGCGCGCTTCTTTTGTAATACCCATTACCTGTTCTGCAGGCGTAGGTGCTTTAAACGCAGCGTTTTCGGAATATTCTTCTTCCACAGCGAAGAAATGTTCTGTTTCATAGGTGTTTTGGTTCTTCTGTGCACGCGCGCGTTGGCGAACCCGTTCCCACGTGGTTACGGAAACAGTGGGTTTCGGGACTGCAACAAAGTCACATTCCGTATCCGGATCCTCCGGAAAATCAAAGTCCTCATCCTCTTCTTCCTCTTGTACAAAAGGAAGGTCCGGCGTCGTATCAACTTCCGAAGTAACTTCAACCGAAGTTTCCGTCTCTTCTGCACGTTCCGGTTCTTCCGCAGATTCAGATTCCACGTCTTCTTCCGTTTCCGCATCAGCTTCCGCTTCTTCGTCTGCCTCGTCAGCGTCTGCAAAAGATTCCGGCGTTTCTTCCGGCTCCGGCATAGCCTCTGTTTCAGGTTCCACTACAAACAACGGTGCTTCTGCGATTTCAGGTTCTGTTTCTTCTTCGGAAAATTCCGCGTCAAAAACAGACAAGAGTTCTTCGTCCGACTCGTCATCTTCGTCCATTTCCGCGTCGGATTCTGCTTCTTCCGGCGTAGCCTCCGTTTCAGGCTCCACTACAAACAACGGTGCTTCTGCGGTTTCAGGTTCTGTTCCAGCGTCTTCTTCCGGTTCTTCCTCGACTTCTTCAAAAACTGATTTAAACTCGTCCCAAAGGGCCAAATCGTCTTCATCGGAGTCAAACGACTCATCGTCAAGGACTTTGAGCGTTTCAACCGCTACAGGTTCTTCTGCGGGTGATTCTTCATCCAAGTCTTCCTCCAACGCTTCCTCCGGAAGGATAATATCTTCAAAGGCTGTATCGGTGAAAGGCTGGTAAAATTCTTCCTCTACAGCGTTTGCGAGAGACTCTTGCGGTTCTTCCCGGTATGTTTCAGGCAGTTCTTCCACTTCACAATCTTCCAACAACCCTTCCGCGTTAAAAGAAAAATCTCCGGGGAAAGGTTTCTTCGTTTTCTTTTCCGAATCAAAGGGCACTTCCATATCAAATTGCAGATCCATATCTTCCACCGGATTCACCTCCAAAACATACTCTTATTAAGTATACTTGATTCCGCAAATTTGTCAATTTCAATCCGCAAAAAAATCGCCCATGTCATTGCCACAAATGAAACTTTATGATACAATTTTTTCGATAATCTAAAAGGTGAAACGAATGATTGCACAATATAGTACTCTTTCCGGTCGGGAAACGGCGGAAACCGTAGAGAAGAAATCCAAATTTATTGCAGATGCGGCCCCTGTTCAAACAGAGCAAGAGGCATTGGATTTTATTGCAGAAATCAAGAATCGTTACCCAGACGCACGGCACCACGTATACGCATATACCGTGCGGGAGGAAGACACGCAATTCATTCGATATTCCGATGACGGAGAGCCCCAAGGCACAGGCGGACTGCCGGTTTTGGACGTACTCAAGAAGAAATCCTTAGAGAACGTGGTGGTCGTCGTCACCCGTTATTTCGGCGGCATTTTACTGGGGGCGCCGGGACTGACCCGGGCCTATTCCGGAAGCTGCTCCGAAGTAATCGGCAAAGCCGGCATCGTACAAATTTGCGCCTGCCGGGAAATGACCGTTACCGTTTCTTATTCCGACACCGGCAGAGTACAGAATTTGCTCAATGCCCTGTGTGGACGCCTTCAAATGAAAGTTGAAGCGTCCACCTTTACCCACGAAGTTGTTTTTACCCTGCACGTACATATAGATGACACGGAGAAATTCACCCAAGCCGTGATTGACGGTACCGATGCAAGAGCCGTCATTTACAAGGGAGAGCAGGTATTCTACCGGCCTTTGTAAGCCCATTCCTAAAGCATTTTTTCCTTGACATTTCCCTTATCTACACTTATTATAGTAACGTTACCGTGGTGTTTTATGCGGTAATAGGATTTTGTATGAAATTTGGAGTTGATTTGCAATGACTTATGCAAGTACCCGAGGGACTGTTTCAGGGGTTCAATTTTCTGAAGCTGTACTGAAAGGAATTGCGCCGGACGGCGGTTTATTCATACCGGAAGAGCCGGTACGTTTTGATTCCCTTGAAATCGCCACCATGTCCGAGATGAATTATAAAGATTTGGCGAAGACCATTTTCAGCCGCTATGCAACGGATTTCACCGAGGAAGAATTGGACACTTGCGTAGAGCATGCCTACGGAAGCGAAAGTGCTTTCCCGGAAACGGTGGCTCCCCTTTCCTTCGTTACTGATACGCTGAGCGTATTGGAGCTGTGGCACGGACCTACGTCCGCATTCAAAGATATGGCGTTGCAAATCCTGCCCGAATTTATGTCCGTGGCACTGAAGAAGCATCCCAGAGAAGACGGGAAAGCCAGACAAATCGCCATTTTAACGGCTACCTCCGGTGATACCGGCAAGGCGGCATTAGAGGGCTTTAAGGACGTAGACGGCATTCGCATTATGGTTTTCTA
This sequence comes from Clostridia bacterium, assembly GCA_017935905.1. GTDB lineage: Bacteria > Bacillota > Clostridia > UBA1212 > UBA1255 > RGIG9099. Next base: position 48,228 of record JAGBGO010000044.1, on the reverse strand, counting down.
TCCAGAGAACGGTGTCAGCGAAATGCAGAAGTATCAGATGATCACCCAAGAAGGCAGCAACGTGCGGGTCATGGCTGTTCGAGGAAACTTTGACGATGCCCAGACAGGGGTCAAGAAGATTTTTACCGACGATGCGCTGAATCAGGAATTTAATGCAAGAGGCTTTGAACTTTCTTCCGCCAATTCCATTAACATCGGTCGTTTGCTTCCTCAGATTGTATATTATTATTACGCATATTTTACCTTGGTGCGAAATGAAAAAGTGAAATTGGGCACGAAAGTGAACTTCGTGGTTCCCACCGGAAACTTCGGTAACATTTTGGCTTGCTACTACGCGATGAAGAGTGGACTTCCCGTAAATCGGATTATCTGTGCCACCAACGACAACTGCGTCGTTTCAGATTTCATCAACACAGGCACGTACGATGCAAACCGTCCGTTCAACCTCACCATCTCCCCTGCTATGGATATTTTGGTATCTTCCAACTTGGAGCGTTTGCTGTACCATGCATCCGGCGAGAACGTGAAGATGATCGGGAAAATTATGGACGAATTAAAGACTGCCGGTGTTTACAGTGTAGACAGAAAGACGCTGGCCAATATCAGTACGGTTTTCTGGGCAGATTCCGGCACGGAAACAGAAACCATGGAAACCATTAGAAGCGTTTACAAGGAAGATCAATATTTGATCGACCCGCATACGGCCGTAGGTTTGAACGTATATGATAAATACGTAATTTCCACCGGAGACATGACGCAAGCCGTGGCAGTATCCACCGCAAGTCCTTTTAAGTTTAACAAGAGTGTATTACAGGCAGTATCGGAAGATACCCTGAAAGAAATGACAGAGTTTGAAATGCTCACCGTTTTGTCGGAGAAGACAGGATGCGCCATCCCTACCCCGCTGACCGGACTTGATCAAAAGCCGGTGTTGCACAGCGGCGTGTGCGACGTAGAGAAGATGAGGGATGCGGTATCGGATTTCTTAAAGTAAGAGCAGGAGGTTGTGGAAAATGTTTAAAGTTGCAGTTTGCGGTTGCGGCGTCGTCGGTTCCGGCGTTGCAGACATTTTAATCGAACAAAAGGATAAGTTAAGCGCTCGTTTCAATACAGAAGTTTGTTTAGGCTATATTCTGGATATCCGTGATTTCACCGGAACGCCTTATGCGCCTTATATGGCAAAGGACGTAGATACCATTTTAGCCGATCCGGACGTGAAGCTGTTCTCCGTCACCATCGGCGGACTGGATTTTGCGTACCAACTTTGCCGTAAGGCTTTAGAAGCCGGTCGCCACGTAGTAACGTCCAACAAAGAAGTAGTGGCTGCCTACGGCAGAGCGTTAGAGCAAATGGCTTATGACCACAACGTACGTTTCCTGTACGAAGCCAGCGCAGGCGGCGGAATTCCCGTGATCCGTCCTTTGAATATTTGCATTTACGCAAATGATTTACACGAAATTCAAGGTATCCTAAACGGTACCACCAACTATATGCTGACCGGTATGTATCGGGATAAGATGTCTTTCGATGCGATTTTGAAAGATGCCCAGGCAAAAGGCTTTGCAGAAGCCAATCCTTCTGCGGACGTAGACGGCTAAGACGCAGCCAGAAAGATTGCCATTCTTTCCTCCATCGCCTACGGCGCTTGGGTGGATTACAAAGACGTGGCTTGCACCGGTATCCGGGACGTGATTTACGCAGACCATGAGTTGGCGGCTTCCGCCGGCTACGCCATTAAACTGATTGCAGGCAGTAAGCTGCAAGGAGATGGCGTACAAGTGAGCGTAGAGCCTAAATTGGTTCCTCGTGCCAATATGTTAGCTTCTGTAAATTCTGTATATAATGCGGTGCTCACAAAAGGCTCTTATACAGGTGACACGCTCTTCTACGGACAGGGCGCCGGCAAGCTGGCAACCGCCAGTGCTGTATTGGGCGATATTATTGAAATCTTAGGTCGTCCTACGGTAGATTCTGTGCCTGCATTCGTTACGAAGCAAGCAAGCGTTGTGAAAGAAGATCACGCCGCCTACCGCTTCTTTGTTCGTTTCAAAGCCGGTTTTGACGAAGGGGACACAGACGAGATTGCATCTTGCGTGCGGGCAACTTTTGGTGTCGGCAGCAACTTTATCGGCTTTTCTTTGGCAGATGCCACTTTGGGTGGTTTTATCACCGATTATTGCACCCGGCAAGAGCTGACTGCTCGGTTAGAAAAGTTCACTGCAGTAGCAAACGTAGAAATTCAGTATACAATGAAAGTATTAGACTAAGGGGATTGTAACAGATGAAAGTAATTAAATTCGGCGGAAGCTCCATGGCAGATGCCAAACAATTCAAGAAAGTAGCCCATATTATCCTTTCCGATCCGGACAGACGCATTGTGGTTGTGTCCGCACCGGGCAAACGTCATTCCGATGACACGAAGGTAACCGACCTTTTGATTCGCCTTGCTGAAACGGCAAAGAACGGCGGCGACACAGAGACTGTTTTAGAAACGGTTGTAGAGCGCTACGCTGTGATTGCTGCAGATTTGAAACTAGGCAAAGAAATTGTGAATACAGTTCGTGCAGATTTGGAAGCCCGCATTGCAAACAGAAGTGAACAGTACGAGAAATTCTTAGATTGCATGAAGGCCGCCGGCGAAGATAACTCCGCCAAGTTGATGGCTTGCTATTTGAAGAAACTGGGCCACGAAGCAGCTTACGTAAATCCCAAGGAAGCCGGCCTTTTCCTCAGCGAGGAGTTCGGCAACGCCCGTGTGCTGGATAAATCCTATCCGCTTTTGTATAAGTTAAGAGAGCGCACCGGCATTCTGGTATTCCCCGGTTTCTTCGGTTATTCCGAAGAAGGCGACGTGGTAACCTTCTCCAGAGGCGGTTCCGACGTAACCGGAGGCATTTTAGCCGCCGCTACGGAAGCAGACGTATATGAGAATTTCACGGACGTAGACTTCGTATACGCCGCCAGCCCTAAGATTATTGAGAAACCCTTCCCCATTCCCTTGTTTACCTACGAGGAAATGAGAGAGCTTGCGTATGCCGGTTTCAGCGTACTTCACGAAGAAGCTTTGGCACCGGTTTACAAATTAGGCATTCCTGTGAATATTCGAAATACCAACAATCCGGATGCACCTGGTACCTTCATTGTATCCGACAAGAAAGCGCCTAAATCCACCTTCCCCGTAGTCGGTATTGCGGCAGATACAGGTTTCTTAAACATCTATCTCCATAAACACATGATGAACCGGGAAATCGGTTTCGGCCGTCGATTGCTTTCTATTTTGGAAGATGAGTTGATTTCCTACGAACACATGCCCTCCGGTATTGACAGCATTTCCGTCATTATTCGCGGCAGCAACTGTGACGACGAGAAATTGGCACGGGTGATGGACCGCATTAAAAATGAATTGGGCGTAGACACCCTCCACGCCGAAAGAGATCTGGCCATTGTTATGTTGGTAGGTCGCGGTATGACCAAGTCTGTGGGTATTGCTGCGCGGGCAACAGAAGCTTTCAACCGCGCCGGCATCAATATTAAGATGATTAACCAAGGTTCCAGTGAAGTAAGTATTATGTTTGGTGTAGAAAGCGCAGACGCCAACGCTGCGGTGCAGGCACTGTATGGAGAATTCTTCGATTAAAAACAAATTGAAAGCAAGTTTATCACAAATTCGGGTCAGTTCCATTGGACTGGCCCTATTTGGTAGTTGTATTTTAGCCTTCGGCTTATATCACATCCATTCCGTTTCCGGGATTACGGAAGGCGGCGTGCTGGGACTCACGCTTTTGCTCCATCACTGGTTGGATATCTCCCCTGCTATTTCCGGCTTTGTATTAAACGTACTTTGCTACGCAATCGGTTTTCGGGCACTGGGTAAAATATTTCTTTTCTACTCCGCTGTTTCCGGCGTTGGTTTTTCACTGTTCTACGGACTGTTCGAACTGTTTCCCCGATTCTGGCAAATCGGTACCTCGCCTTTGGATTTAATTCTTGCAGGGGTTGCCGGCGCCGTATTTGTGGGAATTGGCGCCGGACTGTGCGTACGGGTTGGGGGTGCCCCCAGCGGGGACGATGCTTTGGCGATGGCCATTTCCACCAAAACAAAGCTTTCTTTGCAACTGGCGTATTTGATCAGCGATATTACCGTATTGGGACTTTCTCTGACTTACATTCCCGTAACGAAACTTGCCTATTCTTTGCTGACGGTGGTATTATCCGGACAGATTATTGGAATTGTAAATAAGGTAGGAAGGAGAAAGCGGTCGTGATGCGAAGAATCTTTTTGTTGATCATGGGTATGTTATTTGTGACAAGTTTTTACGCTTGTCATACAGAGCCAAGCCCGTCTTTGTCACCATCCCCTACCATTTTACCCACCCATACGGCTACACAAGTACCCACACAAATGCCGAACCGGACACCGACACCGACTCCGACCTTATTGCCCTCCCCCACGCCTGCGCAAATGACGCTGGAGGAGAAAGTGGCCCAATTATTCGTGATCTTCCCGGAAGCCCTCATCCGCGAGACCCGCGTTGTGACGTCTGTAAATCAAGAGATGAAAGATTTCCTGAAAAAGTATCCCGTGGGCGGCATTATTTTATTTCAGGCAAACGTGGAGACCCCCGCCCAATTGACGGCGCTGATCCAAGACTTGCAAAATGCCAGCAAATACCCACTACTTATGGCCATGGACGAAGAAGGTGGCAGAGTAGCAAAGATTGCAAATAATCCGAATTTTAACGTACCCAAATACACTTCGATCCTGGAAGTTGGCAAGACTGAAAATCCTGCTCTTGCCAAAGAATTGGGGCAAAATATTGGAAAATACCTGAAAACTTATGGCATTAACTATAATTTAGCGCCCGTGGCCGACGTGCTGACCAATCCGGAGAATACGGTGGTAGGAAACCGATCCTTCGGAAGCGATCCGCAAATCGTAGCACAAATGGTTACCAACGTAATTGCCGGGCTTCAAGAAGAAGGCGTGGGCACCTGCGCCAAGCATTTTCCCGGGCACGGGGATACGGTGGCGGATACCCACAAAGAAGGCGTTATCGCCCCCAAGACTTGGGCAGAAATGCAAGCATGCGAGTTAATTCCCTTCAAGGCCGCCATGGAGCAAGGGGTGCATTCCATTATGGTGGGTCACACCACTACGCCCAACGTGACCGCTGACGGGCTGCCCAATTCCCTGTCCTACGAAATGGTGACGAAGCGACTACGTAGCGAGCTGGGGTATACCGGCGTAGTAATCACAGATGCGCTGAACATGGGCGCAATTACGAATGATTATCGTTCTGACGAGGCCGCCGTTCTGGCGTTCTTGGCCGGTTGTGACATTCTGCTGATGCCCAAAGATTTTGAAGTCGCATACGAAGGTGTGTTGCGTGCGGTTCGAGACGGCCGTATCTCCGAGACACGGCTGAATGAAAGTGTATCCCGTATTTTGGCGCTAAAGCAAGCGGTGATGGCATAATCGGTGGCGTAGAACTTATTCGTTTTGAATAGATTCAAAACATCCAACAGGTCGCAAAAACACCAAAACCTATGTTTCACAACCTGTTTCTACAGCAAATAGGTCACGAATGTAACAAAATCAAAGATTTGCGACCTGAAATATCTGTTTATAAAGAAAAAACGCCAATTCATCGGGTCGTAAATCACTTATTTTGAATTATTTTCGACCGCCATTAGGTTGTGAAACATCAAAAAATGCACTCCACGACCTGTTCCGTGATGACCGCAATAACAACACAGCACAAAAATTTAGATATAGATGAAACGTATCCCAAAAAATTGGGGCTGCCTCTTACTTGGCAGCCCCATCGTCATACACAATCCTAAAGCTTTAAGCACGATCGCCCTTCTTAAACTTTGCAATGTACTTCTTCGTCAAATCCCAGTAAAGAGAAGGATTCTCTTTGCCACTGGAATCCAGCCAACGCTCAATGCCGTAGTTAGCCGGGAACAAATCCGTCTTTGCCGTAAACACGGCCGTGTGCTCCGCATATTCATTGAAAGAGTTAATAACAACGAAATCCGGAACAATATCGGACTTCAACAATTTCTTCCAGCCGTCTTCATAGAACTTACCGCGATTCCGGTATACGTAAGGAAGATTTGCACCGCCGAAGCCTTCGCCTTCGCGTCTGATCTTGTACCAGCCGGGCATCATGACAGCAACGTCCGCGTTAATCTGAGGACCGTCAGGCATTACCCACCCCCAGAAACCTTTCTGACCGCTGCGTACGTGACCTTTCGCAAAGCGAATGGTGAAACGGTCTGCATAAGGCGTACTGTGGCTCTTCTGGTAAGACTTCCACTCGGCTTCGGTAAAATAGTCGTTATAGATAATCAACAAAGGCTTTCCGTTTACGTATACGTGATTTTCTGCAGAACCCAAGCCACTCTTTACGTCGATATACCGATCCACCAACTTCTTAGCCTCGGACTCAATGTGGGCCATATTGTCTTTAGTTGCGTACGCGCCAATGCCGGAACAGTAACGAATCTTTCGGTTGCCCTCTACCTTGTTCCAATTTTGAATGGCTTTTGCCGTCTTAATAGACGCCGCATTCAACATACCGTTATCAATATTATTGGTCTGATCCATAATAATGAAATCAATTTGTGCATCTGCAATTTGTTGCAAATGGAAGTTAATCACCGTGCTATCTAGCGAGGTATATTTACCGTACGTACCATTCGGAAGAAGCGGTCTGTAGTAAATCGGATCACCGGCATAGGTAGAAGAATAACGACCGCTGGTATCCCAGAAAGAACCCTCTGTGGTCTTATCGTACCAAACAGCATACCAAATACCAATTTGTGCACTCTTTCGCTGGCCGCCGTAAGAATTATCCACCGGGGTCGCGGTCGGCTTTGCCGTCGGTTTCGCAGTAGCCGATGCAGAAGGCTTCTGCGTAGGCTTCTGTGTGGTACCGGACGTAGGTTTCTTGGTGGCTACCGGCTTTGATGTAGCGTTCCCGCTACTTGCCGGTTCTGTAGCGTTGGGTGCTTCGCTGGCTTCTATAGTAGGAGACGTTTTCGTTTCCCCGTCGCCACCGCCGCAGCCCACAAACATGCCCACAGCCATCATGAAAACCAACAATAAGCTTAAATGTCGAACAAAAATAGATTTCATACTTTCGATCCCCACTTTCTTTATTCTACGTCGCCATGCTTAAACTTGGCAATATATTCTTTCGTAATATCCCAGTAAAGAGAAGGTGCCGGCTTACCGTCCTCATCAATCCATCCCTCAATGGGATAATCCTCCGGAAACTCATGGGTGGAAGCCGTAAACACCGCCGTGTGCTCCGCATACTCATTAAAGGAGTTAATAACAACGTAATTGGGTGTAATCTCCGATGCCAGCAACGTCTTCCAACTGTTCCGGTAGGAATTGCCACGCTCACGGAATACGAAGGGCAGGGTAAAATGGAACTTATACCATCCCGGCATCATCACCGCTACGTCCTCATCAATTTGCGGACCGTCGGGCATCACCCAACCCCACTGACCGTATGTACCTTTATATACGTGACCGGTAGAGCATCGGATGGTGAAACGGTCACAGTAAGGGGTGTCGTGGGTCGCTTGGTATTCTCTCCATTCTGCTTCGGTAAAAAGGCAGTTAAAGATGACAAACAACGGCTTGCCGTCAATGTATACGTGGTCGTCTTCTGTACCCCACGCTTGCTCGCAGTAGCGTTCCCACAGAAGTTTTGCTTCGGATTCAATGTGACCCATATCCTCTTTGGTACCAAAAGCACCGATACCGGAACAGTAACGAATCCGACGATTGCCTGCTAAATTCCATTCCCGCACAGCCTTTGCGGTATCAATAGAAGCCTTGTTAATACAGCCGCCACCGAAAGGATTATCCACCAGATTGGTCTGATCCATAATAATAAAATCAATCTGCGCGTCCGCAATGGCCTTCAAATGGAAATTGGTCTGCTCCCGGTCTAAGGAATCGTAAATGCCAAAAGACTTGCCATCCTTTAACAAAGGTCTGTAGTAAACCGCCTGGTTATTTCCACCATGCTCCCAGAAATTATTCTCGCCCAAATTGTACCAGGTACTGTACCAAATACCGATTTGAGTTTTCTCTCGTTTCTTTGCAATTGCTGCCTGATTCTCCATAGAAAACAGAGCCTCGCTTTCTCTTCATAATATGTTGATATTCAATCAAAATACGCTGTATGTACTTATTGTATCACACAGCGTGTTAGAATACCAGTCAAATTATATGTGAAAAGTAGACAAATATTAAACTGACTTTTTTTAGAATCCCTGCACGAAATTCTTTCCCTCGTACCAAGCAATCATATTGTTGACTAAGAAATTCCAGCTTTGGAAACCTTGATTATTCTGACCCTCTCCCGTATCCGGGTGGTAATATTCGTGCATCTCCCCGCAAGCCAAAATATCCCGACCAAAGAGACCGATTGTATCCTCGCACAATTTCTTAGCCTCTGCCTCATAGCCGTAATTCAGCAAACCAACGAAACACATCCAGTTGCCGATACCCCAAATGGGTCCCAGCCAGCAAGAAGGATTGCCGCTCTTAATGGGATTGTACATAGCTTCCATTTTAGACAAAGACCGAATACCATAAGAGCTTCGGAACGTGTTCGGATCCTCCATGCGGGCCACCATTCTGGCCGCCTGCTCCTTCGTGGCAATCCCTGCCCACATGGCCATAAAGCCGGACCAAACATCAATGCGCTGAATTAAGCAGTGCCAGTGTCTGGGGGCGCCGGAATGCAGAATTTGATCCGGATCCACCGGCAGCAAATTCAAGTCCGCACTGTAATAGAATCCGTCCCGTTCATCCCACAAATGGGTTTGGATTGCCTTTTTGAGGGCATCCGCTTCCCCTTGGTATTTCGCCGCCGGAAGGTGTAAAAGATTGCACAAATACACCATCGCCAGCAACTCTTTGTACATCAAACAGTTCAAATAAATAGATGCAGAACTGCCGAAAGGTCGATAGAAGGTACAAGGGTCATTGTCTACCCCAATGGCCGTATCGTTCAGCCAAAAATATAAGCCGGTAGCTTCGTGGCGACAATGCTGCATATAGTACCCCAAGAATCGGTCGAACTTCTCTATATAGGGGCGAAGCCACTGTGCATCTTCCCCGTGAACTTGGGTAATGAACGCCGCATGTTGAACGAGGCAAGGCTTATGAATATTGCCCCCTTCATCAAACAGTTCAACCCGGTCCGGAAGCGCCACAATCATGGTTCTTCCGTCTTCTTCCATCAATTCCAGGAAATTCAAGACACAGCCCTTCTCGCTACGGGTAAAATATTCATCTTCCACCCCGTTGTCCAGCATAATCTGCCGAACCGCAATATCGGTCAGCCAACTGTCCCAGTCCCACAAACAATGGCCGTAACTTTCGCTCCCCGGCACAATAAATGGATATTTCAAATACCCTTTGGGTTCCCGAACCATTTTACCATAGTTCTTTGCGGAATACCCTCGAATGGCGTCAATATATTGTTGCATAAAATTAGTCCTCTTTCTTTTTCTTGAAGCAAACCACCAGAATAACAACCACAGCAGCCACTATGATAACTGCGCCACCTGCAACAACACCAATCACAAGACCGTTATCATTCTCGGCATCGCAGTCAGGCGTTTGCGCAGGCGCCTGTGTTTGGGTACTCGGCGGATTCGTAGGCATGGGGGCAGATGCTGAATACGTCGTTTGATACGTATACGCATAGCGACCTACGGGGAATACGTCACCGGTTACGTAATAATCCAAAATATTGTCTGTGTCTTTCACGCCGTCTGCAACCTTAAACGTAAGGTTGAAAGCATCTTTTGTAATGCCCAACACACTTCTGGGCACGGCAATTTGAAGCACTTTGCCGCTTAAACTGTAGGACGCCTCTCCCGATTTTGCCAACGTGTAGGCACCGTTCTTGGTAAAATGCTCCACCGTCGTCTTTCCGTTTCCGTCGGGGCTGCGGTTAATCACGTAGTTAAAAGTAGACCATGCGGCTTTGTCAGAACCCTCTACTCCAACGTACAAATTCATCCAGTTGGAAGCGCCTTTCTTATATTTTGTAATCGTATCCGTGGCCGTAATCTTAAAATATACGTTGTGATCATCGTACGCCACTTGTACGTTCTCAATCACGTTGTCCGGTGCCGCCTGCTTGTAAGTGGTGCCCAAATAGAAACCTTTAGCATCCCGGGCTTCTTTATTGGTGGAAAGCGCCAAATACGTTTCCTTTACTTTGTTCCACTGGGCAAGATCCCCTTGAATATCAATGGATACTTTGTCCGGGTAATCATTCTTGGTTGCCGCAATCCCCTTAAAACGACGGATATTGTAGGCAAGCTGCAAGTAATAGTTATCACCGAAACCTTCTTCTTTGTAGCCACCTTTGCCGTCAGATACATAGGTAGCAGATTTCAACATTTCTATATCCCGGGAAAATTCCACGGAGAAATTGTCGGTATAATGGGGGAATCCGTCGGGTAAAAAGGCCTTTTGTACCACCCACTCATTCCAGCCGCAAACGAACACAATGTCCGGATCTTTTGCAATGGCATTGTCCCAGCCTTCCTGAATGTTGTCTCCCCGAAGAATCGCCTGCACGTCGCCATTCTTAGGATTCGATGAAGACCATCCCCTTCCGTGGACTTCTCCGGTGTATCCCGGTGCACACTCATAGGCAAAACTAAAGGCCGCCTGTGCTTGAGCGCCGGAAACGTTCACCATATCCTTGTAAACTTTCCAGTCCCGCTTAAACTGCCAGTAAGGCCACAAAACATCGTGATCTTTACTGTACATAACGGCAGATTGGCGCACGTCAAAATAGTCTAAGTATTGCTGATCCAACTTTTGACCCAACTGCTGTCCATCCAGCTCCAGCGATGCCACGATCAAGGGTTTCTTGCCGTCGGCAGAATAGACCAAATCTTTGTACTTTTCATTGGTATATACTTTCTTCATCAAATGTTGCTTAATAATGTTGTTGCCTTTGACCCACAAATAAAAGGAGACCTCCGGTACGTCCCAACCGGCAGCCTTGTATTCCAATAGCAAATCCAAGAAATTATATAAAGGTTGGATATAAGCGTAACCGTTGGTAAAATCAAACATTACGAAATCCACACCGGCTGCGATAAACAGTTCAATATGCTTGCGCATAACCCACTCGTCCGTACTGTTGTAATATCCGTACAGAGGCTCGTTTACGTGCAACCATGCATCTTTGGGCACCACGCTGTTCTCCGGATCTTTATCAAATAAATCGTTGTAATTCGTTTTGAGCAGTTCCGTTACGTTGCGCACTGTATCGCCGCCGTTGTTCTTGCTTACGTGCTGACCGTGCCACAGGAAATAGAAAACACCTACGTCCTTGTCCGTTTTGTAACCGGAAATAGCCGGTAGCGTTCTGCCTACCGCATCGGTTGCCGTCAAGTGCGTAAGCGTAAACTCGTGAGGGTCTACGTTTGCCGCATTGGCCTTCGTATCATTCAAGCCGGGGATACAGCACGTCAAACATATACAAAAAAATACAACTAAAGATAGAAAACGTTTCATTCACTCAGCCTCATTTCTTCAAGATAAAATAATAGTACCATTTTACCCGAAACTATGCTACAATAATTTTGCTATGAAATGCAAAAAATTTGCTATTCTGTAGCAGGAGGAGTTTCCGAGATGGACAACTATTTTATAGAACAGGAAAATGCGCAATTGGCGGAAAATGGCACCGCCTTCTTTCTGCACGGGGTTCCTCGGTTTAGTGTGGCAACCCATAGTCACCTGCACGAAGCGGTGGAGATGATTTACGTCACTGCCGGCAATCACGATTTCTATATCAATGAGCAACATTATTTGGTGAAGCAAGGGGATTTAATGTTGTTTCGCTCCAACACCGTGCACAAAATCGTATCCCGGGAAACGGATTGGAATCGCTATTACGTCCTGATGATTAAGCCCTCCGTACTGTATGAGTTGGCCTCCAAAGACAGAGCCGCCGAATATTTGCTTCGCCTTGTTTTAGAAGGCGGCAAATGCCATTGGACGCGGGAGGAATTAGAAAACTCCCCCATTCGGGAGGCCTTCGAGAAGCAAATCAATCTCTTCACCAGCAGCGACCCTTGCAGAGATTTATCTTTAAAGATCGGCGGTATCCAAATCGTGCTGGAAATTCTGCGAGACATTTTCCAGAACGAAGAAGAACCCGAAGGTTTGCGGGGAAGCGGAGAGAATACCGCCCGTATTTACAAAACCATTTACTATATCAACCACCATTATGGAGAAGAGATTGATGCGCAAAAATGTTGTACCGCGCTGAACGTCAGTTACAGTTATTTTTCCCGTAGCTTCAAAGCCATTACCGGTAAGAGTTTCAAGGAATACCTGAACTTTGTCCGCGTCAATCAAGCGGAGCGAATGCTGCTTTCCACCAACAAAAGTATTATGGACGTAGCCTTCGACTGCGGGTTCAATAACGTATCTTATTTCATTAAAGTTTTCAAACAACTGAAAGGCTCCACGCCCTTGTCCTACCGACGCTCTTTCTAAATCAGGCTTTGTAAAGGTAAGCGTAACGACCTACCGGGAAAACCTCTCCGGATACGTAGTAATCCAGAATATCTTCCGTTTTCTCTACACCGTCTGCGATTTTGAAGGTAATTTCGAAACCATCTGCGGGAAGTTCCAAGGCACTGCTTGGGACAGCGATTTGAAGTACATTTTCCCGAAGATCCCGAGAAACAGCGCCCACCGTCTCTCCCGCAAAATTGGAAACGGTACTTCCCTGCACCACATAATGGAATCCGCACCAGGATGCCCGGGCAGAACCTTCCACACCCAGGTATACGCGCAGGTCGGTTTCTATGGCTTTCTTGGCGGTAATCTTAAAATATATATGCTCACTGTCGTGGGCAACTTGCACGTGTTCAATTACATTCTCCGGGGCCGCCTGGGTATAAATCAACCCGTCGTAGAAACCCTGGGCATTGCGGGCTTTTTTCTCCGTAGATAGCGCCAAGTATTTTCCCTTGACAGCATCCCACTGGGCCAAATCCCCATGAATATCGATCTGCATTTTACCTGCTGCCGGGGCCGCGCCCGAAATCCCCTTGAATTTACGGATATTGTACGCTAGTTGCATATAGAAATTGTCGCCAAAGCCTTCTTCCCGGTAACCGCCCTTACCGTCCGGAACGTACGTGGCGGCTCGCAGCATCTCGATATCCCGGGAGCATTCTACGGAGAAGTTGTCGGTGTAGTGGGGCTTGCCGTCGGGTAAAAATTGTTTTTGCACCACCCATTCGTTCCAGCCACAGATGAAAATGATGTCCGGATCTTTGGCGATGGCATTGTCCCAACCTTCTTGGGCATTCTCCCCCCGTAAGATAGCTTGTACGTCGCCATTTACAGGATGTTTGGAGGACCAGCCACGACCATGTACTTCGTTATTGTAAGGCGGCTCCGCCGGCGAATAGGCAAAACTAAATGCGTTTCCTGCCTGCGCGGAAGAAACGTTCACCATATCTTTGTAAACTTTCCAGTCCCGTTTAAACTGCCAATAAGGCCACAGGAGGTCATCCTCCTCATTGGCATACATCACCGCCGATTGACGCACGTCAAAGTAATCTAAAATTTCCGGATCTAACAGTTCTCCAAACTTGCCGGCATCATATTGCAAGCTGCCGATCAAAAGGGGCTTGCCATTGTTTGTATAGAATACCAAATCTTGATATTCTTCTTTATGATAAACCTCCTCCAGCAAACGGTGAGCTAGTTCATTCCCTTTAATCCACAGATAGAAAGACACTTTGGGCACGTTCCATCCGGCATCCTTATATTCCCTCAAAATTTTCAGGAAATTCTGCAAAGGCCCGTCATAATAAAAGCCGTTGGTGAAGTCAAAGGTCACAAAATCCAAGCCCGCGGCAATAAACAGTTCAATATGCTTGCGCATCACCCATTCATCCAAACTATTGTAATATCCGTACAAAGGTTCATGGACGTGCAACCACGCATCTTTGGGCACAACCGGGTTCTGCGGGTCTCGATCGAATAAATCTGCATAATTGGATTTGAGCAATTCTGTTACATTTCTCACGGTATTCCTCGGTTCGTGTTGACCGTGCCAGAGAAAATAAAACAGCCCTACGGATTTATCCGACCGATAGCCGGAAATTTCCGGAAGACGTCTGCCGACACCGTCAATTGCGGTCAAATGGGATAAAGTGAAATCATGCATATTGATTGTGCTCCTTTGCTTGATGGTTCTTTAATGGTAGCACGCACTTCCCCCGGTGCGCTATAAAGATTTTGCTTAAAAATAAGATTTATTTGACATCTTCAAAAAAATTGTTGACAAGGAAAATTTACAGGTGTACAATACGTCTTGCAATTGAATATCACAAACGACGTTGACGAAGACGGTCGGTGTGTAGCGCGTGAAGAGAGTTGCCGGTAGGTGCGAGGCAATCGCAATATATTCCAAAGACCCATCACTTCTGAGTCGAAGAACCGAAAGCTTATTTAGCAAGTAGACTTCTTCCGTAATGCTGCGTAAAGGCAAAGGACTTGTTTGAGTTCGGAAAGTGGCGAAATTTCGATTTCGCAATTTGAGTGGTACCGCGGGTTTATAACTCGTCTCAAAAGATAATTTTGAGACGAGTTTTTTGTTTTATTCATTGCCGTATAAATTCCATATTAGGCAGGAAAGGAGCAAAAAGAAATGGAGTACAGTTTGAAAGAGGTTGCAGGCAGAATCAAAGACCTGCGCGAGGCTACGGGTTATACCCAAGAAGAGTTAGCAAAGCTCACCGGCGTTTCCGTAGCAGATTATCAGCTTTTGGAACAAGGAGAAACAGATTTCAGTTTCACCTTCATCTACAAATGTGCCAAGGCTTGCGGTGTTGAAGTGGTTGACTTGTTAGAAGGAACCAGTACCACCTTGACGTCTTTTGCCATCACCCGTAAAGGCGAGGGTTTGAAGATTATTAAGAAGAAAGGCGTTGTGTACAACAACTTAGCCCCTAAGTTTAAGGATAAGTTGGCAGAACCTTTCTTGGTGAAGTTCCCCTATCTTGCAGAAGAGCAAAACGCCCCTATGCAGTTAAATTCCCACAACGGTCAGGAATTTGACGTCATCGTCAAAGGTTCTTTGAAAGTACAAGTAGGCGACCACGTAGACGTGCTCAACGAGGGCGACTCTATTTTCTATAACAGTTTAATCCCCCACGGTATGATCGCAGTCAGCGAAGGCGGCTGTGAGTTCCACGCCATCGTTTTGAATCCGCAGGACGGTCAAGTCAGCGAAGAATATCCGGAAGCGCCTTTCATCGCCGCCAAGGTTGCCGCTGCCGAAGAAAAGTACGAAACGGTTGCAGATAAGTTTGTAACGTCTACTTATGATGAGAAGGGCGTATTTAACGGTATTTCCTTCCAAAATGACGATAAGTTCAATTTTGCTTTTGACTGCGTAGATGCAATCGCCCAAAAAGATCCGGATAAACTGGCGATGCTGTGGGTCAGCAATGACAAGCAAGAGCGCCGTTTTACCTTTAACGATATGAAGCGCTACTCCGCGAAGACCGCCAACTACTTTGAGTCCCTGGGCATCCGGAAAGGCGACACGGTTATGCTGGTGTTAAAACGCCACTACCAATTCTGGTTCTGTATGCTGGCGCTCCACAAGATCGGTGCTATCGCCATCCCCGCTACCAACCAGTTGGTAGAGCACGACTTCACCTACCGCTACAAAGCAGCCCACGTGAAGGCAATTGTCTGCACCGCGGACGGCGATGTTGCTACAGAAGCAGAGAAAGCCGCTTCTGAGTTCCCCGGTATGGTTAAGATCTTAGTAGGGGGCCAGCGTGAAGGCTGGCGTGATTTCAACGTAGAAATGGAGCGTTTCAGCACCCACTTCTTCCGCAATGAGTTAACACCTTGCGGAAACGATCCGATGTTGATGCTTTTTACCTCCGGCACTACCGGCTACCCCAGAATTGCTACCCACTCTTACAAGTACGCACTGGGCCACTACCCCACTGCAAGACACTGGCACAACGTAAATCCCAACGGACTTCATTTCACCATTTCCGATACCGGTTGGGGAAAAGCTTTATGGGGCAAACTCTACGGTCAATGGCTGTGTGAGGCGGCGGTGTTCACCTACGATTTCGACCGCTTCCATTCCGAGGATATTTTACCCCTGTTTGCAAAATACCACATCACCACCTTCTGTGCGCCGCCTACTATGTACCGCTTCTTCATCAAGGAAGATTTGTCCAAATACGACTTGTCCTCCATTGAATACGCAACCACCGCAGGCGAAGCATTGAATCCGGAGGTATTTAACCAGTTTAAGAAGGCAACGGGCCTTACCATCATGGAAGGCTTCGGCCAAACCGAGACCACCTTGTCTATCGCAAACTTTGTTGGCTCCACGCCGAAGATTGGTTCTATGGGTAAACCCAGCCCCTTGTACGACGTTGTGGTGCTGGATCCCGACGGCAATCCCTGCAAGACCGGCGATACAGGCGAGATTTGTATCCGCACGAAAGATGGCGCTCCTTGTGGTTTGTTCATCGGCTATTATTTAGACGAAGAGAAGACCCGGGACGTTTGGCACGACGGCTACTATCATACCGGCGACCAAGCGACCATGGACGAGGACGGCTACTTGTGGTACGTGGGCCGTATCGACGACGTGATCAAGTCTTCCGGTTACCGCATCGGACCTTTCGAAATCGAAAGCGTCATCATGGAGCTTCCTTACGTTTTGGAATGTGCCGTTACGCCGGTTCCCGATGAAGTGCGCGGCCAGATTGTAAAGGCGACCATCGTACTGACCAAAGGTACCGTGGGCACCGACAGCTTGAAGAAAGAGATTCAAGAGTACGTTAAGACCCATACCGCACCTTACAAATATCCCAGAATTGTGGAGTTTGTAGAGGAGCTTCCCAAGACCATCAGCGGTAAAGTCCGCCGTGTGGAGATTCGGAAGAAGGATATGGAGAAGGCGTAAAAGATTGTGCCGGGTAAAATAGAGATGAAATGACACAATGGGAGGTAATTCACCGAAATCCGGGAATTACCTCCCATTTTTTGAGCAGATCGGGAGGTTTTTGCGGCTTTTTACCATTCCACCTCACGCAATTCCAGTAAATCCGGTAAAAAGTTGGAGGTAAAATGCAATATTTTACGATTTACCTCCAGGTACACGCGCATCTATGACCTTTGACCCTATTAAGCAACAAAAAAGCCGCCCCGTTTCCGAGGCGGCTCTCTGCAAATCAAATCATTGCACACATTTTACAGTTTGCACACGTCCGCATCTGTAACTAAATGGAAACCGGCGTGCTCTAAAGCAGCCTCTGCTTCCTGGATATCCTCCACACGAAGTACCACGTAAGCGTGTTTCTCGGTACGGGCCATAAAAGCATACAAATACTCCAAATTGATGCCGGCTCTGTCCAATACGCCAAGGGCGGTTGTCAATTTGCCGGGAGCATCGCCGATCTTCACACCTACAACGTCGGTCACTTTAATCAAATAGCCTTCCTCAGAAAGAGTCTTCTCTGCGGTCGCCTCATCGTTTACAATCAAACGGAGAATACCGAAATCTTCTGTTTCCGCAATGGACAACGCACGAATATTCACATCGTGTTTTGCCAGCGTGTCGGTAATAGAACTGACTGCACCTTTGCGGTTCTGCACAAAAATGGTTAATTGTTTAATTGCCATAATTCAAAACTCCTTTCCGTTTATCAAACTAATTTACGCTTATCCACAACGCGGACAGCCTTGCCTTCGCTTCTGACAATAGACTTCGGTGCTACCAAACGAACTTTGGGATTGATACCTAGCATAATCTTCATAGCGTCGGAAAGTTTCCGCTCCATGCCTAAGATTTCGCTGACTTTATCCGTGAACTGTTCCGGATTCATTTCTACGTTGACTTCGAACGTGTCGGTGTTGTTCACACGGTCTACGATAATCTGGTAGTTTGGCTGGTAGCCTTCATTTAGAAGCACCGTTTCAATCTGACTTGGGAAAACGTTGACACCGCGGATAATCAGCATATCATCCGTTCTACCCATGGGTTTTGCCATTTTAATTAAGGTTCTGCCGCAAGAGCACTTCTTCCGGGACAGCACGCAAATATCCCGGGTGCGGTACCGAAGAAGCGGGAACGCTTCTTTGTCTAAAGAAGTAAATACAAGTTCGCCCTTCTCCCCTTCCGGAAGCACTTCTCCCGTATCGGGATCAATAATCTCTGCCAAGAAATGGTCCTCGTTAATATGCATACCGGTCTGCTCGCTGCATTCGAAAGCAACTCCGGGGCCGGAGGTCTCAGTAAGACCATAAATATCATAAGCTTTAATACCTAACGTTTCTTCAATCTGGTGACGCATTTCCTCTGTCCAGGGCTCTGCGCCGAAGATGCCGGCTTTCAAAGGAATATCTTCCGGTTTGTAACCTTTCTCCTTCAAAGACTCTCCTACGTAAGCCGCATAAGACGGCGTGCAACAAAGAATGGTTGCCCCTAAATCTTCCATAAACTGAATTTGTCTGTCTGTGTTTCCCGAGGACATAGGAAGTGTCAAACAACCAACTTTGTGAGAACCGCCGTGAAGACCGGCGCCACCGGTGAAAAGGCCGTAGCCGTACGCAACCTGGCACACGTCTTCATCCGTACCGCCTGCTGCAACGATTGCTCTTGCGCAGCAATCCTCCCACAAATCTACGTCATGCTGGGTGTAAAATGCCACTACACGACGTCCCGTAGTGCCGGACGTGGAATGAATCCGCACACATTCCTTTAAGGGTTTTCCTAAAAGTCCGTAAGGATATGCGTCCCGCAAATCCGCTTTGCTCAAAAACGGAAGCTTATGTAAATCTTCAATTCCGTGGATGTCTTCCGGCTTAACGCCTTTCTCATCCATTAAATTCCGGTAATACGCAACGTTCTCATAAACGTGCTTTACCTGTTTCACCAACTTCTCCGATTGAAGTTTCTTCATATCCTCAATCGGCATGGTTTCAATGTCCTTCTGATAATAATGCTCTGCCATACTACCTCTTCCTTTCTAAATGTGATTATTACCATTTTTCCAAACAAAAAAGTCCTCTGTATTCTTGCTTGGAATACAGAGGACGAGAATTCCCGTGGTACCACCTCTATTCGCTGTCTTCTCACGAAAACAGCCTTGTGCGTGTCTATCAACACGCTTGTTCTATGACGGGAACACCCGTTGTATCCTACTTGAGTCACCTCGTTCAGTACACATCTCACAGGATGAATACAGTTTCCCTTACCCATTGCCTCGCACCGACCGGCAACTCTCTCCAGGTTCCGTTTGAAACTTACTGGTTCCTGCTCAAACGCATTTAACGATTTCATAATAGCACGCTACTTGGGTGAAGTCAAGAAAATTTTACGCGAAAAGTTCCCTGAAATTCTTCACATACCGCCCGGAGACTGCCCGCATCTCCATTTCGTACGCTTCCGAAGACGCATCGTATACGCCGCACACCTGCATCCCGGCCGCTTGCGCCGTTCGAATGGCGTTCAGATTATCATCTAAGAATAACACGTCTTCTACCGGAACACCCATTTTACCTGCCGCCTGCTTGTAAATCTCCGGATCCGCCTTGGTGGTAGCAAAATCATCACAGGACCACACGTGGTCGAACCAGTCGAAAATCCCCAACCGCTTGAGGCAAGCGTCCAAGGTGATATGGGGACTTGCCGTAAGCACGTTCAGGCGGTCTCCCCGGTCTTTCAGCACGCGCAGCGTCTCAATGACGCCTTCTTTGGCAGGGATGCGGGTAAAATAAGCTTCCACCATTCCCCGTCCCATTCGCTCGATAATTTCCTCCCGGGTCAAGGGCACGCCTAACTCTATATAATAGTCCGCCGTACCTTGTGTCCCAAGGGGCGTGATAATTTTTACAATATCTTCCGGATAGTCGATGTCAAAATCTTCTAAAATTTGAAGCATAGTATCAATATAGATCGGCATGGAATCTACTAAAGTGCCGTCAAAGTCAAATAAGTAGGTCATAGGCGCCTCCTCTTTCTATCGAGGTAAGTATAACATAAAAACGCGATATTGTCATTGCCCGCTTCTTCGTGGTAAAATAGGTTTAATATAATATATATAAGAAAGCACAGGGACGTACCATGCACGTGATCGTTTGTTTAGACAATCAAAACGGAATGTTATTTAACCGCCGTCGGCAAAGCCGAGACAGAGCGGTGATTGTAGATATTTTACAGAATTTAGAAGGAAGACTGCTGAAAGTGCGGAAGTTTTCCGAAGACATTTTCCCGGTGGATGGAGAAACCATTTGGGTCAGTGATCAATGCCCGGAAGACGTGGCAGAAAACCAAGTTTGCTTTTTGGAAGACGCACCCCTGTCCCCCGTTTTAGAACGGATTACAATGCTGACAATTTATCGCTGGAACCGGGATTATCCCGGGGATTTTTACCTGGATATCGACCCAATTGCTGCAGGTCTGAGGTTGCAAGCCCGTTCGGAATTTCCCGGCTACTCCCATGACAAGATCACGAAAGAGGTTTATGTAAAATGAAGCGTAAAGTTATAGTACTTGTCACTGTATTATTCATTCTTGTGAGCTTCGTTGGATGCGGTCAGGGACCCGTGGAGACGTCGCCCACCATTTTACCCACCCATACGCCAGACACCAACACGCTGCCCACCTACCAAAGCGCTCCCTACACGGCCCTCAACAACAACGTGCCGGAGTTTGAAGACGCAGAACACACGGTAGAGTCTTTTGAAACCTACGGTGAATTAGATGTTTTAGGGCGCTGCACGGAAGCACTGGCTTGCATCGGCCTTGACCTGATGCCCACAGAAGACCGAGGCAGCATCGGCCAAGTGAAGCCTTCCGGCTGGCAAACCATTCGCTATGATATCGTAGACGGCGGTTATTTGTACAATCGCTGCCACTTGATTGGATTTCAGTTGTCCGGGGAAAATGCCAATGAGCAGAATTTGATCACCGGCACCCGCTATATGAACACCAAAGGCATGCTGCCTTTTGAAAATATGGTAGCAGACTATGTGAAAGAGACCGAGAATCACGTGCTTTATCGGGTTACGCCTATTTTCGAGGGCACGGAACTGGTGGCCCGGGGCGTGCAAATCGAAGCTTTGTCTATGGAAGATAATGGCGCCGGAATTTGTTTTAATGTATATGTATATAACGTACAGCCGGGGATTATCATTGATTATGCAACAGGCCACAGCCGTTTGGACGGGACTGCGGCTACAGTGGCGCCCACGCAGACGCCTGCAGGAACTGCCGCCGGCGTGATTTATATTCTAAATACCAATACCGGCAAGTTCCATCTGCCATCCTGCGGCCATGCAGATTCCATTAAGGAAGAAAATCGCCTGGAGGTCAAAGGGCAGACGCGAGATCAGATGATGCAGCACGGATATAGTGCTTGCGGGACTTGCAAGCCTTGAAGACGGCTTGTCCGGTTTGGCAAAGGCTTTCATTTTTTCTTTCCAAAATCAACAAATAAAGTGAACTCAGCCTGTAAAAATGGGCTGATTTCACTTTATTTCGACTGTTTTGTTGTTTTGGAATGATGATTTTTGAAAAACCTTCATTTTTATTGAAAGATTTTGAAATTTAAAGTGAAGTGTTGGATAGATTGCCGTCCAGTAAATCTGCCAGGGTAATACCGTTAAAATAATCATTCACTAAATGGTGAAATTGAAGCCACATAGGAAGGGTGTAACATTCTTTCGCTCTCTTACAATGCTCTCCGCCACATTCGGGGCAGGCAATGGGCGCCAACTCCCCTTCTGCAAGACGAAGGATCTCGCCTACGCTATATTGCTCCGGCGTGCGGGTCAGGCGATAGCCGCCGCCTTTGCCGTGTGTACCTTCTACTAAGCCGTGTTTAGTAAGTACCGGCATAATCCGCTCCAAATATTTAAGGGACAACCCTTGATGCTCTGCTATTTCTTTCATAGGCACTAAATGATCGGCTTGCCATTCCGCCAAGTCCAACATGACACGCAATAAGTATCTTCCTTTGGTTGATATCATCATCGTTGCTTCCCTCCGTTTAGTTCATTATACTACCAAAGTGGTAGGTAAATCAAGAGGTTGATTTCAAGTGCACTTTGGACTATATTAAAAGCGAGGAGATGTTTATATGTTATCCAAAATTAAACTGTCAATGAAAAACGTAAACTACAAACTGTTCGCAGCCCTACTGGTGATGGGATTTGTACCCACAATTTATACCACGGTACGGGTATTCTTCTTGGGACGACTACCGGGCGAGTGGTCTTTCTCGATTGCAGGACAACTTTCATGGGTCAATCTACTGTATGAAATTCTGAACGAAGCAATTATTTTACCCTTATTTTTCTTTATGGGAAAAGCGCAAACCGATTCAAAAGAATTTTCGAATCGGCTAAAAACAGGTCTTTTGGTGACGTTTAGTGTTTACACGGTTCTTTCCACTTGTATAGTAATCTTTGCCAAACCGCTGTTAAACGCAATGGCAACAGACAGTTCTATCATTGCCGCCTCCGTTACGTACATTCGCATCGAAAGTATCGCCAACATATTTGCTATTTTAACGCAGTTTTTATTAGTCGCCTTGATTACAGTCAATAAAAGTAAATACTTGTATGCATTGACCGGCGTTAAATTAGTTCTATGTTTATTATCTGACTTATTCCTCGTTTCCTCCCTTCCGTTCTCTTTCAATTTAGGTGTAAACGGCATTGGATATTCCAATATCATTGTAAATGTACTTCTTTTGTGCCTGTCCCTTTATTTGCTTACAAAAGAGAAAATTTCCCTATTTAGCAAAACGAAAATGGATTTCACTTGGGTCAAGGATTTCTGTAAAATCGGCGGTATCTCCGGCCTGGAATCCTTCGTTCGAAATATTGCCTATATGGTGATGATTGCCCGCATGGTCAATATGGTCGGCGAACAAGGTACCTATTGGGTAGCTAACAATTTTATTTGGGGTTGGCTGCTTCTGCCGGTACTTCAATTAGGCGAACTCATCAAGCAGGAAGTGGCTACAGACAAGGAGAACGTGCGGAAAAATTCTTTAGGGTATTTTACCCTCACCGCCCTTATTGCTATACTTTGGTTCATCAGTATTCCCCTATGGAAACCTTTTATGGCAAACATACTCGGTTTTACGGATGTAGATAAACTGTTTAAACTGGTATTGTTGCTGGTAGGTTTTTACGTACTGTACGCTTTTCAAAACGTATTCGACGCCACCTTCTACGGACTGGGCAAGACAAATTATATGCTGTTCGAATCTGTAGTTACCAACACCGTTTACTATGGCGTTGCCTTTATTCTGTACGCCGTAAACGTGTGGACACCTACCCTCACAGGCATTGCGCTGCTGTTCGGCATTGGAAATGCTTTTGACAGCATAGTCTCCCTGGGCGCCTACGTCTTTCTTTTGAAAAAAGAAAAGATTCGCATTACCTAAATCTTACTCTAACTCAAAAGCACCCGTATACAACTGATAGTACGTACCTTTCTCCGCAATCAGCTTCTCGTGATTGCCCCGCTCAATAATTTCGCCGTGGTCGAGTACCATAATGACGTCGGAATTCATAACCGTGGACAAACGGTGGGCGATAACGAAAACGGTACGACCCTCCATCAGTTTATCCATACCCCGCTGTACAATGGCTTCCGTGCGGGTATCAATAGAAGACGTAGCTTCGTCTAAGATCATAACCGGCGGGTTGGCAACCGCAGCCCGAGCAATAGCCACCAACTGGCGCTGACCTTGAGACAGGTTGGCACCGTTGTTGGAAAGCTGGGTTTGATAGCCGTCCGGAAGTCTGCGGATGAAATCATCGGCGCCTGCCAGGCGAGCCGCTTCCATACATTCTTCGTCTGTAGCCTCCAAGCGACCGTAGCGGATATTTTCCATCACCGTACCTGTAAATAAGTTGGTTTCCTGCAAAACAATGCCCAAAGAGCGGCGCAGATCCGACTTGCGGATTTTGTTGATGTTAATACCGTCATAGCGAATCTTACCGTCCGCAATATCGTAGAAACGGTTAATCAAGTTGGTAATGGTGGTCTTACCGGCACCGGTAGCACCAACAAAAGCAACTTTTTGTCCCGGCTCTGCGTAAACGGAAACGTTCTTTAATACGGTTTTCTCTCCGTCATAGGAGAAGTCCACGTCTACCATGCGCACGTCGCCTTTAAGCTCCGTATAGGTCAGCGTGCCGTCTCCGTGGGGGTGCTTCCACGCCCATTTTCCCGTAGGCACGGAAGACTCCGTGATTGAGCCGTCCTCTCCGATGATAGCGTTTACCAAAGTAACGTAACCTTCGTCCGCCTCCGGTTTCTCATCCATTAAAGAGAACACGCGGTTGGCGCCGGCCATACCCATGGCAATGGCGTTAATCTGCTGGGAAACTTGGTTGACGTTGCCGGTGAACTGCTTGGTCATATTCAGGAAAGGAATCACAATACTGATGCTCAAAGCCTGCATAGACAAGCTGAAATTAGGCACGTCCAAAACCAGCAAAAGACCGCCCACCAAAGCTACCAATACGTACAAAACGTTGCCCATATTCATAATAATGGGACCTAACATATTGGCATAGGAATTGGCTTTGTAGCCATCCCGGAATAACTGATCATTGATCGCGTCAAACTCTTCACCGCATTTTTCCTCCCGGTTGAAGACTTTGATCACTTTCTGACTGTTCATCATCTCTTGAATAAAGCCTTCCGCCACGCCGGTGGTCTTTTGGTTCTTAATAAAGTATTTCGCAGAACCGCCGCCGATTTTCTTGGAAACGAAGAACATCCCCAGTACGCCCAGCAGTACCAATAAAGTAAGCCAGCCGCAGAAATAAATCATAATACTTAATACTGTCAGCACGATGACACCGGATTGAAGCAGTGCCGGCAGAGATTGAGAAACCAATTGGCGCAACGTGTCAATATCATTGGTGTAACGGCTCATTATATCGCCGTGGCTGTTTTGGTCGAAATAAGAAATGGGCAAATCCTGCATGCCGTCAAACATAGCACGACGAAGTTTGCATAAGAAACCTTGGGTAATGTAGGCCATTAACTGGGTTTGCACCGTAATCAGCACGATAGAAATCACGTACAAGCTGACCAGCAGCAGAATCATAGGGATAATTTCTTTGGAAGCCTCTGCCCAATTGCCACTTTCTACGTACTGCTCAATAACCGCAATCACCTTCTGTATGAAGAGTGCGGGAATGGAAGATACGGTTGCAGAGAACAAAATACAAACAATGGTAATGGGCATCAATACAGGATAATACTTAAATAAAAGTTTCAGCACTCTGCCCAAAGAGCCTTTCTTGGCCGGCATCATCTTAGGATCCATTTTACGCATCTGCCTCGCCCCCTTTCGTTTGTTGGAGGTAAATCTCCCGATAAATGTCGCAACGCTCCAAAAGTTCCTCGTGCTTGCCCACCGCTTGCACACGGCCGCCGTCCATCACCACGATGATGTCCGCTTGCTCTACGGAAGAAACACGCTGGGCAATAATAATCTTGGTCGTTTCCGGAATAAACCGGTCAAAACCTTGGCGGATAAAAGCATCCGTTTTGGTATCCACGGCGCTGGTGGAGTCGTCCAAAATCAAAATTTTCGGTTTCTTTAACAAAGCCCGTGCAATACACAAACGCTGGCGCTGTCCGCCGGATACGTTGGTACCCCCCTGCTCAATAAAGGTGTCGTAACCTTCGGGGAACGTTTCAATAAATTCGTGGGCTTGAGCAAGTTTACAAGCCTCCACCATTTCTTCCTCCGTAGCCTCCGGATTTCCCCAACGAAGATTGTCTTTAATGGTGCCGGAGAACAGCACGTTCTTCTGCAGAACCATAGAAGCGCTGTTTCTTAAAGCGTACAAGTCGTACTCCCGTACGTCTCTGCCCCCTACCAGAACGCGGCCGTCCGTAACGTCATACAAGCGGGCGATCAACTGTACCAAAGAGGACTTGCCGGAACCGGTACCGCCTAAGATGCCCACCGTAGCACCGGAAGGAATATTCAGGTTAATATCTTCCAACGCATTGCGATCCGCTTTCTTGGAATACTTAAAGTTTACGTGGTCAAATACAATGGAGCCATCCGCAATTTCCGTAACCGCATCAGAAGGCTGGGTGAGTGCCGGTTCTTCATCCAGCACTTCCACAATTCTTCTGGCGGATTCCAAAGACATAGTGAGCATGACGTAAATCATAGAAACCATCATCAAAGACATCAGGATCTGTACGCCATACGTAAGCATGGCAGAAAGCTGTCCCACGTCCAGCGTAGCGCCGCTGCTCTTAATGATCAGTTGAGAGCCGATCAGCAGTACGAAGGTCATATTAAAGTACATACAGGACTGGAAAATCGGCGTGTTGCAAGCCACGATGCGCTCGGCACGGGTAAAATCTTTCCGAATATTCTCCGCAGCCTCTCCGAATTTCTCTTTCTCGTATTCCTCTCGGGAAAAACCCTTCACCGCCCGCATAGCCCGCACGTTCTCCTCAATAGACTCATTCAGCCGGTCATATTTCCGGAAAACTTTGCGGAACGTGGGCATGGCTTTCCGGGCAATGAGGAGCAGACCCACCGCCAGAAATGGAATAACGATAATAAACATCGTAGAAAGTGCGCCGCCCATAATGTAGGCCATTACAATGGAGAAAATAAACATTAAAGGGGCACGAATGGCCACGCGGATCATCATCATATAAGACATTTGTACGTGGACGATATCCGTGGTCATACGGGTTACCAAAGACGCAGAGGAGAATTTATCAATATTCTCAAAAGAATAGGTCTGCACTTTGTGGAACAGGTCGTGGCGCAAGTTCTTAGCAAATCCGGAGGAAGCCTTCGCAGACAGGAATCCTGCAAAAGCGCCGCAGGTCAGCGATACAAGTGCCATCACAAGCAAGATCCCGCCTTGCTGAAGCAATACCGGCATACCGCAGCCGTCTTTCACCTTGTTGACCAAGTCCGCAATAATGAAGGGCATCAGGCACTCCAAAATAGCCTCTAATACAATAAAAATCAGGCACAGCAAAGACGGTTTCTTATATTCCCGTATACTCTTTGCAAGTTTCTTAATCATTTATCTTCCCTCGCTCTCTTGTGCCGCGGCCTTAATACCGTCAATGACACACTGAATTCCAATTTCATAAGATTGATCGCTGCTTTCCGGTTGGGTGGTAAAATATCCGTGACGCTGCTGCACAATAAAGCCGTGCATCATACTGCGAAATACCCGTTGCCAGTGGCAGCATTGAGGCGGCGTTAAGCCTTAGGTGGACAGGATTTCAATAATGGGCTGGATAATGGCCGCAGCCGCTTCCCGCAATCTGGAATCCTCGGCATCATGTAAATGAATGATGTAGAAATACAGACCCGGATTGTCCCGTTCATAGGCTCTGTAGGCTTTGGCAAATGACATCAAAGCATCTTCAGGCATTTTACCGGACACCGCTTCCCCCGTCTCCCGAATGAGCTTTCCGGCCGCGTACAGCCCCACTTCTGTGCGAATATCCTCCGCAGAAGCGATATGATTGTACAGCGAAGCCGGCTTCACACCTAAGGTGCGGGCCAATTCGTTTACGGAAATCTGCTGAAAAGGATTCTTACGTACCGCCTCTGCGGCAGCTTCTACGATAACCTCTCTGGATAAACCTTTTCCCAAAGCCGGTCCTCCTCCATAAAGAATAACAGGCTCATTCTAAACTAACGGTATTAGTTTGTCAATGAAAAGTATGTTATCATTCTGTGTCAATTCTTAGACTGTTTCAATCCGAATGGTGTTGGTATTTCCCGTTTCTCCCGTAGTGTTGCCGCCGGTGATAATAATGGTGTCGCCGGTCTTTAGGGAGAAAGCCTCTTTGGCGATGCGTTTTGCCGTATAGAACAGCACTTCCGGAGAAGGATATTCCTCGCAAAGAAGGGGCGTTACCCCCCAGGAAAGGGAAAGCTGACGCCACGTCTTTTCTTTAACCGAAAGGCCGATAATATCCACCGGGGAACGAAATCTGGAAACCATGCGGGCCGTGGTGCCGGACAAAGAGCACACTACAATGGCTTTGGCAGAAAGGTCAATAGACATGTTACAAACGGAGTGGGAAATGGCGTCTAATTGGTTGCGAATCCGGAAGTCATACGTAAAAAAGCGCTTCTCGTAGCGGATGTTCTTCTCTGTCTTCTCCGCAATTTTGGCCATAGTTTCCACTGTAAGCACCGGATATTTGCCTGCTGCCGTTTCACCGGAAAGCATAATGGCGCTAGTACCGTCGTAAACGGCGTTGGCAACGTCGGAAATTTCCGCACGGGTAGGTCTGGGATTATAAATCATAGACTCCAACATTTCCGTTGCGGTAATCACGCGTTTACCTAGCATACGGCATTTTGTAATTAGTTTCTTTTGAATCACCGGCAATTCCTCGAAAGGAATTTCTACGCCCATATCTCCGCGACCGATCATAATGCCGTCGCATTCTTCACAAATGGATTCAATGTTATCAATGCCGGAGCGATTCTCAATCTTGGCGATTAAACTGATATCTTCGCCGCCGCATTCCTTTAAAAAGGCTTTCACGTCCAGCAGATCTTGGGCGCAAGATACGAAGGAACAAGCAATAAAGTCCACTTCCTGGGCAACACCAAAGGCAATGTCCTTCTTGTCCTGCTCGCTTAAATAAATCTGTTTCAGTACTTTATTTGGGAAGCTCATACTCTTCCGGTTGGAGATTTCGCCCCCTGCCAAGATACGGCAAACTACGTCGCCCCCTTGAATTTCTACGACTTCAAAAATGAGCAGACCGTTGTTCACCAGCACTTTGTCCCCGATGGACAGGTCTTCTGCCAAATGCTTGTAGCTCACCGACACACGGGTATCGTCCCCTTCAATATCGTCGGGTGTAAAGGTAAAATACTTGCCTTCCTGTAAACAGGCTTTTCCTTCTTTGAAACAGCCGATTCGGTATTCCGGGCCCTTGGTGTCCAACATAATGGCAATGGGAAGGCCCAAACGGGTGCGAACGGCTTTAATGTGATCCATACGGACTTTATGTTCTTCATGGGTTCCATGGGAAAAATTCAATCTGGCAACGTTCATGCCGGCACGACACAACTGCTCTAACGTGGCTTCATCCGAGCTTGCGGGACCAATGGTACAAATAATCTTCGTTTTTCTCATTCCGTCATCATTCCTTTCAAACGCCTCTCATTATGCCAGTATTTGGGGTAAAATGCAAGTGGGAAACAAGGTTGTGCCCCGCGCCGATTTTATGGTATAATAGATGCGGTATTTTACATAGAAGCAAGGAGGAATTCAATGACAAACGAGAAAAGATTTGCAGTTTTGATTGATGCAGACAACGTGTCTCCGGACCGTTTTGAGAAAATATTTGATGAAATCGGAAAATTCGGTATCGCTACCTATCGCCGCATTTACGGCAACTGGGCTGAATACAACCGAAATTCTTTGAAAGAGAAATTATTAAAATACGCTTTAACACCGGTGCAGCAGTTCAGCTACATAAACGGCAAGAACGCCACAGATATTACCATGGTAATTGATGCGATGGATATTTTGTATAAGGGCGATGTGGACGGGTTCTGTATTGTGTCAAACGACAGCGATTTTACCCGCCTTGCCCTGCGCCTGCGAGAGAGCGGTATGTGCGTCATCGGCATGGGCGACGATATTGCCCCCGCTTCTTTCAGAACTGCCTGCACGCTGTTTATGGTGCTTTGCGAGTCCCGGAAGACCGCCGATGCCAAGCGAGAGATTAAGAGAACCCGCCGGCTGACCGTGAAGAAAACCGTTCAGGAAGCGCCTGTCGAATCGGCGGAAGTCCCTGCGGAGACTCAGGGTGCCGATACTTTAAGCGACCGGGCTTTGCGCAGTGAGATTAAAGAGATCCTGGCAAGCCGCACAGGTGATGAAGAATGGATTGGCGGCAGCAGTTTGGTGAACCAGTTAAAGGCGAAACATCCGGATTTAGACATTCGGGACTATAGCGATCTGCCCTTGTTTGCGGGGAAAAGAAAAATTTGGTCTACCTACTTCTTATCTTTAGGATTCTGCGAACATAAAGAAGTGCGAAACGGCGAGTTTGCCTTTCGGTTAAGCGAGGCGGAGCGAACGGCTATGCCGGTTACGGTTACGCTAGTCCCGTCTGAGCCGGATACACCGAAGGAAGAAGAACCTGTAAAGAAGCCGGCAAGAAAACGCTCCGCGCCCAGAAAGAAGAAAGAAGCGGCGGCACCGGCAGAAGTTGCGACCGCGGAAGTAGTTCCGGAAGAAGCTGCGAAAGAAGAGGCGCCGAAGCCCAAGAAACGGGCACCGAGACGGAGAAAGAAAGCTGAGGAAACAGCCGATACGGCAGAATAATCTTTTAAAAAACACTTTGGGCATAGGGAGATAAAAAATGCTCCTTATGCCCAAAATTTTGTAGTTCAAACTAAAAAAACCATCTAATTTTTATGAAAATCTCCGGTTTTTGGGTATGTATAACAAAAAAATCACGTTTATACCCAATGGTTGGGCTTTTTACAACCAAACAACCGTTTTACGCCCAAACCGCCCGGTCTCTCACAAATAATCTTCCATCTTAATCCCCATCATCGGCAGCAACCTTGTCAGAAGCAAACGATATCGCATGTATCCGTGATACTGCATCGCATCCATCATAAATGCATCACTGACGTGAACCTCCGAAGGCTCTACGGGGGCGCCTGCGGTGTGCATCAAATCCAGCAATTTTTCTTGCGTAGGCAACGTTTCAAAAATAATCTTCCGAATTTCCGGCCAAGCCGCCTCTAACTTCGCAGGATCTACTAAATCCGTAATCGTAGGTGTATTTAATCGCTTTACGTCTGCATGCATCTTCTCATCATAATGGGCATAAACCGCATCCCAATCCGTTGTATCCTTAGTACAGTGAATTTCTTCCAGGCGCTCCGCTAAATTTCGGTACAAGCGATTGCAGTAAACCGTCGCCACGCCTACTTTCCGGCCGTGGTAATCCGGCCAAATACCTTGAATCACTTTATGGCATTCCAAATAATGGGAAACTACGTGTTCAGCACCGCTGGCAGGACGGGAACAACCCGCAAGCTTCATAGCAAGACCGGTCATAATCAAAGCCTCCATCACTGCGCCGGCCGCTTCTTCACTGTCTTCTAAAATGCGGTCCGCAAGACTTGCAATCCGATCCGTTGCCTCTTGGGTAATGGCGGCCACATTCTCACAATAATATTCATCAATGAGCAAATGAGCAATCTTCCAATCCACAAGACCGATGTATTTGGCCATCATATCGCCAAAACCGGAAGACTTTAAAATAGCCGGTGCCTTCACCAAAATCTTGGTATCGCCAATAATCACCGCGGGCTGTGCCGCCTGCCAGGAAGACTTAAAATTATTCTCAATAATCGGTGCCGTATCGGAAGCAAAGCCGTCCATAGAAGGTGCGGTAGCGAAAATGCAAAGCAGTTTCTTCATTTCGTAGGCTGCTACGCGGCAAACGTCATTCAGCGAGCCGGTGCCCACGGAAATCACACCGTCCACATCGGCGCACAATGCCTCAATTTCACGCACTTGCTCAACACACGCGCTTTTCAAATCCTCGTAGATCAACTGTTTTACGGTAAAATGGGCATTGGTAAGACTTTCCAGTACCCCATCTGCGGCACGCAACGTATTGCGGTCTGCCACCAGCAAAATCCGGTCTTGAAAGCCGGCTTCCCGTAAAATATCGCCTGTCCGAACGGTGATCCCGCTTCCGATTTCCACCACTTTGGTATCAAAGGTATGCGTCCGTCCACAGGGACAAGGATTCAATGACGCTACGATTTTTTCTAAATTCATATTGCATACTTCCTTTACATTTAATGCATGCTAATTATAGCGAATTTCCGAGCATTTTACAATGGACGAAGTTGACGGTATTTTCCAATTGTGATACCATAATAATTACTATATAAATTCTATATAAAGGAGTTTGAGAACCATGGCAAACAGATTTATTCTGAACGAGACCTCCTATCACGGTGCAGGTGCAATCCAGGCCATTGAGACAGAGGCAAAGGCAAGAGGCTTCAAGAAAGCATTCGTATGCTCCGACCCGGATTTGATCCGTTTCGGCGTCACCAAGAAAGTGCTGGACGTATTGGACGGCGCAGGGCTTTCTTATGACGTTTACTCCGATATTAAGCCCAACCCCACCATTGAGAACGTGCAGAACGGCGTAGCTGCTTTTAAAGCATCCGGCGCAGATTATATTATCGCCATTGGCGGCGGTTCCTCTATGGATACAGCAAAAGCGGTGGGTATTATCATTACCAACCCGGATTTTGCAGACGTAAGAAGTTTAGAGGGCGTAGCCGATACCAAGCAAAAGTGCGTGCCCATTTTCGCAGTCCCCACCACAGCGGGCACCGCAGCAGAAGTTACCATTAACTATGTAATCACAGACGTAGAGAAGAACCGTAAAATGGTTTGCGTAGATCCCCACGACATTCCCGTAGTGGCTTTTGTGGATCCGGATATGATGAGCACCATGCCCAAAGGCTTAACGGCTGCAACCGGTATGGACGCCCTGACCCACGCCATTGAAGGCTATATCACGGCCGGCGCTTGGGAACTTTCCGATATGTTCCACTTAAAATCCATTGAAATTATTGCCCGTTCCTTGCGCGGCGCCGTAGCCGGTACACCGGAAGGTCGTGAAGGCATGGCACTGGGTCAGTACGTAGCCGGTATGGGCTTTTCTAACGTAGGTCTTGGTATCGTACACTCTATGGCACACCCTCTTGGTGCATTGTATGATACACCCCACGGCATTGCCAACGCCATCATCCTGCCCACGGTTATGGAGTACAACGCAGAGGCGACCGGCGATAAATATAAATATATCGCACAAGCCATGGGCGTTTCCGGCGTAGAGAATATGACGCAAGCCCAGTATCGCAAAGCCGCCATCGACGCAGTTAAACAGTTGTCTTTGGACGTCGGCATTCCTGCAGATTTGAAGGACATTGTAAAGAAAGAGGATATTCCTTTCCTTGCTCAGTCTGCTTACGACGACGCTTGCCGTCCCGGCAACCCCAAAGAGACCAGCGTTGCGGATATTACCGCTTTGTATGAGTCTTTGTTGTAAGAAAGTATAAGATTTGCACGTCTCGGGTACAAATGGCGTAAAACAGTCCGTTTGTACCCGACTTTTTTGTCTTTTCCGGGTACATTGTAGTAAAAAAGAAGGATTTGTACCCAAAACAGCACAAAATCCTTCTGATTTCACTTCATATTCGGGTACGTAACCCGCAAAAACGGTACTTTGTACCCGGGCAATTAGAAATTAAACAACCTTTTAATCTCCGCAGCCACCAATCCGGCATTTTTCTGGTGTGCAGAAACCACCGGATGGCCGATACCGCCCTCTCCGTTGGGCACCAATTTCGTATAGGCATAGAAACCTTTACTGCTGCCCCCTGCTTCCTTCACAGCCGCTTCCACAACAGGCGCACCGGAAGTGTCCATGGCGCCGTACACCCATAAAATCTTGGCATTGGGATTCTTGGAACGCACCAGTTTCAGCAAATCCACAAAACCCTTCTGCACCGCCGCTTTGCCGGTAGAATGGGAAACGCCCAAATCATTGGTACCCAAGTTAATCACAATCAAATCCGGTTGGCGGGAGAAATTCCACGCCTGGGTACGACCGGTTTGGTAACAAGTTTGTGTATACGTTTGGAGCATAGTATGAGGTTGCCAACCAACAGAAGCGCCGATGCCCTGCTGGGCCACAATGCTGTAATCTGCGCCCAACTTTTTGGCGGTCAGGTACGCCCAAGCCCGGGTGCCGTCCTGGTAACAAGAAGATGTGGCATCCGTCTTAAAAGCTTTCGCATCTCCAATATCATCGGGATACAAATTGCCGTAGCCGGTAGTAATGGACTCGCCGATAAATTCGATATACAGTTTACTGTTGGCAGGTTTCTTACCAAGGGTACCTGTCAAGGTAACGGAATTTACGTAGAACTGACCTTTTTCCGCCTCATTCTGTCGCTCAATTAAGAACGTGTGCGTCCCCCGCTTCAAGCCCGTAGCAATCACAATATCCGTTTCCTTGCTGAATCCGCAAGCCTTGCGGGATTCCATCAGCTTTCCGTCTACGTAAATATTCATAAAAATATACGGTGCAGACGTACCGCCTTTCGGGAAAGCGCTTACTTGCAGCGTAACGTCCCCTTCGCAAGTAGCCGTAAACTGAATCGCAGAAGCTGTATAATCCAAAGAAATACCTCTCCGGTCTTCCTTCCTCTTACTTAAATAATCATAAACAGCCACACGACCCTGCACTTTAGAAGCAGCGTAGAGCGCATCGGCATTGTAGGTAACCGGTTTGGCCGGTGCTTGGGTAGGTGCCTGGGTGGGCACTTTTGTAGGCACTTTCGTCGCTCCTTGGCTGGGTGCTTGGGTAGGTAAAATAGTTTCTTCAGGCATTTGACTCGTCCCTTCCGTAGGTACAACCGTAGGCGCATTTTCCGTGCCACCACCGCAGGAAAAAGCACTTACAGTCAATACAAGTAATAATAAGCAAAGTAGAATTTTCTTCATAGCAATCCCCCTTAACATTGTCCTAACAATCGAATATAAAACTCCACAGTCCGTGCAACCGCTTCAACCCGGATTCGTTCATTGTGCCCGTGAATGGTGGAACGTTCTTCCGCCGTTAAATCCATCGCGGAGAAACGGTAAACCCGATCTGAAATCCGGCCGTAATGACGGCTGTCGGAGCATTGTACCATTAAATAGGGCGAAACAAGACAGCCCTTCCACGTAGAAGCAACACTGCTTGCCACTTTGTCCCAACCGGGACCGCCCACCTGTGAAATACGGCTTGGATTCATCCCGTCAATTTTGGTAATTTCCACCTGCTGGTCCCCCACTGCCTTGCGCAAATATTCCAGGGCAGAATCCATAGTATCTTTGGGATTCAAACGAATATTGGAAACCATTTCCGCGCAAGGGGGAATGACGTTAGCAGCTTTGGAGCCGTTCATCTGGGTAAAAGCCACCGTGGTGCGCATCAAAGCATTCAATTCTCCACCGGACTTCTTACAAATCAAATTCAGTACCGGTGCAAAGCACCACAAGTTGGCAAAAATCATACGGTACACAAAGGAGGAGTGTCTCCCCAAGGTGTCAAACATGGCCGCCACCGGCGGTGTAATGTGATACGGGAAAGGTTTGGCTAAAATGTTGCAACAAGCCTTGCTTAATCGGTCCACGGGACCGCCGGGCTTCGGCGCAGATGCGTGACCGCCGGAGGACTTCACCTGATAGCGAACGTTCAGCATGCCTTTCTCCCCAATACCGATAAGGCCGCAAGGTGCCGCCACACCGGGGAAAACGTTTTCCACCACGGCACCGCCTTCATCCAATACGAAAGCCGGCGTAATCTTTTGCGCTTCAAACCAATCCACAATCCGGGATGCACCTAAACCGTTGATTTCCTCGCCTCCTGAGAAGGCCATATACACCGTGTGCTCCGGCTGAAAACCTTGGGCGATCAAATGGTTCACGGCAAACAAAATGCCGTTCATGGTCACTTTTGTATCCAGGGTGCCACGTCCCCAAAGAACGCCGTTTTCCAGAATACCTTCAAAAGGCGGCTTCTCCCAACCGGCTTCCTCCACGGGCACCACGTCGTAGTGGGCCATTACAACGGCAGGCTCCCCTTCTTCGCGCCCTTGCCAGCAAAACAGCAATGCCCGGTCTTCCAACTGGGTAAAAGTGCATTTTTCAAACACATTGGGGTACAAAGTCGGAAGCAAACCGATCAATTTTTGAAATTCTCCGTCGTCTTCTAAAGAAGCATCCCGGTAAGAAACCGTCTTACAACGCACCAAGGCCTGTAAATCGGATACGGCTTTCTCTTTGTCGAAGGACACCGTTTCCGGGCAAACTTCCGGGCCGGGCTTTGGGGTAAAACGCAGGGTGCGAATAAGTAATATCCCCAAGAAAACAACGATGGCAAACACAGGAATCAACCACCAAAACATCTTACAGCCATCCCTTCTTGTATAGAATGCGGGCAACGATCACCGTGAAAATAACGCCTACCGGCACCATAATGCCCACCGTCCCCGCATTCAAAGCAGGTACGAAGATAAACAAGATTAACATCAGCACAATGGGGGCAATGGATAATTTCAAATTCTTAGAAATAAAGACCACTGCAAGACCGCCAAACAGCGCCGGCAGAATCATATCAAAAGCCGGTTTCAATACGTCTGATTCCAAAACCGGCGTCAACGGCACGATACAGATAACGCCGATAACAATGACCAACGTAGTGACAATGCTGGATACCGCAATGGCAATGGTGGAGATAACCTCCCCTTCCTCGCTGGTAGCCTTCACCTTCGCCCGCTCCATAGCGTCAATGGCGCAAGGTAATTTCAAATTGGAAATATTGCCGGTTACAAAAGACAAATACGTGCCGCCGGCACCCAACATAGGGACGTAGGTAAAAATTTCCACAATACCCACTGCCCAGTACATCGGCGCCGTAGCCAGAATGCCCTTCACCAACACTTTATAATCCGGTTGCGTTTGGAAAATCAAACATACAATAAAGGGGAACAGCAAAATAATAATACCCACAATGATGCCCCAAATCCGGCCGGTGCGGTGGACACTGTCCATATAAGAAAGATTTCGTTTCTCGTTCATTTTACGCCCCTCCTTACCCTAACCAAGCCGTAAAAGGAATCGCAGATGCCATGGCAATAACCAAGCTTGCCGGCAGCGCATAATCCTCTAACCATCTGGCTTTCAATTTTTTAGAAAGCAGTCCGCAAATGGCCATAACCACTGCAGAAACCAACATAACCAACACAGGAATCAAGCCTTTCGTTTCTCCGTGGAAAACGTCGCTGACGTCGCAGAATACGTACCCCAGGAAAGCGGAAATCATGCCCAAGAACATAGCGTTATTAAAGATCTCGCCCCACTTCTTGTCCTTCATGCCGATTTTGTTCATACCGCCTTGAATGCCTTTGGTCACAAAAGGTACAAACACCAGTCCTGCCGCGATCCCCACGGTCATAACGAACAACACGGTGACAAAAATAGAGGGATTTGTAATGGTCTGACTGCCGGAAAGTCCCGCTGCGGTCAACGCATTCTGTGCCGCAACATTTTCGTATGTAATGGAACCGATCACAGAAAGGCGCAGCCACGGAAGGGCAATTCCCAATGCTTTCGATAATACCACCACACCTACCAACACAGAGACGGCCGGTGCAATGGTAAAAACTGCGGAAGATGAAATGGTCTTCCGAATGGTTTCTTTTTGAATCCCTAATTCTTTTGCCCTGCGAATGGCTTTCACAAGAAAATATACAGATTGTCCCAAAACAACCGCAATAATAATGCCAACAAGGACAAACAGAATCGGATGATTGACACTAAATTTCAATTCAATCACCTCATTATCATAATCATGTACAAAGGTATCATAAAATAGGGTTTTGTGCAAGGGGCGATCTCGAAATGGCACAAATCCAAAACTTTCAAAGAAAAGCGCCACGTTTCCTTGGGAAAAGTGGCACAAATCTACAAATTATTCAAAAAAGTTCCACGCAGCGCCTCCGGAGAACGTGCAGTTCTTATCCCAACTTGGGCAAGCTTGCTGCCGCAACAGACTGACCTACGCGGCGGGAGTTCTCATCAGGAATATGAAGCTGAATCTGAGCTGCCAATTCAGGGAATTCCTTGTCCAAAACTTCTTGGGCGCGCTCTAACAAAATCACGCCGCCTTCACCGGAAGTCACGCGGCCCATAATCAGCACGTGCTTAATATCATAGAACTCAGCGTAGTACGCAATGGCATAGCCAAAATAAGCACCAATGGTGTCATAAATAGCAGCCGCACGGGGATCGCCGTCTTTCATCAAACCTTGAACCACTTTCAGCTTCTCCGCAGGAGAAAGGTTCTCATCAAGCTCGATGCCGGCAAAAGGCGCAAGCTTGATAACGCCGTCTTGGGAGAAGTATTTTACGCCGCAACCGTAGTCCCCGGACCACTCGTCCACCATGGCGTCCTGACAGAAGTCCACCGGCACAAAAGCAAGTTCGTTGAGCCAGCCTGTAATGTTGCCTTGAGGATCCACGTAGCCGCCGGCTTCGCTGGTACCCATGGCAATTCCCAGAACGGAATCGTCATTCAAATCCATAGCGCCTGCAAGGGCCGTTACGTCGCCGTCGTTGGCAACTTCAATGGGGATATTCTCCCCGATTTCTTTTGCAACGTCTAAGTACATATTCTTAACGGTCTTCTCAAATTCCTCGTCGCTTACTTTCAAGAACAAGGACGCAACCATAATGCGGTTGTCTACGTAAACGCCGGCGCTGGAAACACCGATGGCATCCACGCGGGGCATGTGAGAAGCCGCCGTCTTCATAGCGTCTTTAATACCTTCGTAGTGATACTTGGGATCGGAGTTGATTTTGGGAAACCAAACAACTTCTTCGGAGTACACGGTTTCACCGTTGACAACGGCACTGACTTTCCGGTCGCTGCCGCCTGCGTCAAAACCGATACGGCATCCGTCTAAATGACGGCCGATGGGCGCTGCAGCAGACACGTCCTTGGGTGCATCTTCCAAAGTGCAAACCACTACTTCAAACTTCTGCTCATATACGCGTTCCATAAAGTGAACGTCGAATTCACGAAGGCCACCTACGGTGTAGGCGTCTTTAATCTTGTTCCCTACTACTTCGCTGCCGGCAATAATAATCTTATAACCGCCTGCAACCCACAGCAAAGATTTAGCAATTCGCTCAACAAAGCGGAAGTTCTCCTCGTCATGACCGGTATTGTCTTTGTAAATACGGGTCTTGTAGGTAGAGGTATATCCCTTGTTTCTTTCTACGGCAATGACAATATCCTGGCCGCAATCCTTGGTATTCTCCCGCATCTCCCGGCATACAAGGGCAAGGGGCTGAAATTGAGGGTCTAATTTCGCATTTACTTTAAGCTTCATATTTGATTTCTCCTTTAATAATCGTTTTCTTGACTTCAAAATCGCCGTCTGTAATTACAATATCGGCGTCTTTTCCGATTTCCAGCGATCCTTTCCGGTCCGCAACACCGATAGCCGTAGCCGGATTCAAGGATGCGCAGTTGACACACTCATACAAGGGAATATTGGAATTCTTGTATACGTTCCATACGCCGTGATTTAAGTGAAGCACACTGCCTGCCACCGTTCCGTCTTCCAAACGGCAAACAATATCTCTGTAAATAATCTTGGCGCCGCCTAATGTGTACTCCCCGTAAGGAAGACCGCCTGCAGGTAAACAGTCTGTAATAAAGCAAAGCTTTCTGCCTTTCAGCTTCCACAGCAGATCGTAGAAACTCTTGTCCACGTGGAAGGTATCCACAATCAGCTCTACGCTTACGTCTGCATTAAGAGCAGCGGATACAACGCCGGGCGCGCGGTGTGCCAGGGGCGTCATGGCGTTAAAAAGGTGGGTTACGTGTTTCACGCCTGCATTCACACTGGCCATAGCCG
Organism: Clostridia bacterium; assembly: GCA_017935905.1. Taxonomy (GTDB): domain Bacteria; phylum Bacillota; class Clostridia; order UBA1212; family UBA1255; genus RGIG9099. The sequence goes on along the minus strand of JAGBGO010000044.1, from coordinate 8,565 downwards.
TATCGTAATCAGCGGAAGTGTGGCCCATGGAAACTACCACGTCTGTATCTTTGCAAATCTCGCGGATAGCAGCAAAGTCATTCTCGTCGGTTTCCGGTGCCAACGTAATGGTTTTAATAATATCCGCGTATTCTTTGACAAAAGCGGCATCCGGCTTCAAAATATATTTCGGATCCTGGGCGCCTTTCTTGCTTTCGCTGATGAAGGGACCTTCTGCGTGGCAACCTAAGATTTCACTACCTTCCCAGGTCTTACTCTCTTCTTTCAACGCACGGCAAACTTCCAAAGCTTTCCGAATGACTTTCATATCCACGGTCATGGTGGTGGGCAAATAGCCGGTGACACCGTTTCCCAGCAAACCTTTGGAAATGGTACGGATGCTATCGATCTCTCCGTCACAAACGTCTTTGCCTAAATAGCCGTGAATATGCATATCAATAAGACCGGGAGAAACGTAGCCGCCTTCTGCGTCAATTACGTCTGTACCTGCGGGAATCTTGTCCATGGGGACAATTCCCTCCACCACATCGGAGTAGAGCAATGCACAATCTTCTACAATGCGGTCCTTTAAAATAATTTTTCCATTTACAATCGCTTTCATTTTATCCTCCAAGAACAAAATTCGTCGATTGTATTGTAGCAAAAATGGCGCAAAATTTCAACTATGTTCGAAGCGGGGTTTAATTCGTAAAAATACGGGGTTTAAACCCCACTTCCAAAAACTTATACAAATTATCGACTTATTCAAACACATTGCTTATGGGGGCTGAAAATTCCCAATGGATCAATTGGATTTTGTATCGTGCTTGTTCCTCTTCCGACAAAAGATGGGATGAAATGATATCGCCGGATTGTTCATACACAATCAATTCAGGAACAACCCCTTGTTCCATTGGGTAGTCATAGGCAGGATCATCCATATAATATTTAGGATCCCCTAACGTACAAATAATCTTGACATTATGATCCGTCAGCAGAACGAATTCTTCTTTTTTAGAACTTTTGATATAGCCTTTCCATTCTACATATTTTCCCACGGCTTCATTTATACCAATACCGTCATATTCACAAATAAAAACATCTGTGACGGTTACCGTTTCCCCCTCTATTTGATAGACAATCTCAAAGGGGAATTCAGCATAAGTTGTTTGAGGTTTTGCCGGATCCGGAGACATCCAGAGTCCCACGTAAAGGATCAGCCACGGCGTAGCCATCACCGCAAAAACTACAATGGGGATGGTAAGTAAAATGCATGTTATAATAATTCCTATTTTTACGCCTTTGTGCATATAAGGATCACCTTTCTTACATTTTGACAATCACAGACACTTCACGAGCCCCTCAAAATAAGCTTCAAACCCTTGGTCATTGGGATGCAGGAACAAATCCGCATAGTATTGTGCATCGTGGGGCACAAAATTAAATCCGTCGATCACCGTCACATTGAGTTCCGCAACTGCATTTCGAATCAGCGCATCCACGTCCCGGAACGCTCCAAAAGGTCGCGCTTCTTCCAGATCCTTGCGCCAAATGGGCGTGATGGCGTAGATGGGTGTATCCGGGTAGTTCGCACGAAGGTTTCGGTAAAATGCTCTGCAGTTGTTTTCAAATTCATCCCGGCTGCAATTGTTCCAATCATTGGTGCCGTAGGCTACGGTAATTAAATCCGGTTCAAAATCCTCCCGGGTTGCCGCCAGTTCCGGAAAGAAAATCTCGCCGCCAATGGCCTTATTATATTCTTCTGCATCGAAAAAGTCCGCAAGTTTGGTAATGTATTTATTACTCGGGTGCAAAGCGTCATACCCGTGGGTAATAGAATCGCCGAAACAAAGCATTTTCTTCGTAGGTTTAACGGGTTTCAAAAAAGCGCCGTCATCCAGTTCTAATGCTTCCAACGCTACTTTCACTGACCAAGGAAGATAAACGCAAACTTCTTTCTCCCCTGCGCCCAAGTCAAACGTTTTTGAGAAATTACCAATAAGAAATGGCATTTTGGTATAGTCGTGAGGCAGCTCTCCCCCGGTAAAATTATTCAAACTGTCTACCATTTTACCGTCCACAAACACATCGAAAGAAAAATAGCTTCGACTGCACCCCGGAAGCACTTTTCCGCGAAGCCCAAGCACGCGGCTGTCGGTCCGAAACCGCAAACGAATACCGGATGTAGAAAATGTTTTTATATAAAAATCTTCGCTGCGCGCTTTGTAAAGTGCCTCTTGCTCCCGGGTAAAACGGCAGAAATGAATACCGTCTTTGTGCGCCTCCACACGGGCGGCACCTAAGGTAATTGCCTGAATTTGAGAAAAGTTTAATTGCATATAATACACTGCCTTTCTATGCTTCGGTTAAATCCCCGCTCCCGCTTAAGGGCACAGGGGTTCCAAGATACGTAGGCTCCGGCTTAAAAATGCACATGGCAAAATCTTTGCACCGCGCCAAAATTTCCCGAACGTCTCGCGCAGATTGGCCTGCATACGTATGGAGATCTGCGGACACGCCGTAGGCTTCTATGCCCAGTTGTTCCGCAATATACAATGCGCGGTACAGGTGGTATTCCTGGGTTACGATCAGCACCTTGTCTGCACCGAAAATTTCCTTGGCGCGGTATACGGTTTCGTAGGTGGAGAATCCTGCGTGATCCATAAAAATACGTTCCGAAGGTACCCCATTTTGCACGGCATACTTCTTCATAGCACCCACTTCGTTGTATTCTGCTTGTCCGTGATCGCCGCTCACCAGCATGGTATCGGAGACGCCGGCTTTATAAAGTTGAATGCCTTGCGTCAAGCGATCCCGAAGCATATCGCTTAAACTGCCGTCTGCGCGTACGGAACATCCCAACACAAGAATGCAATCCACGTCTTTGAGTTCAGCGGCTTGCGCGGCTGTGAGCAAACGTTTCTTTCCCACTGATTTGACGTGGCCGTTCACGGAAAACACGGCAATGACACCCACCGCAACGAGGCAAAGAATTACAATGATTATATTCTGGAGTATTTTAATACTAGTTTTCATCTTCCACCTATGCAATTGGTTGAAATACCGCAAAATCGGCCTGTATGATTTCAAACGAAGCTGTAGTTGTGTTATATTTCAAAATTATTTTACCCGTCCCGATTCCGTCTGCGTGCCCAATCAAAGATGCGTACTGATGACAAATGATTTCACACACACCGTCATCATCTACGTCCCAAGGCACAAATTTACTAAAACTATCCAATATAAGCTCCCGTTTGGCAATCTGCCCATTGGCGTCATACCACCCTTCAAAATACGCGTCTGCTCTTCCTTCCAAAAGAAAAGTTTCACTGTAACCTGTCTGTGCATTGCGGATGGTAAAATGGTGATTTTCCTGCAACTCAATAGAAAAGCCGTTGCTGAAATCATGTACGCCCGCTGTCGAAAACAGCTCAACGATTTTTCCGTCTTGATAGTCCAAAATCCGAGACAAATAACTTCCCGCGCCGCCAATCAACCCAACTGTTTCTTGTAAAATAATTTCACAGTCTCCATCGCCGTCCACGTCTCCCAGTTCGATGCTGCCTCCATAGTTTATCTGATCTTCATACGCAAGCAGATCCTGCACATAAATCTTGCCGGTTTCCGCATCCACGATTGCCAAATAATAATCCAGCATATCGGGACGATTCCGCGGATCGCCCAAAAGATATACGTGGCCGAAAAACAACGTGTCAAGCAACACGCTGCCCGAGGAGGTGTCGCAGATATAAACGTCATGAAGTCCCACTTCCGGAATCGAAACACGCAGATTCTTAAAGTCAAAGGAAGCGGTCTGCACTGTAAGGGTTTGGTGAGGCAAAGCTGAGGTTTGTGCTGTAGGCACTATCGTTGGTTCCGTGGTTGGTGTATGGGCCACCTCGTTTCTGCTGCAAGACACACAGGAAAATAAGAACAATATCGCCAAAATAACTGCAAGTTTCTTCATCGTTTGCACCTCTTCTTAACCACCTTTTCAAAATTCAAGTTCTTCTCTGAAGAAGCCCCGAGTGTCCGCAAAATTACCATATTGATCCGCAATCGATACGCGGACAAATTTGGCACGTGCATCTATTTCAAAGTCCGCAGAAGTAATGGTTTCGCCGGCGGGTGCAATCTTACCTTTTGGACTTTTACTGCCGGTAAAAACCATAATTCGTTGAACCGCGGAACATTCAATATGAATTTTGTTCCCTTCCATAGAAACTTCCTGAAACAAAGGTCCCATGGAAGAATACATTTCGCCTTTCTCCATAGCGTCAATTACAGCATCATACGAAAAATCATCCGGCATAATCATGGTAAAAGCTCCGAAAGAATCCGAATAAGGCGAATCCACCGGATCATAGTTATGATTATCATCTGCGCTGTGGCAGGCTACCTTCTTACCAAGAAGCAGCATTTTATCGTAAAGCGCAGCATTGTACTCCAAGCGACCGGTTAAATAACAACCGTAATTGCACATTTCCATGCTGAAAAAGCCTTCGTACGCCAATATATCCGCTTCAGATTCCAAGGACCACCAAGGATGATTGTACGCTACAATATAACCGTTTTCCTTCGCCGTTTGAATGAGTTCATTGATATACGCAACGCTGTATTCCCGGGTTCTTCGGGAGCCTACTTTATGGTACTGCGCCTTCTGCTCCTCGGGTATATATTTACAATATTTGGGATTGTAGCAAACAATGGATTCATTTGCCGGATCACGGGCAAAAAGATTCATATGGATTTCCTTGCTGTAGGCATCAGAGCGGCACTGGGCATCAGGCCGAACGTAGGCTTCATAACCGGTAATGGTTAAGAAATCATCATCATTCAAATCTGAGTGATTCTTAGGGGTTTCATGATCGGTAATGGAAAGAATCGAATAGCCCTTTGCCTTGTACATAGCCTTCAACTCTTCGGGCGTTTTCTTTCCGTCCGACAAGATGCTGTGGCAGTGAAGGTTTGCTTTATATTGGGTTTTGTGCGGAGCTATTAAATACATGGGGCGCCTCCTCGTAATCGTAAAATGCGTACTAAAATTATATCCCATTCTGCCTGCGCCTGCAAGCGAGAAAATCGCTTTTTAGGGGGAGCCTACATCGAAGATAGAATCCGTTGACACTCTGTTTTTAAATATTCCGGAAGCGTATGAATAAGTTTTTCTGCTTCAGCCCGGTTTCCTTCCGCCGCACATAAAATCGCCGTTACATAAGTTCTATGCGCATTTTCTTCCGGACAATATTCATAAGATTTTTCGAGAAATTGGCGAGATTTTTTATAATTTTGACAGGACAAATATACGGTGCCCATTTCGTAATACAGTAATCCTATCGTTCTCCTTTTATCAGCAGAGGTTTCTTGCCCCAAGTATAAATCTATTGCTTTTTTGTAATAATGCAATGCTTTTTCGTTTTCCGACTTTCGCTGAGCAAACTTTGCGCTGCGGTAAAATGGATGAAAAACCATCGTAAACAAATAATCTATATTCTGCTCGCTCATTGCTTCATAATAATGATTCATTTGTTCCTCGTTTCCAATAAACTCGTAACAAAGTCCAATAAAATAACTCAAAGCAAAGCAGTCAAACGCACAAAAGCAAAAATCTTCCAACTGCTTGAGCATCTGCAGTCCACCGTCATAATCCCGCTTGGATATTTTGATCAATGCAGCTGTAAGCTGTAGCTGCGCTTCCTGCACATCTTCAAATGCAAGTGTGAAAATGTCTCCAAAGGTATTGGTGTGTATTGTACGCCACTCCTGATAACGTTCATTCTCCAAAGTATACTCCATTTCCCCACCACCTTGTTGCAGTTTATAGTGGTTATCATACCATTTCCTCAAAAACTTGTAAAATGGCATGACATTTTCCTCGCACAATATACGATTTTCATGCCATTCACCTGTTTTATTCGATTTAGCACTACTATTTTACCAGAACCATCATAACAAATTTCAAAAAACGTGTTTTGGGCATGATATCATCCCGCAAGCCAGATGAGAAAGGTGAATATCACAGAAAATATGATTCAATTGTGTTGTACCTATGTTTCTTCAAAAACATGGATACAAAATTCAATAAAACTAGTCGAACTGTCCTAATGTCAAAAATTCGCCGCACCCAATGCCAACTTCATTGTTAATAAACCGTTCAATCACCTTAAACGTTACGGCTGCCTCGATTGCCTTTACCTTATGAAGAACATAATGCGAATCTTTATTTGTTTGCAATTCAACAATGTGCAGAGATATCAGCTTATCCAAAGCTTCCATCAGCTCATCATCTGTGAGTCCAATTTCACGTAATATCTCTTTTGGTCTAATAACTGCTACAAAATACTCCGAGCTTGAGCAATCAAATGATGCAGAATTGTGAAAATATTCCTTGCAGATATAGGAAAGTACTTTTCTTACATTTGTATCCAATAACTTCTTAATTCCGTGCGCTATTTCATTTCGCTCAAACAACAAAGCGATATCCACCGGCGCCATACTAGAGTCAATCACTGTAAGATTATCAGAAACAAATGCAGAACCTACCGTATCAGATAAACAGCACAAAGTAGTGTTTTTCTTTACGTGGTCAATTTTTTTGGTCAAAGCATTCTTATCCACCTTCAAAATTTCCCATGAACTACAATTAATTAAATTAGTTTGACGGCACATAGTATCATTAATCATAGTCTGTGCATCTTTTGGGAAACTCCGAACGGCATTCATATTAAACACATGTGATTCGGTTTGTAAGTGTTTGTCAGTCTGTTCAGCGAACAAATCATCCAATGTTATTTCAAGAACACTTGCAATACGAGGAAGTAACATGATGTCAGGCATAGAAATCTCTGATTCCCATTTAGAAACTGCTTGATTACTAACCCCAACAAGTCGCCCCAATTCTTCCTGTGTCATATTGAGCGATCTTCTATATAACGCAATTTGACTACCTATACTCATAATATGCTACCTCCTTTTTTACAAAATAATTATAAGTCATTAATATTATTTATGTAAATGGAGCGTTTTTATATTCCAGGTGAGTAAAAACAAGAAAAATCGCAGTTTGGTTGGAAACCGCTTTAAAATCAGTGATATTATATTCGCCTCCAAAAACTCGCAAGGCGAATATAACTGAAAATTCGCGTGCAAAACAGAGCCGGATGAAAACCGTTAGATTTTCTTTATTTTTTACGTGTAAAATAAATCCTGCAATGATTTGGATAATTGAAATAACAATTGAAATAACAATTGGGATTATACCTAATTTATTATCATAATCACTTATTAAAACACAGCCCCAAATAAACAAGGCTAAAACGCCCACCAAAATCACCGCGGCAACAAGAATTGCAATTGTTCTATACTTTTTTGAGGATGCCTTTTCTTCGGGAACAATATACATCATCAGCGCTACATAAACTTCAAATACTATTTCCAGGAACAATTCCATATCTTTACCACCTTAAGTGTATTATAGCATAAAAGCCACAAAACCGAACTACTTCGTCACCGTTCCCCATTACCTTCCAAAAATCCCGTTTGCATTTTTTAGTAAAAAGGTAATAAGTAAAAATCGTGTCCGAAAAAGAACTGGGCGAGAAACCGAGAAATTTCTTTATTTTTTTCTAAATACAGCCTTAATTTTACTAATTATATTTGACTTTTGCACCCTTTGAGAAAAAGTGATAGGCAAATCTCTTTCTTCATCAAGTATATAAGGGAAATCTCCCTCAATGCATATCCAAAAATAATCTCCTGTCCTATCGCAAGGAACGGAAGCACCTTTTTGAAAAGTGATTTTTACACCAATCTTTTCAAAATCAAATTCTTCGCCTTCGATTTTACCGAAAACACCATAATAACCTTCGTGATGAATTAACGAATCTTCATCGTTTCCTAAATCCCAAGAAAAAACCTCTTCTGTACAATTATAATCAATGCCAAAACCTATTAAGAACTCGACAAGCTCCTTATTTTTCTCTATGTGCTTATAATAATTTCTGCAATTTTGACAATCACAAGGATTATTCACAGCTGTGCGATGTTCTTTTGTTTTCTTTTTATCAAAAGCAATTTTAACAGAATTAATTTCTATCGTTTGTAAAGACATCTTATCACCGCCTTGGGTGTATTATCGCATAAAAGCGGTAACAAATCAATGCGAAGCATCACATCGTTTTGTGTCCACAAGCGGAACGATATTGTGCCTTGCGGCACAAATGAAAAAATCCTGAAAGCAACTGCTTTCAGGATTTTTTGGGGCCGACACTCAAAATGGAACTGGTCTAAAAACCTTAGATTTTCTTAATAAACACATTACAATCTTTGCAATAATTTATGTTTTTAATTTTTGCTACTTCAGACCATTTTGTTTTATCTGAAATTCGCACTTTTCTCTTATCAACTAATGAAACCCATTTTAAGATGAAAGGTGAATTAAAAGGAATATACCCTTCTTCCATTTCATTTTGACAATAAGGACATTTCATAGCAAAATCAACTCCTTTGTGTATTGTAGCATAAAGGCGGCGGAGGGGCAAGGGATTAGTGATATTCTGTGCTGCGCACAGAGTGATATTATGCCTT
>JAGBGO010000043.1 GCA_017935905.1 Clostridia bacterium | reverse complement strand
TCCCAAGTGCTGTTTAAAGTACAAAAGTCCGTTGGCGGTTTTGACAGATTATTTGGCCGTAATGTAGGTCATAACAACCAATTCTTACTTCATCATATTTTTTTGAGTAAAGTGTTACCTATCATTGACGACTGCACAATTGCGGTCCGGATTATGGAGAAATGATTGCTTGACAACCCTCACCTCTTTGTGTATAATACCTTTTGGTTCGACTTTTTGGAGGTGTAATCAATGACAGATATATTAAAGATTATTTTAGGAATTTTCTTCCTGGTAGTTTGTGTAGCAGTGATTATTGTAATTTTGATGCAACGTACGAAAGAAGCCGGTTTGGGTGGCGCCATTACAGGTCAGACCAGTGAGTCTTTCTATTCTAAGACCAAAGGTGGTATGAGCAAAGAGAAATTCTTGATGCAGTTGACCATCGTACTTTCCGTTACGTTTGCTGTTGTAGCTGTTGTACTGAGTGCATTGCTCAGCGCATAAGCGGAAATACTACAAGAGAAACACAAAGGCCGTGGCAGAGAAATCCGTCACGGCTATTTTTCTATTTTGAAGAGGCAAAGAAATATGAGTTATAACAAAAGAAATAAACGAGAACAACATAAAGAGAAACCGAAGAAGCGAGAAATGACTGATCCGGGAGCCCTGATCAAAGACCGGGCAAATTTCCCCGAAGACGTGCGAAAGTCTGCAATCCGCATGCCCAAAGAGGTCAAAGAATCGGTCATCGCCAGAGAACTTCGAAAGGGGCGCCACGATTTGCGCCACTTGAATTTAGTGACCATTGACGGGGAAGATACCAAAGACGTGGATGACGCCGTTTCCATCGCCCGAAAGGAAAACGGAAACTGGCTTTTGGGTGTGCATATTGCAGACGTCAGCCACTACGTGAAATACGGGAGTCCCTTAGACTTAGAAGCTTTCCGCAGAGGTACCAGCGTATATTTTCCCGGTATGGTACTCCCTATGCTGCCCAAAGCTTTATCGAATGGAATCTGCAGCTTGAACGTGGGAGTGCCTCGTCTTGCCCTGTCTGTTGAAATGGAAATGGATGCTCAGGGCAATATTGTGAATCACGAGATTTTTGAAAGTGTCATTCAGGTTAAATATAAGATTACCTACAATCAACTTTACCAGCTTTTCACAGTGGGAGAGCCAAAACTCAAAAAAGAATTTGCACCCTATTATGCAGATTTGGAAGCCATGAAAGAACTGGCGGAAATTCGCCACGCCCTGCGAAGAACCCGGGGTGCCCTGGATTTCGATTTCCCGGAGACCAAAGTGGTAGTGGATGCAGGCGGCAAGCCGGTGGACGTATATCCGTATCACACCACTTTTGCCAACAATATGATTGAAGAATTTATGCTGGCAGCCAACGAAACCGTTGCGGCGCATTTTTACTGGCTGGACGTGCCTTTCCTGTACCGGAACCACGGGGCGCCGGAAGCGGAGAAGATTGACAGCCTTGCCCAAGCCGTGCGGACCATGGGCTTTACGCTGAAAGGCCGTGGGGGCGAAATTCACAGCCACGCCATTCAGTCCATGCTGGAGAAATGCAAAGGGATGCGCACGGAAAGCGTTATCAGCATGCTTGCCCTTCGCGCTATGGAGAAAGCGGAATATTCCGGGGAGAATAATGGTCACTTTGGACTTGCTGCAGAGTATTACACCCATTTTACCTCCCCCATCCGCCGTTACCCCGACTTATTTATTCATCGGGTGATCAAATGGGTTTTGCACGGGGAATTGGGTCCCGTCTTGGAAGAAGAACTCAGGGGAATTGTATTTAACGTGGCGGAGCACAGCTCGGAAACGGAACGGGAAGCGGAATCTGCTGAGCGGCAGTATACGGATATTAAAGTGGCAGAATATATGGCGGACTACGTAGGAGAGAAATTTACGGGGATTATCAGCGGCATTACTTCTTTTGGAATCTTTGTGCGGCTGCCCAACAGCGCGGAGGGTTTGCTGTTCTATAACAATATGCCGGATTATATGATCTACGACGAGAAACGGATGCTGGCACGGGGAGAAGCCACCAAGCGGACTTTTGCCATCGGCGATTCTTTGAAGGTCTTGGTGGCGGACGTAAAAATCCGTACGGGACAGATTGAGTTTTTGTTGGGATGATGGGGCGCGCGGACGGGGCGTCATACTTTTTTGTGATTTTTCTAAAATAGAATGGGTTCTGCTTTCTCGTGGATATTACAAAACATATTCTCGCTGAAATTTCTTCCGAAAACCGGAAGGGGTCATTTTTGTTTTGGCTAAGAACTGGCGGTTAAACCAAGATTGATCCCCGAAGCCTGTCTCTATACAGATTTCGGAAATGCTCTTTTGAGAGGTGAGCAGCATTTGCTGCGCCTTGTTGATCAAAGCCCGAGTCATATAATCTTTCGGGGACAAACCAGTTACTTTACGGAAAATCTTCCTGAAATTGGATACACTCATATTGGACGCCCGGGCCAGGTCTTCCACAGACGGGAGATTGCCGTTCTGAATCCCGGATGCAATTAAATCTAAAGCTTTTGAAACCGATTGGAGATTGCGGTCTCGCTGGATTTGAAGTTTCGGCAGATTCGCGGACCTACGGGAAAGTTCAATCAACAGTTGATATACGTACAAGGCGCGCAGTTCGCTGTGATAGGGGGTGTCGTTGTCTTTCTCCAGGGTTTCGGTAAAAATCTTTTTCACCAACCCCGCAATTTCCGGGTATTCACTCGGAGTCAAAATGCCGCACAGACCCATTTCACCTGCCATCAGTTGCTCTAATTTCGAGCTGCCGCCCAGACCGCTTCGCTCCATCAAAGTATGGGGATTGAAGGTGAGCCAATACCAACGGCTGGAGCCGTTATCTCCATTTCGGGACAAGTGCCTCTGGAAGGGGAAGATAATTTCCACATCTCCTTCTTTGAAGGCATATTCAGTGCCTTCCACCATACACACGCCGGTGCCGCTTACGCAGTAGCCGATTTCAAAACAGTCGTGAAAATGCAAATACGTGAAATCGTTAATGTCTAAAATGGCCAATATAGGTTTGTCCGGATCCAACATCATATCGTTGTGATACGTATAGAAAGCAGGCAGGGAATTATTTGAGCGATTTCGCATACTTTTTGCTCCTTTTCGCAAAGCATCTATTGTGGTTTTATATTATACTAAAACTATAAAAACTACAAGTAAATTCTTTATTTGAAGGAGTTTTTGGTATGGAAAAGTACGATATTGCCGCTTACGTTTGGCCTTCCTATACGGGCGACGAGTCTCGAACTCGCATATTTTGGCCGGAGGGCATCGGGGAATGGCAGACGGTGAAGAACTCTAGCCCTAAGTCCAATGGCTATCACTGGAATCGTAAACCCTTGTGGGGCTACGTAAACGAAGCGGATCCCTTTGTTATGGCAGGGCAGATTGAGGCAGCCACGGCCCACGGCGTCAACGTATTTATTTACGACTGGTACTGGTACGACGGCCGTCCCTTCTTGGAAAATTGCTTAAATGACGGTTTCTTGAAAGCGCCCAACAATCACAAAATGAAATTCTATATTATGTGGGCCAACCACGACGTGAATCACGGCTGGGATAAGCGGCTGTCGGATTCTGTACAAGATCTGATCTGGCACGGCGCTGTTTCTCGGGAGCAGTTTGAAATCATTGGTAAGAGGTGGATTGAAAAATATTTCACCCGCCCCAATTATTACTGTATTGACGGAAAGCCCGTTGTCAGTATTTATGACATCAACAATTTTGTACAGGGATTGGGCGGCATTGCTTTGGCAGTAGATGCCATGCAGTGGCTGGATCGAAAGGCCAAGAAGGCGGGCCTTGCCGGGGTGCATTATCAGTTTATTCGTTGGGACGGCAACATTCGGGATCAGTCCGGGTTTGACGGAAAAAGGATTGACAATGAAAGCGAATTGGTGCGCCTTTTGGGGTTCCATTCGGTCACCAACTATCAATTTGCCCACATGACCAACGTGAATCGGGACTTTTTGGATATTTTAGAAGATATTAAACCCCTTTGGGAGAAGATTCGGGACGAATATGGTGTGACCTACTATCCCCACGTGTCCATTGGGTGGGACAACAATCCCCGTTATCAGAATTTTATTCCCAATATTACCACCAATAATGGACCGGAGAATTTCAAGAAGTGCTTGGTGGCGGTGAAGGAATTCTGTGATCGAAACAACGTAAATTTAATCACTGTAAACAGTTGGAATGAGTGGACGGAAACCAGTTATTTGGAGCCGGATGATTTATACGGTTACGGATATCTGGAAGCCATTCGGGACGTATTTTGTAAGGAGGAATGATGGATGAAACGCAATTTTTCATTTCGCAGACTGTGGATGATGGTTATGATGATGGCTTTTACCGTACCTATGCTGTTTGCTTGCGGCGGGGGTTCCGACAAACCGGAAGGTTCTCCTACGGCGCGTCTGGTGCGGGAGCCGGCGAATAACTACAAGCCGGATTTAATTAAAGAAGACAATAAATATGCGGATGTGGCGGTATACGACAAGTTCGGTGCATGGCCCCAAAAATCCGGGGAGAAGTACTATGCTTCCGACGTGGGCACTTGGTACACCATTTGGTGGTTTGAAGAAGGCCATTCCAGCTATATTCGTTGGTACGGCGATGATTGGACCCGCTTGAAGCCGGTGGATTACGGGTATTACTGTTCCGGCAAAGAGGATTACGCCACGTCCGTATTGGTACGGATGAAGTATATCGGCATTGATTTTATGGTGCTGGATGATACCAACAATCCCAAAGGCGGATATTTTACCGATATTGCCAGTAATTTGAACCGTTTTACGCAAGTGGCGGAATCACTGGACGGTTATGCTCCAAAGATTGCTATTGCAACCGGCGGTGCTATTCGGGACCACGGAGAGAAAGATCAACAGCAGAAGGATTTTGATCGTTATTATAAAATATACGAAAAACGTCCTGACGTATTCTATCTCTACGAAGGGAAGCCTCTTTTGGTCATGTATATGGCAGGCACCCCGGATGTGCGGTATCAGGACAACCAGAACCGTTTTACCCAACGCTACGGCACCGGCTATATTTCCTGGCAGACCCGTGCCAAGGATCAGGAAATTTATAAGACTCAAGGCAACTGGGGCTGGGTATGGGATATGCAGAACAAAGGTTCTGAAATTATGGGCGTGCAGCCGGGCTATAACAAGGCCCACCAAGGCGTGTACTACGAGCCATTCCCTCGGGATAACGGCGCGCGGTATACTCAAATGTGGTTAGAGGCCATCAAAGAGAATCCCAAGGTGATTATGATTCCCAGCTACAATGATCACGCTGAGGAAACCGGTTGGGAAGCGACCACACCGATCCGTGAGGGTGCGCCGGGTTCTGCAAAGGATTATCCCGGCGAGGATCCCTACGTGTACGAGAAGATTACGGAGGCTTATTTAGCCCTTCGCTATGGCTACATCGAGGGCTTCTTCTACAAGGTGGAGGGCACCAAACAGGTGTACCAATGTGTGGACGGCTACTTGGAGAAAGTTTCCGATTCTGCACCGGGTAAAGAGCCGGTGATTCTCCTTCCGGAAGGTTATATTGAGTGGGAACTCAATCGGGACAGAGGGTAAAATGGCGTGTAAGTAAATAAGGTGTAGAAAGACAGGTCGTAAAATGGTTTACGGCCTGTTTTTTCTATTCATAGATTGTTTGCTTTACAGGCTGCTTGGGAATATGGTATAAGTAAATTAGAAAGAATGCTGACAAAATTGAAAAGTCCTTGTTTTTAATTAAGGAGGTGCGTGATGAAAAGAGTCTTTGCCCTTGTTTGTATCGTGTTATCGTTACTTTCCACAGGAACTTTTTGGGCAGAAGAACCTTCTGTGACAGAACCGAAATCCTTGCAGGAAGCGATCCAGGCGCAGACCGATCCGTCTTTCTATGAATATCTGCAAAGCGAAATTGACCGAAGCTTCTTGCCCGGCTATCAAGTGACAGGTAAGACGATATTAGAGTGTTACAATGGATATGATTTTCGGGAAGTAGATAAGACGTTAGAGTCCTGTTTACAACGGGCAAATGATTCGCACAAAAATTATCTTATCATAGATGTCGATAGATGT
>JAGBGO010000042.1 GCA_017935905.1 Clostridia bacterium | reverse complement strand
TATTAGAATTCTCGTTAGAACTCAAGGTGATGCGATGACAGGTAGATGCCCGAAACCGCACGGTTAAAGGCTTTTTGGAAGATTGACTTCCGTTTGACGAAGAAGATTTCGAGTCAGCCCCGTTATGACCACTTCGATACGCTTCCGTGTTCGAACTTCGTTATTGTATCACGCGGGGTCGACTTCGTCAAGAATGACAATTGACTTTTACGCCCCTACATGTTAATATCAAGTTGTGGAAACCCAGACGGGTGCCACGGATAAACTACCTATGAAATGAGGATATCCTCAAAACACAAGTGAGTCGTCTCTGGTACAGACGGCTCACTTTTCTAATCATAAGGCACAAATAAATTGGGGTATTTCTCTCCAAAAACAGGGGTCGACGCACCCTATTTTACAATCAAAATACCCCAATAGATTTTCTTGATTCAAAACATAACCTGTGATAAAATACAAAAAATATCTTTCGGGGGAGAGATGACACATGATATATCAATTGATGCTTCGCGAGAAGCACCTTTTAGAGAGTGAACTCCAAAAATCACAAGATGAACTAAATCAGTGCCCGCAAGGGCATCTGACATATAATGCCAATGGGTCCTATACCAAGTGGTTTCATCACATAAATAACAACAAACACTACATTCCCACAACAAACCGAGAACTGGCAGTGAAACTCGCCTTAAAGAAGTATCACCAAGCTAGAATCGACGACCTCCGGCGAAAACTCAAAGGCGTCGATTTCTATTTGCAGACCAATGACCCTAAATTAGACAAAGCCCCTGCCCTACTGCAGCCGGGCAACAGATATTCTAAACTATTGCTCCCGGAAATCCGGCCTATTTCAGCAGAACTGGCCCAGTGGGCGGCTGCCCCCTATCCAAAAAATAACAAATTTCCGGAACAACTGCGTTTTCCACTGGATACAGGCCTTGTGGTTCGCTCCAAGTCAGAGACGATGATTGCTATGAAACTGTCAGAATATAACATTCCTTTTCGCTACGAGGCGCCCCTGTCCCTCGGGCCTTTTATCATTCATCCGGATTTCACCCTTCGCCACCCGCAAACCGGCGAGACGTACTACTGGGAGCACGCCGGTAAAATGGATGATCCTACCTACGTGGACAACTTCAAAGATCGCATAAAAAGATATATTCAAAACAATATTTTCCCCGGAGATCGCTTAATTTTGACTTACGAAACAAAAAATCAGCCCTTGACCCCTTCGCAAGTGGTGGCTCAAATCATTCTGCACTTTTCCACCCCATAGTATTCGAGGCACGCCACGCATGCGGCGTCAATTTCCTCGCCGCACACCACGACGGGTACCGCCGGCGGGCAGTTTACCGCATAGTCCGCCAACGTGCGGCCTACGCATTCGGCCAGGGGCAGTTCTACGGAAGCGGACAGGACCGCCTCTCGCACAGACGTCACTTTTCGGGGGCGGGGTAAAATGGGTGGCGCCTGTAAAATGGCTTCTTTTCTCGGCAATTCCATAAGCACCGCTTCCAAAGGCTGCAAGTCCATATCACAAGACAGCATCAGCACCACATAATCCGGATCTGCAAACTCACAAATCACGTTTTGAGCGCCCAACCAAGCGGCAAGTTCGTCCCCTTGCCACCCGTAAGATTTGGCTTGCAGACACAGTTTGAGGGGTTCATCCCCAATCAGGGTAAAGCCGCGGTCAATCAAGCGTTTTTTCAGTTCTGCCACAGCCTCCGCAAAAGCCCCCAGCCGCTCCCGGTACCCGGAAGCCACATATAAATTCGCCAAATCCAACGATTGCATAATCAAATAAGACGGGCTGGTAGACGCAAACAGCGCCATCCCCCGCTCTGCATTTTCCGAAAACCACGCAGGCGCACCCAAACCGATATGCAAATACGCCCCACCGGTGAGTACCGGCAACGTCTTGTGGGCAGAGTCGCAGCACAAATCCGCCCCCAGCGCCATAGGGTGCCGAGATTCAGGTAGAAAGTTCAAATACGCCCCGTGGGCATTATCCACAAGCAGCAAAACCCCGTAGCGGTGGCACACCGATGCGATTCCTGCCACGTCTACTAAATTCCCCAAATAATCCGGGGTGGTAATATACACAGCTACAGGCCTTACCCCGGAGGCCAGTCGCGCTTCCAACGCCGAAGGGGTAATTCGGCAAGCCATCAGTGCCTCATCTTCCAAAGGATACAACCATTCAATGTCAAAATCCACCAAAGCAGCCGCCGTCACAAAAGCCTTGTGGCAGTTTCGGCCGGCTAAGATCAGAGGTCGGTCAGAACCCTGCATTTTACCGTACAAAGTCGCCAAATACAGCATCCCTCGGATGCACAACGACGACCCCTCGCAGGAATACACCGTGCGGGCGGCACCAAATAAGGAAGCCGCGTTGTCCTCGCTCTCCCGAATGATTCCCTTGGCATCATACAAAACGTCCGCACCGGGAATTTCCGTAATATCCAGCGCCTCTACGCCAAGCACGCCGCGCCCCTTATGGCCCGGCATGTGGTAGCGCAGGGATTCAAGCGCAGCATATTGGGTTACAAAATCCCGGATCGGTGTATTCATAAAGATTTAGAAGCCTCCAACATAATGGCGCATTCCATGCGCTTCTTAAACAGTTCGCAGCCGTACTTGTATACGCCCGTGACGGCGCCGGTTGCGTGGTAAGCGTTGGCGGCGCAACCGCCGGAGCAATATAACTTGGCCCAACAGTCTTTGCAATCTTCCCGGGTATAAACGTTGCAAGCCGCAAATTCTTCTTGCACAGAAGGGGCCGTAACGCCATCCCAGATATTTCCAAGTTTGTACTTCTCCTCCCCTACAAACTGGTGGCAGGGGTACAAGTCGCCCCAAGGGGTTACCGCCATGTATTCCGTACCGGAGCCGCAGCCGGACACACGCTTGTAAATACAAGGACCGCCCTTGAGGTCAATCATATAGTGATAGAAAGTAAACGGTTTTCCGGCTTCCCGGCGTTCTTTCATCAGTTCCGCCAGCTTCTCATATTGTTCTAAAACAATGGGGAGATCTTCCTCGGTTAAAGCGGAAGGATCCGTAGGCGCGCACACCACCGGCTCCATACTCAGTTCCGTAAAGCCCAAAGACAGCATTTCTTCAATGTCCTTGAGGAAATCCGGGTTTGCGTGGGTAAAAGTGCCCCGCATGTAATAATTCTGATGACCTCTGGCTTCCACCAGTTTCTGGAATTTGGGCACAATCCGCTCCCAACTGCCGTTGCCGGCGTAATCTACGCGATAGCGGTCATGCACAGACTTGCGACCATCCAGACTCAAAACCACGTTGCTCATTTCACGGTTAGCAAAATCAATCACGTCGTCGTCAATCAAAAGGCCGTTGGTGGTTAAGGTAAAACGAAAATTCTTTCCCGCTTCTTTCTCCCGAACTCTTGCATACGCCACCAATTCTTTAATCATATCCCAGTTCATTAAAGGCTCGCCGCCGAAGAAATCCACTTCCAAGTTGCGACGGCCCGGGGAATTTTCAATTAAGAAATCCAAAGCCCTTTTTCCCACTTCCAGGCTCATGATTGCCCGTTCCCCTTGGTATTTTCCCTGGCTTGCAAAGCAGTAAGCGCAGTTTAAGTTACACGTGTGGGCTACGTGAAGACACAGGGCTTTCACAATGCCGGCGCTCTTGCGCTTTAAGGTGTCTGCCATACCGGAAAACGTATCGGGACTAAACAATTGGCCCGCTTCTTTCAGTTCTTCAATCTGAGAGAGACAATCCTCTAATTCTTCTCGGGTGACGTCTTCCCGGTCTTTGTATTTCTCCAGGGCTTCTTTAATTAAAGTTTCCCGGTCTTTGGTTTCATAACTTTCAATTAAGTCATAAGCCACCTCGTCCACCACGTGAACGGAGCCGGAACAGATATCCAATACAATATTGAGGCCGCCTAATTTATAACAATGAATCATAATTTTTCTTCTCCTATTACAAAAAAATGCCGCCATGTTTCAGGCGGCACTTCCCCTGTGCATTCTCACGCAAGCAGATTATTTCTGCTTCTTGTTCTCGCACTGCTGATTTGCAATACCGCAGCTGGTCTTGCAAGCAGACTGACAGGATGTCTGGCACTCGCCGCATCCGCCGTTCTTTGCACTTGCGCAAAGATTCTTAGTTTCAAGAGTTTTAATACGCTTCATACTCTAACAGCCTCCGAAGAAATATTTTTCATTATTATAGCATAACTTGCCAAACAAGTCAAAGCATCCAATATCATTTTACAGAGATTGGTAGAAATCCACCAGTTTTCTGGAACGAGCCACCAACTCAGAAAGGAACGGATCTCTTTGATCATCCGGCAGTTCCAAAGACTGATGATGGGCTTCCAAGGTGAAATCGTTCTTGTAGCCGATTTCTTTCACAATCTTCATAAATTCATACCAGTCAATCTTGCCGTCAAAGGGAATCATGTGGTCGTCCCGCATATCCGCGTTGTTATCTTGAATGTGGAACATTTCCGGCACGTTGTCAAGACCGATCAATGCGTGGTGATCTTCCTTAAAGGCATTGGCGTGACCGGTATCGTAACACCAGCCAAAGTAAGGCGAGTTCACTTCTTTCACCAAAGCGTCAATATTCTCCGCTTTAATGGAAGCACCCCAGAGCAGGTTTTCGGAAAGGGCCTTTACGTTGTATTTCTCGTAGAGTTCCAAGGTGGCACAGATGCCGTTTGCATTGGTTTCAATAAATTCGTCTACACTTTCAATAATGGTATGGTCTTCTCTCCAGAAGATGGGATGTACAACGGTATATTCGACACCCATAATCTGGCAGCATTGCAATGTCTTCTCTACTAATTCACCCCGGGTGCTGGCGTCGTAAGGGGCATGGGAATAACGAACGGTAAGCCCTACCTTCTCTGCCGTTTCCCGCACCTGTTTCGCCCAATCCAAGCCGATGACGTTAAAACGGCTGGTAGGATGCTCATACTCATAACAGAAGTCCATATCAATGCCTTCAAAGCCCAAACGAGCCAAACGGGGAAGCACATCCAGGGCATCCATTTCTTTTGGGAAAACGCAAGTAGATGTAACAATCTTCATATTTCAAACCTCCTAAGGTCAGTTTAAATTTATATTCTAAAATATACGCTTTTAAGCCGCTTTTGTCAATGAAAAAATGTGCATTCCCCCTCTTGTCAAGGCCGCAGGTTTCCTGTATAATAGCGAAGTAATTTCATATTGTTACGGTTGATGTTTGCAGAAACCATTTTACCGGTGGCAACTGCATTCGGACGAATCTTTGGAGAAACTCATTGAATTGAGGGCCGAAGGGGCAACGCAGGGACTTCCCTGCAAGAAACTCTCAGGCAAAAGGACAAAGGAAGCATGATCATGGATTAAATTGATGCGGATTGCGTTCTTCCAAAGCGCAATCCGTTTTTATTTTACAAAGGAGGCACTATGCTAGAAATCATCGAGAAAGTGAACACCGCCATTAATGATTTTGTTTGGGTGAAAGTCGGATTGATTCTGCTCATCGGCGTCGGCATTTTGATGACCGTCATCACCAAATTCTTTCAAGTCGGTCATATCGGTCATTGGTTCAAAGAAACCATCGGCTCTGTTTTTAAGAAAAACAGCGCTGCAACCAAGAAAACAGACAAGAAATCCATTTCACAGTTCCAAGCCCTTTGCACCGCACTGGCTGCCACCATTGGTACCGGAAATATTGCCGGCGTTGCTGCCGCTATTGTTCTGGGTGGTCCCGGCGCTGTATTTTGGATGTGGGTAGCAGCCTTCTTAGGGATGATGACCAATTACTCGGAGAACGTTTTGGGCATTTATTACCGTCGCAAGAACAAGAAAGGCGAATGGTCCGGGGGTGCCATGTATTACTTAAAGGACGGTTTGGGAAGGAAATGCGGCTACGAGCGGATTGGTTCTATCTTGGCTGTGCTCTTCTCGATCTTTGCAATCCTG
The DNA here is from genome assembly GCA_017935905.1 of Clostridia bacterium. Classification (GTDB taxonomy): domain Bacteria; phylum Bacillota; class Clostridia; order UBA1212; family UBA1255; genus RGIG9099. The sequence goes on along the minus strand of JAGBGO010000042.1, from coordinate 6,834 downwards.
GCTTCTTTCGGAATCGGTAATATGGGACAGGTCAACAAAATCACCTTGAACATTGAGTCCGCTTTCTTAGAAGGTGTGGATATCGGTTCTGTTGCAGGCATTCCCATTACGTCCATTATTATCGGCAGCGTTCTGATGCTCATTGCAGCTTTAATCATCATCGGCGGTCTTCAGCGCATTGCTGCCGTTTCCGAGAAAGTTGTCCCTGCTATGGCAGTACTTTACATCATTGGTGCACTGACAATATTTATATTAAACATTGAAAACGTAGGCGCTATGTTTGCTTCTATTTTCCGTTTTGCCTTCGGCGTGAAGGCTGTGGGCGGCGCCGCAGTCGGCATCGCGATTAAGGAGGTTATCACACAGGGTTGCAAACGAGGTGTGTTCTCCAATGAAGCCGGTCTTGGTTCTTCTGTAATAGTGCATTCGTCTTCCAATGTTAAAGAACCTGTTACGCAGGGTTTGTGGGGTATTTTCGAAGTATTCTTCGATACCTTCGTGGTTTGCACCATGACGGCAATTGTCGTTTTATCCTCCGGCTTTATCGATTTGGAAACCGGTCATACCCTCCCCGGCGTAGACGACGCCACCTTAGTTTCTCAAGTATTCGGCCAGCATTTCGGTGTAATAGGTGAAATGTTCGTAGCCCTTGCTATGTTACTCTTTGCTTTTACCACCGTTCTTGGTTGGTCTCAATATGGCAGCAAAGCTATCGAATATCTCTTTGGCGAGAAAGCGGTGAAGCCCTACCAAATCATTTTCGTTTTGATGATTATGTCCGGTGCCGTGATGACTTCTTCTCTTGCGTGGGATATTTCCGACACCTTCAACGGACTTATGATGGTGCCTAACTTAATTGGTGTGGTTGCGTTGAGCCCGATGGTTGTCAAAATCACCCGAAACTACGTAAACCGACGCATCAAGAAAATCGACGAAGCGCCGATTCTGTCCTATGATGCCGAGATACAAAAGGAGACTGAAGAAGCCATCAAAACAGAAGAGCCATAAAATATCTACGTATATAATTAGAGATTATCTCGATTCTGCCGTTGCGTCAGTTTCGAGATAATCTCTTTTATTTGCGTGAATAATGGGAATTATTTTAATTTCTGCAGTTTTGCCGTGTTTGCAATCACAATCAATTCCATACCTTTTTCCAAGGGGCTCGCAGGTTCCACCGTTGTGTTAATTTTACCGTTCTGCCGCACGGCTACTACGTTGATGGAATACTTTTTGCGCAAACTCAGTTCGATCAGCGTCTTCCCCACCCATTCCTCTTTCACATCAATTTCCACCATGGAGACTTCATCGGAAAGTTCAATCATTTCAGCGAATCCTGATGTAAGTAAATTCTTCGCAAGTCTCGTGCCGGATTCTTTTTCAGGGAAAATAACCAGATCTGCACCTACGCGGCTAAAAATCTTTTGATGCATTTCGTTGCCGCATTTCACGATAACAGTGGGAACGCCGGCTTCTTTACATAAAGTAACTGCCATCACGCTGGATTCAAGATTACCGGCCATCGCCACGATAACAACGTCAATATTGGAAATGCCCAGTCTTTTGATAACTTCCGGCTCGGTAATATCGGCACATTTGCAGACAGGAATCGTTTCGATTGCACGGTCCACATTGTCTTGATCAATATCAACCGCCAACACTTCTGCACCGTTTCTGACCAATTCCTGCGCAACGGCTCTTCCGTATCTGCCAAGTCCCAACACAGCATACGTTTTATGGATACTCATGATAAATTCCTCCTTCTCATCCTACACTGATTTCTTCAATTGGATTTCTGATTATACTTTGATTCTCTTTCTTCCGGTTAAATGCAATTGCGAGGGAAATAGGTCCTACCCTGCCAAGATACATCGTAACAATCAAGATCATCTTTCCAATACTTCCTAAAGAGGCAGTTAAATTTCTCGTAAGACCTACGGTAGCCGTGGCGCTGACCGTTTCATACATAATATCCAGCGCAGGCGCTCGTGTAACGGCAGCTAATAAGACCGTAGAAATAAACAGAATCATAAAAGATGTGCACGTAACGGCAACGGCCTTGCTGACCGTCTGTTTTGTAAGCCTTCTGCCAAACAGTTCCGTGTCTTCTTTGCGCAGAATGGAAGCGGACGCAGAGGCACACAATACAACAAAAGTAACGGTTTTAACGCCACCGGCAGTACCCACCGGGGAACCCCCGATAAACATAAGCAGCAAGCACACCACAGACGATGCATTGGTTAAATGCTCCTGCGGTACCGTTGCAAAGCCCGCGGTTCTGGTTGTCACCGACTGAAATATAGATACTTCCAACTTCTGCAGCAAGGTGTATTCTTGAATCGTCTGCGGGTTGTTATATTCAAATATAAAAATCAATGCTGCCCCCACAAAAATCAAAAACAGCGTGGCCGTAATGGCAATTTTACTATGCAAGGTAAGAGAACGGAACAAATTTTCCTTCTTCGTTCGCCTTTGTTTCAGCACGCGAAGCACATCCCACCAAACAATGTACCCCAGACCGCCTAAGATAATTAACCCACACGTAACAAAATTGACAATTGGGTTTAGAGCATAGTCGCAAAGACTGTTCTCCGAAAGAATATCAAGTCCTGCGTTGCAGAAAGCGGAAACCGACGTAAAGATGGAAATCCAGATTCCTTTGACACCAAAATCCGGGATAAATACCGTCATATAGAGCAAAGCACCAATTCCTTCTACAATTAATGTTCCGCACACAACGCGCTTAACAAACCGAACCAGTCCCGAAAGAGAGTTCAGATTGAAGGCATCCTGCAAAAGGAGTCTGTCTCCGATGCCCATTTTCCGGTGCAGCAGAATCATCAAACCCGACATAATCGTAATCACACCAAGACCGCCGATTTGTATGAGAATCAAAATCACACACTGTCCAAAAAAACTCCAAGAAGAAACGGTAGGCGTTACCACTAATCCTGTAACACAAGTAGATGTTGTGGCGGTGAAAAGTGCATCGATGAAAGACTTTGGCTGTCCGTCCGCAGAACTGATCGGCAAGCAAAGTAAAAGCGTGCCTACTAATATTGCGATTAGAAAGCTCAACAATATAATATGCGTCGTAGATATACGAAAACGTCTTTTGCCCATTTTACCCCAAGGCCACCATACTAAATACAAGCGCAAACAGTGCAACTGTTTCACAAAGACCTACAACCGTAATGTACTGAGAGAAACCCTTTCCTGTCTCAGCCAAGGCATCCGCACCGGCAGCACCCGTTTTACCTTGAAAAACGGCAGAAAAAGCCATAGCAACTCCGGCAGCAACACCAAGGCCCAACAAGAAAACAGGATCCGCGTCAGCACCTTTGATTTGTTGCATCAAAAGAAATCCGTAGATGGTCTGCGTAAGCGGTGCACCGGCAAAAACGGTCAAGATAAAAGGGGCCGCCTTGTTGCTCATATAGCACTTTTTCCAAGCGCCGATCGCAGCTTGCCCTGCAATTCCGATACCGATTACCGATCCGATTGCGGCAATACCCAATGCCATTACTGCTCCTAATAGTCCTAAATTCATAACAATTCTCCTTTATCATTATTTTGTTCATTAAAAGGCTTAAACTTACGTCCACTCCAGGACATATCCAAATGGGAAGAAAACTCTAATGTGTTGAGTCTGATCCCGTGAACGATTACGGACAAAACATTCAAAATCATATTAAGTCCATGACCAAATACCAACAGCACAATTGCAAAAATCATAAACAGAAAGTTTCCAAACAGCGGTCCTGCCAGTTCGTTTACCGTGGCTGCGATGGCCGCTCCTGCAAGACCTACTGCCCAAAGTCGTATATACGAAACAATGTCTGAGAATACATTTACGACCCCCAGCAAAACCGATACAATGTTTTGAAGGCTGGCGAGAATAGATTTTATAAGGCTACCTGCATAGTTTGAAAAAACAAAACTGAGCGCAAAGCCGATTCCAATCAACACAACCGCCACCGTTCCCACAGGAATGCCGCCGATAACAAGTCCAAAGCTGAACACCGCGGAGTTTACAACAAGGCTCAGCACCAAATAGTAAATGCCCAAAAGTTGCAAGATAGAGCCAAGATCTCCCAGCATCTTCACGGAACCTTTATTCCGGATTGCCCCTTTTACGTGGGCAACGGTTAGCTGAACCAAAGCCAGTGTGAAACAAAAGATTTGTACGTTTTGGGACGTGGTAAGTCCCACGCCATCAGACGTCCAAGGCGGCTGCCAAATCTTATCCGCGTAAACGTTGGAAATGACCGGTACGGATAAATGCTGTAACCAATTCGGAAGCCGGTCAGGCGGCAATCCAAACCAGGTGCAGGTTAACGTTCCCCACACAACGGTAGCCAGGCCGAAAAGTCCTACAAGCAAGAAAGTAGGCGAAACCTTTTTCTTCGTAACAAGAGCTTTGACGATAGGAATTGCGGCAATTCCGCAAATCAGCAGTCCGTATCCCCCGTCTCCGAAAATGATGCCAAAGAAAATGAGTATAAAGGCTAAAAACCAGCCGGAAATATCATACTCAAAATACCCTGGGACAGTTCCCAAAAAGTCAATCAACGGATAAACAAGGCTGACAAACTTGTTGTTTTTCAGCTTCGTGGGAACGTGATCTTCGTGACACGGTTCCTCTACAAGTAGTCCCCAAGAATGACATGCTGCCGCTTGCTTGAGTTGTTCAAGATTGTCCGCCTCGATATAACCTTTGAAATAGGCAACAGAAACTGCCGGGCGATGCCCTTGGGACAGATTCTCACTTGCCATACCGGTTGCGTAGATTTCAAATTCGACTTCCTTCTCCAAGGCATCCACAGCCTTCTGCAGACTTGCCCCATAACAAAGGCAGGAAGCCATTCGAGTTTGAATCCCATCGATGCGTGCATTTATTTCAGAAAGTTTTTCTTTCAATTCAGCAGTCGAATACTGGGGTAAAATGAATTGATATCCAGCTAACGAGGCATCGGTGCCGCGAAGCATGAATTGAACCGAAGATTTACTTGTCGCCAGTTTAACAGGTTGAATTTCATCCGGTAACTTTGCGTAGGCAGCTTTCGGCATCTCGTAGAAAGACAGTGTAACACCTTTTGCGGCCAGATCGCGCACTTCCTGTGGTGCAATCTCACCCCAGTTCTTCAGGCGGTCAAGCTCGGTAGTCAAAGCAACCCGTTCCGCTTCCCATTGCTTTTTCTCTTCCGCTAAGGACGCCATTTCCGTAGCCACAGATAAGGCTCCGTCGGTGGAAAGGTCTTGTTGCGCCACCTTTTTCCAGCGTCCCATGGTGTAAATTGTACTTTTTAACAAAGCAATCCGGGTCTGCAGCTCCCCGATTCTTTCCCCGGAGCCTTCCGTAATTTCAATATGGACAATGCCCAGTTTACGCAACTGTGTCAATGTTTCCGTTTTCTTGTCACCCTTTATAATAAGAGAGACTTTCTTCATCGGCACGATCATAGTGCGTACACCTCCCTTTCGGAAGCCTCGTCATGACGAAGGGCAACTTTACGTTTGGATATTTTGGAGCGTACTACGGCGCTTACCTGTTGGTCCGCCATATAAACGGATATTTTTTTGATATTGGCCTGTGTCTCCGGGATTTTGACTTTCTCAAATAAATTAACCCTTTGAGAAGTAGCAAGAAGTTCTGTTTCCAACAGGCTGACCTGTTCATCCAACACCACTGCCTCTAAATCAAGAGACAGTGCTTGCTCTACGTAATTAGCAGCGATATCCACCCAAAGCGGTGTTTCATAAAGGTCATAGTCCCCCCGAGAGAAATCCGCACCTTCAAAGGTAGGAATGTCAACACCTGCAATATTGCTTCGTCCTTTCCGAATATTGGTTATCGTGATAAGATCACGCGGCAAAGCAGATTCTTCGCTAAAGACAGCAATCCAATCCTGAAATCCTTTTTCCAAATCGTCTCGCTGCGCTCTTACCGCTTTCGCCTTCGCCTCAATGGTACGAATTTCCGACTGGAGCTGTTGTTTCTTCAGCATCAAAGTAGGCAAATATCTGCGGTACATTTTAAGTGCATCCTTTTGTACCTTTAACTCATTTTTAGTTAGTTTGATTTTTGCCAAAACTACAACCCTCCTTACTCGGCAGGCCAAAATTCATCCGTAAGGTCTGACTTGATGCCGGTTTCTTCCTTTTGGAAACACTGTGCCAAAATCTTCCAGCCCAAATCCAGCGCTTCTTCAAGTGTCAGATTCACTGACAAGTCCATTAACTTGTCTTCAAAAAGCTGACCGTACTGCAACAGTTTCTCATCCCAACGGCTCATAGAGAAGCCCATATTCTTCTTCTCAAGGGTTTCCTTATAAGCAGCATACAGACGAATCATAGCATCCATCAGCGCCCGGTGGTCTTTTCGCGTCTTACCGTTTACGTTTTGCTTTAGTCGGGAAAGAGAACCAAAGGGTTCAATACGACCGCCTTTAAGATAATACTGTCCTTCCGTGATATAACCGGTGTTGTCCGGAACCGGATGCGTTACGTCGTCACCGGGCATGGTAGTAACAGCCAAAACGGTAACCGAACCGGAATCGGCAAAATCAACGGCTTTCTCGTAGCGAGCAGCAAGCTGGGAATAAAGGTCGCCGGGATAGCCGCGGTTGGAAGGAACCTGCTCTTGAGTAATAGCAATTTCTTTCATAGCATCGGCAAAGTTGGTCATATCGGTAAGCAGTACCAATACGTCTTTGTTTTGAAGTGCAAACTGCTCTGCTACAGCCAATACCATATCGGGAATCATCATACATTCAACCGTAGGATCAGAGGCGGTATGAATAAACATAACCGTTTTACTCAAAGCGCCGCCTT
>JAGBGO010000041.1 GCA_017935905.1 Clostridia bacterium | reverse complement strand
CCTAAAACGCGCCTTTGATGTTATACTAATCACGAAAAACAACTCCTTTGTGTTTGTGTTTTGTGTCGTTACTTAACATCATATCACATTTGAGTTGTTTTTCTCTTTTTATTTGTTACCTATCTATTGTACTATAACAGCAGGTAAAAAGTAGAAATCCCGTTAACAATCCTCCGTTAACAATCAAATCGATCATTGAGCCGAATGGATCTAAAAACGACGCACAGAATCGGTCCCTGTGTTCCCCTCCTCTATCTCATTCGGTTTGTAAGGCTACAATTTTATTCGTTTTATCACAAGTAATAACAATTTTTTCGCCCATTTGTCGTAAAACAGTGTTCAACGTAAAAGTATCAATCATAATGTCGCTTTCGTATGGATATATAAACGCCACACCACCATCTTTGTGTAACAAGTTGTCCTCCTCTTTGCCGATTGCGTATATGCTACGGTCATCTACGTCCAACACGTAATTTTCCCCCTTAAAAAAGATTTCAAATTGTTCGTTCGTCAGGGAGGTTACTGTTGCATCCAATGATTTCAAAACAAGCATAAAAGGAACTTCAGCATAACCTGAATATATCTTGGCGGGAATCGTACTTTTAATTTCTTTATTATTCACCATCAAGGCGGCATAGTCCCAATAATATTTGTTGTTATAATCAGACAAGGTATAATATTCGTAAACATACGAATGATCGGCATTCTGCTTTTCTATTGTGATAAACAGATTGTCTTTAGACGTTTCAACCCATATCGTTAGCGGGACATTTGGTGCATCTAAAACAAATGCATTTCTCACTTCATCATTCACACCGTATTGTGATAAAAATTTTTGGATTTTCGATTTATCGCCAACAAAATCAAGTAGTGATTGCTCTATTTCAAAACGTTTAACGTCACTTGTTATATACCATTGTCCACTTTGCGAATAAATGCGTTTATTGTTGCCCTCGGAGTTTAACGTGGGAATTGTAGGGTTTTCCAGAAAAAGGAAAAAAGTTTCTCTGCTAATTTTATAGATCACTATTTCAGAGGGATTCTTATGTTGATTGCTTTTTTTGCAGGCGACGCCACAAAAAAACATAGTGACTAATAAAATAAATACGAGCACCCGAACGTTATGTATATTCTTCATACATTCCCCTCCTCCATTAGTTCTCGGATAGAATCCGTTGTTCTATTTTAATGCGCTCCCACATTTTATTCTGCAATATGTTTCCATTATTTAGACTTCATTTCGCTCGATTGCGTTTAGCTGCATAATTGAAAACCATCAACATAAAATACAGAAAGCGAATAATATACCCAATTAGAATAGAAATTATGTTATAATAATACCCAGTAAAAAAAATATAAAAAATTATAATTCCTGAAATCAATAATTCAATTCCTGAAACCCAAATGATCATTTTATATTTTTTCGTTTTACATGCGACAATATAACTGCCCACTAATAGAAGACAAAACGCAAGTATCCATATCAAAGACAAACATTTTATCCATTTAGTTGTATCTCCAACAACAAGCAAAAAAGAATGAACAAGAGAGCTCGCACCTATAACATTTCCAAATTCAGGAAAAGGGATCCATAAAAGTATTCCTATCAGTACCATAATCATATATACGTCAATAAGTTTTTTTATTCTTTCACATTTATGCATTGCGCATCCTCCTGTTATTATATATTATTTTATGACCTTGCAAAGCATATCTTTTTGATTCTATCCGCTCTGTATACATACATATTCGGATTACTCGATTCGGTATAATCGGCCACCATAGCATCAGTCGTTGTATGCTGTGAGCAGATCTCCCCAGTCACTATCACCATAAGTGTAACTGTCCGTAGTACTGTTTGATACTATACCGTTATTATACACGGATTTGGTCTTGCTGACAAGATTACCAACTTGATCGTAGGAATAAGTCACTTTGGTGCCAATCTTCGTACTGTTTGTATTCATTTCTCCATAATCCGGACCGCCGCCACAGTCATATCATCTTTCGGTTTTCCGGAGGACAAGGCAGTGGCTTTTTCCAGAATTTTCTTAACGGATTTTTGCACGTCCGCCCCCTCTTGAAATACAGAGATTAAGAATCTGGGCAGGGCCTCCGGAGAAAAAGCGTCACTAACCCCATCAGAAAGCAATACAATTACGCAGCCATGCGCCATTTTCTCCCGCACCGTCTTACTGCTTCCCAAAAATCCCAAAGGCGCCTCTGCCATAGTAATCTCCCGGCAAGAAGATTCTTTTGGATTCAATAAATAAGAAGGTGCTGCACCTCTTTTAGCGAAATGGGCAATTCCGCTGTATAAATCTAAATATAAAGCGTCCACCGCTGTACTGACCGTTTCCCCATCCCCGGAGGCAGCAATAAAAGCATCCACCGCTTCCGACGCCTCGCCAAAATTCAAACCGCCTTCCAAAAACAGGCGAATCAATTTCATACAGGCATTGCTTTGGCGCGAAGCCACCTGCCCGGTGCCCAAGCCGTCACTTAAGACGGCATAAACGCCACCCTCTTCCACCTGAAATTTGGTAAAACAATCGCCGCTTTGGGGACTTTGATAAGCTTTAGCAGACACAATGCCAAATTCTGTTTCATACCGGGGACTTTCCACAAAAAGAACGGTACAAATATTATCCTCACACCGTTGCAGGCAACTGGCTTCCATCGGCTTTTTTACAATTTTGGACAAAATATCTGCCGCCCGGGTGCAATGATGACACCCTTCCGCGCAGGACAAAGGTCTTCCCTCTAAATGTAAATTGCAGGGAAGCAACGTGCTTCTGGGCATAGCAAGACTGACTTCCAAATGACCGCTTCGGGTGTGGCGGCAAGAAAAATCCCACAAAGTAATTTCAACCGTCTCCATACCCCGGCGCACAAGGTCACGAAGTTCATAATATACTTTTCTTTGCTCGTCCAATTCATCTCCTGCCCGGCACAGCATGCGGCTGATTTTGGAAAGTCCTTGCGCCGCAGCCCGTCTGCAATCCTGGTTGCGGCTGCGCCAAACTTGTTCTGCACGAATTTGGGTGGTAATTTTCTTACATTCTCCTTGTAATTTTTCCGTGTTCGGGCAAAAAGACAGCATTTCTCCCAAAATCTGATGGAGGGCGTCCGCGTCGTTTCGTCCCACGGAATACGTTAATTTTTGAAGAACCTTATACGTTTTTGCATAATCCGTGGTATAACAAGATTCCCGCATAGCGCAACGGACACAAACCCGGCTGTAAAGTTGGACCACGGACTGCTCTTCCGCAGCCGTTTCGTTTTGGGTGTTTTGTTCAAATAAAAACTCGGTTTGTTTTGCAATCTCCGTGCCGATTCGAGACAGTTCCGTCACTTTTCCCGCCGTAAGGCCGATCATCAATCCGGTGGGGACGTAATTCTCTCCTAAAAGGGGCGCCACGCCGTCGCTTTTTTCCGCCGGCGCAAATTCCGCCTTGGCAAAAATTTTCTGCAACATAGGAATTTGGAAAATCCCCATGGGCTTTCCCGGAATAAGCAAGAACAGCACCGCCGCAAAACCGGTTTCATACATGCCCAATACCAATTCTTTCGTACCACCGCAGGCACAAGCCAGTAAAATATTGGCAATTACAAACCCAATCATCGCCCCAAGCCGTTTGAATCGATTCAAAAGCCCCGCCAAGAATCCACCCAAAGCGTACATACACATATAAACCGCATTGCCGGAGGCCATTAAAATACCTGCCACCGTGCCACAAGCCGCGCCCACACCAAAACCGCCTGTATAAGCCACCAGTAAAATCAAGCAAATGGCAATAATGTGCATAGTGGAAATACCGGCAATAATAATATCCGGAAGGCCCAGCAGCACAATAACACCACCGATGCAAAGGGCGGCGAACTGCTCCTGGGTAAGGACTGCCGCACGGTTTCTGGCCTGCAAGCCGCTTCGTACGTGACAGTACAGGTAAAATGCAATAAAAGTAATCACCAGTTGTGCCAAGAAGCGCAGTAAATCCCCAAAAGATGCGCTGCTTCCCGCTAAGAAAACCACGCCCGGCACCAAAGTACAAAGAATCAGAAGCACACCCAATTTGCCATTTTTCTCTTTTCCCGTAAGCAAAGAAGCCGAAAATGCGAATAAAAGAACGCCGCAGATCACAATGCCTGCCGCCCGCCAATGCCCCAGACTCAAACTTCCAAATATGAAAACCAATATGTAAAGCAGTCGGTTCAGCGGCCACTTGGTACATTCTTCTGAAAAAAGCCACGCACACACAGCCGGAAGGCCAAAAGGGATCATTCCCCCAATATTGGCTCTGGCGGTTAAAAACAGCAATCCCAGTCGAATGGCAATTTGTTTATTTAATTTCAAATTGAGCAATATGCCCTTTCTCTTTCGTACATCCTTCATCATTTGTAATCACAACCCCTTGCTTTAAGGATTGTAATGTGTAGAAAAGACGAAACCCGTCGAAAATCGACGGGCGGTAAAATATTTTTGAGGATGTACCCAAAATCACTTTAAGGGCGCCTGCTCCCGGGCAGAAGCTTTCGCCATTTCGCCCAGTTGTTCTGCCAAAAGAGCGGCAATCCAAATTTCAGTTTCATAATGTCCCGCAGAAACCGTCATAAAAGGCATCGCCGTCAAGTCAATGGCATCACTGTGCTTCACTTCTCCGGTTACCAGCACTTGAATACCTTCTTCCAAACACCAAGCGGTCTCACCGTCAAAAGCACCGGAACTGACGCCTACAATCATTTCATCTTTCAAATCAAGGCCGACAGGCGTAATTTTGCGCAAAGAAGTTTCCAAACGATCTCCGATTTGCTCGAAGTCAGCACGAAGCATTGTACCCACCAAATGATGACGCACCCGATCCCAATGCACGTCCGTCAACCCCAAACGCTTTGCCAGCGCCCAATTCACACCCCGCTCTGTGTAATCCAAATTGGTGTGGGCCGAATAAATATGCAGGCCATGGGAAACCGCGAAGGCAACCAACCGCCCCCGGGGAGACGTATAGTCAATTTCTGTCAAAGGGTGGAAAATAAAGGGGTGATGGGAGATAATCATATTCCGGCCCTCTTGAACCGCCTCTTCCAGCACGTCCATGGTAACGTCCAAACACGTCAAGATACCGGTCACGTCTGCATGTAGGTCCCCTATCATCAAACCCACGTGATCCCATTCGCAGGCAAGGTTCAAGGGAGCGATTTGCTCCATTTTACAGCACACGTCCAAAACTTTCATAAAGACTCCACCTTTCTGATCACGTCATGCAAGAAAGCCGCTTCACCGCAATCCGGTTTGCTGCCGGAAGCCAGTCCGGACAAACGTTTGCGGGCTTTGCGCAAAAGATTTGCATAATAGCAAGCGGGTAAAATGTTGCTCCGTCCCACCATTGCATCCACGTCCGTAATTTCCCGAACAACGCCGTCATAAACGCAAGCAATGCCTAAATAAATATGTCCGGCGTCTTCGCAGGCATTTTCCCGAAGAACCCGGAAGCCGTTTTCATACAAGAAACGGCGCACTTGTTCTTCATTGGTGTGGGGCGAAATAACGAAGGACTGACCGATTGCAACCGTTCCCGCTTGCAGCGCCACTCCTAAAATATCGCATATCAAGTGCCCGCCCATGCCGCATATTGCGGTCCAATCACATTCCCCTGCCTTGTAACCGGAAAGTCCCGGGCAGAGGCGAAGTTCAATTTGTTTAGAAAGTCCGTGGACACGAATATTCTGCTCTGCACGGGCTAAAGGTCCCGGATTGATATCCGAGGCAATTGCAGTTTGACACCGTCCGTGTTGAATACAGGAAATGGGCAAATGGGCATGATCCGTTCCCACATCTCCGAAACAGCGGGCCGTGCCGTCTATCAAAGCCTCAATCATGGATAAGCGGGGGGAAAGTTCCATCATTTTACGCTCCCGCCAACTCTAATACACGAGCAACAAAGGCATCCGCCGCGCCTTCACTTGGCATCTTCCCGATAATCTTGCCTTTTTCGAAAAGCAATACTTCCCCGTCGCCGCCGGCAAGACCAATATCTGCAGCGCTGGCCTCTCCCGGACCGTTTACAGCGCAGCCCATCACTGCAACGTGAAGGGGACGCACAATCTTCCCCTGGACTTCTAACGCCCGTAAGCGACGTTCGATTTCCGTTGCCAAACCGATGAGGTCAATTCGAGTGCGTCCGCAAGTGGGGCAAGATACGAACTGAATCATGCGACCGCCCAAATTCATTCCTGCCAGCAATTCTCTGCCTACCCGCACTTCTTCCACCGGGTCGCCGGTTAAAGACACGCGAATGGTGTCGCCGATGCCTCGGGACAAAATTGCACCAATGGCTGCGCAAGATTTAATGGTGCCGCTCCACACAGTGCCCGCTTCCGTAAGTCCTACGTGCAAGGGGTAGGGACGCTTTCTGGCCATAATTTCATAAGCCGCAACGGTTTTCTCAATATCGGAAGATTTCAAAGACACTACGATATCTGTGAAATCCAAATCTTCTAAAATTTCCACGTGGCGCATAGCGCTTTCTGCAATGGCTTCTGCCGTAGCACCGCCGTATTTATGTAACAATTCTTTCTCTAAAGAACCTCCATTGACACCGATACGAATAGGAATCTTACGTTCCGATGCCATACGCACTACTTCTTCCGTGCGCTTCCGGTCACCAATGTTACCGGGATTGATCCGCACTTTATCTGCACCGTTTTCCATACAGCGAAGAGCCAAACGGTAATCAAAATGAATATCGGTAACTAAAGGAATAGAAATTTGTTTCCGGATTTCCCCAACGGCATCCGCAGCCGCCATATCGGGAACTGCCACGCGGACAATATCGCAACCGGCTTCTGTCAGTGCTTGAATTTGGGCAACGGTAGATGCCACGTCTCTTGTATCCGTGTTGGTCATAGACTGCACCAAAATCGGATTGCCGCCGCCTAACTTCTTTCCGCCTACCCATATTTCTTTTGTATCCTGACGCAGAAACATAGACTAAACCTCTTCTCTATCCCGTAATCAAATTCACAATATCGTTTCCGGCAATGACAATCGCCAAGAGAATTAACAATCCAAAGAATACCAACGAAATCTTGCCTTCTGTTTCCGGAGAGATCTGTTTGCCGCCCCGAATGCGCTCAATGGCAATAAACAACAATTTACCGCCGTCCAAACCGGGAACCGGAAGCAAGTTAAATACGGCAAGGTTGGCACTGATGAGCGCCGCCATATTGGCAAGAGAAAGAATTTTGGCACTAACCGCCGCTTTTGCGGTGACTACGTCGTTGACCAACGAAGTAATCCCAATCGGTCCTGCCATAGCATCCATCCCCAGTTTACCGGTAATCAGCCACCAAAGAGACAGGAACACCGATTTGATCAAAGACCAAGTATACACAAAACTCTGGCCAATGCACTGGAAGATATTTCCGTCTTTACCGTAAGTAAACGAGAATCCGAATTTCTTGTAGGAACCCGTTGTATTAAACTCCGAAATCAGTGCCTGTACGTATTCTTCATCGGTATATTTGTCCGACAAACCCGTCTTTACAGACTCTTTCAGCGTCCCATCTGCCGCCGTTTCAGCAACGTACACAGCGGGCACGTCTTCCCGGGTGCCGTAATAATATTCCGTCTTGCGGCCGTCTGCGTAATCCAGCGTAATGGTCAAAGCGCGGTTATTATCCCAAAAAGAGGTGTACGTACCCAGTTTCGTTTGCGTCTTGCCGGTCTTTTGAAACACTTGGATCATCGCTTTCAACGTACCGGGATTTTCCTGATCCTCGGCATTCTCCTTCCGGTCAAAGGTTCGATCCAGTACGTAGCGAACCTCTTTGCCGTTCTTCTTCCGAACCGTGAACGTAACGTCCTCCGCTTCTTGTACCATCATATACAGAGAATAATCGGTGGGGGTGCTGATTTGCATGCCGTTGTAGGCAATCACTTCGTCCCCCGGCTCCAAATCGGTGAAGGCCATCGGCATCACCCAAGCAGAATCCAGCGTATTGCTCACGGAATTAACTGTTCTGGTATCGTATCCCACAATAGAGAAAATCACGGAAACAATCAAAATAGCCAGCACAAAGTTCATAAACACGCCGGCAACCAGAATAACGGCCCGCTGATACCAGGGTTTGTTGCAATAAGATTCAGGACTGTCTTTTGTTTCTTCCTCTCCTTCTAAGGCACAGAAACCGCCTAAAGGAAGGCAACGAATGGAGAAACGGGTACCGGTCTTCTTCCCTACCCGGGAGAAAATCTTCGGTCCCATAAAAATCGAAAACTCATTCACCCGCACTTTGAAAAGCCGGGCTGCAAGATAGTGTCCCCACTCGTGAACCACCGTGAGCACACTGAATATTAAAATCATGGTTAAAATACTGCCGACTACGGACATATCAATCTCCTTACCTCTGCCTTCGCCCAAGCATCACAGCGAAGAATATCGTCTAAATCGGGATTCTCCAGGAAGGCCTCTCCCTGCCCGTTTACGTGAGCCTCCATCACCCGCTCTATAGTATACGGGATATCTGTGAAATTCATTTGTTTTTTCAAGAAAAATTCTACGGCTTGCTCATTGGCACCGTTCATAACTGCCGGTAACGTACCGCCTTTCGCCGCAGCCTCATAAGCAAGGCGCAAACAAGGAAATACTTCTATGTCGGGCCGTTCAAAAGTAAGTTGCCCAATTTCTGCCAGATCTAACCGCCGCGTTTCGGAATCCGTGCGGTACGGATCCGTCAATGCCAACTGAATAGGTACTTTCATATCGGGATTGCCCAACTGTGCCAATACGCTGCCGTCTCTGAACATGACCATAGAGTGGATAATACTCTGAGGATGTACCACCACGTCAATTTGGGATACCGGCACGTGGAATAAGTGCATGGCCTCGATGACCTCCAAGCCCTTATTCATCATAGATGCACAGTCCACCGTAATCTTGCCGCCCATCTTCCAGGTAGGATGATTCAGCGCCGCCTCCAACGTAACACCTGCCAATTGTTCTTTTGTGTATCCGCGGAAAGGTCCGCCGGAAGCCGTAAGCAAGATTTTCTCTGTTTCATTGGCGCCGCCTTTGCCGGCACTTCTTAAACACTGAAATACTGCGGAGTGTTCACTGTCAACCGGAAGGATTTTTACCCCCTTCGCCTGCGCCGCCGCCATCACTAAAGACCCTGCCGCCACCAACGTCTCTTTGTTGGCAAGGGCGATGTCTGTTCCTTGGGCGATGGCAGTAAGCGTTGGTTTTAAGCCCCGCATGCCTACAATGGCCGTCACCAGCAAATCCATAGGCATCGCAGAAAGGGCGCAAAGCCCATCGCCGCCGGTTAAAATATCAGCCGAGTGTTCTCCCAATAATGTCCGTAAAGCCGGTACGTCTTCTTCCCGTTCAATGCAAAGTACCGGTACTTGAAATTCAATGGCTTGCTTGGCAATGCGTTCAATATTTCGACCCGCCGCCAAGGCGCAGATTTGTATATGGGGATTGTCCGCAGTTTCCGGACGACCGTTCAATTCGCGAACCACTTCCAAAGTTTGAGTGCCGATCGAGCCGGTGGAACCCAATATACCGATACGTTTCATAACTGTCCGCTCCTCTCACGCGCCGGAATCAGCGCAATACCACCAAAGACAAATAGTAGTATGCAATGGGGAAAACGAATATGTAACTATCCACACGGTCTAAGATGCCGCCGTGGCCGGGAATCAATTTACCAAAGTCCTTAACCCCCGTATAACGTTTCGCCGCAGAGGCTGTCAAATCTCCAATTTGTGCCAGACCGCCGATAATCAATCCCAAGATAGGATAATGCAATAATTTGACCTCCGTGAAAACACCGGTCTGAATCATAATCACGCCGTAGATAGAAAGCATCAATGCTGCGCCTACAAAAGCCGCTACGCTGCCCTCTACGCTCTTCTTGGGAGAAACCGCAGGAATCAGCTTGTGCTTGCCGAATTTGCAGCCGATGAAATACGCAAAAGTGTCTGCGGAGATGCAACCCAATATGACTAAGATAAACATATACAGGCCGCCTTTTCCGCCATCTAACTGGCGAACGGAAATGAAGAAGCTGGATAAATAAACCACGTAATATCCGCCCAGGATCGTAACAGCAATATCTGCAATATTATGCTTGTTATGTTTAAATACGCAAAGCGCAAGAAGGGAGAGCAAGATAAATAACTGAATCAACGGGAACCAGTTGATATGGGCAATCGCCTTTACGTTAGAGAAGTAAATATCCGTCATTTCTGCAGAGCCGCTGATGACCTGCAAAAGAAGCAAGCCTACGTACAAATAGCCCACGGTATACACCGGTTTGTACCCTTTGTTCTCAAATGCTTTGTAAAATTCATGAAGGCCAACGGCTGCAATAAACAAAACCAATGCCGCCATAACGTACCCGCCTATGACTACACAGGTCATACCGATTACCACAATTACCAAAGCAGATATTATTCTCGTCTTCATCGTTTCTCCACCCCGAGTATTTCTTCGTTGATTACTTCCTTAATTTCCAAATCGTCTCTGTCGATTATTATATGTTTCAATCGCACGATCTAATTCTTCTTCTGAAAATTCCGGCCACAGCGCCGGCGTAAAATAGAACTCTGCATAGGCCAGTTGCCACAGCATAAAGTTACTGATTCTTTCTTCCCCGCTGGTCCGAATAAGCAAATCCGGATCCGGCAATTGGGTATACAGTGCATCGCCTAACCGATCTTCCGTAATATCTTCCGGTTTCAGCACGCCTTCTGCCACTTGATTGGCCAATTTCCGCGCCGCGTGCACAATTTCATCTCTCCCGCCGTAGTTAATGCAAATCACGGCTGTCAAATCCGTATTGCCTGCCGTCTCCCGCTCCATGATTTCAATGCCTTCTTGGAGTTCTTTGGAAAGCAAACTGCGCTCACCGGCAACCAGGAATCGAACTTTGCTCTTGTTCTTTCCCATAACCTTGTCAAAATTCTTTAAATATTGCAACATCAGGCGCATACGGCCCTGTACTTCTTTCTCTGAACGCTTCCAATTCTCCGTGGAAAACGCATAGAAAGACACGTACTGAACGCCCCGTTCTGCACAAGCGGACAGCAAACGACGGAAATTCTCCACCCCTTCTTTGTGCCCGGCAAGAGTGGGCAATCCCTGTTTCTTTGCCCATCTGCGGTTTCCGTCCGGAATAACCGCAATATGGCGCGGCACCAATCTCGGTGCCCCGCCATTTTGAATTTCTGTCTGTTGGATGGACTGATTCGCTTCCTTCATCCTCAGATCTCCATCAACTCTTTGTCCTTCTCGGCTACAGCCTTGTCGATTTGGAGTACGTGACGGTCCGTAATATTCTGAACCTCTTTCTCCGCATCTTTCTGCTCGTCTTCCGTAATCTCGGACTTTTTCTTAAGGCCCTTGAAATATTCAATGGCGTCTCTGCGTACGTTTCGAACAGCCGTCTTAGACTCTTCACCGTACTGCTTGGTCAGCTTTGTCAAAGCCTTTCTCCGCTCCTCTGTAAGCGGCGGGAACACCAATTTCAAGCATTTGCCGTCATTTACCGGGTTAATACCGATATCGGACATCTGAATAGCCTTCTCAATTTCTTTCAACACAGAACCGTCCCAAGGCTGAATGACCATCAAACGAGCCTCCGGTACGGAAATACCTGCAACCTGAGCAACAGGGGTATCCACACCGTAATAACTAACGGTGAGTTTGTCTAAAATAGCGGGATTGGCACGGCCTGCACGAACGGTGTTGAGTTGTTCCTTCAATACCTCCACGGTGCGGTCCATCTTCTCGCTAAACTGCTTATAATCGTCCTTATTCAGCATACGCTGTCACTCCTTCTTTGTATCAGTCTTCTTGCCCTTTATCATACCATATCTCAGACGATTGGGCAAGATTGGGTTCTCTTAGTGGTTCTTCTCAAAGGCTTTCATAAACTCAACCAGCTTATAAACGCCTTCTTCCGGCATAGCGTTGTAAATGGATGCACGCATACCGCCTACACTTCTGTGACCTTTCAGGTTCTTAAAACCGGCTGCTTCTGCTTCGCTGACAAACTTCTTGTCCAGTTCTTCGTCTCCCGTCACGAAAGGAATATTCATCAAGGAGCGATCTTTTCCCTGAACCGTTGCCCGGAACATCGTGCTCTCGTCCAAACAATCATAGAATGCTTTGGCTTTGCGCTGATTGATCTCATTCATAGCCTTAATGCCGCCTTTAGCCCGAAGCCACTCTAACACCAGCTTCATCACGTAAATACCGTAGGTAGGCGGTGTATTGTAAAGAGAGGCATTCTCCGCATGAATATCATAGCGAAGCATAGTAGGCGTATCGGCTCTGTGACGGCCGATCAAATCCTTGCGGATAATCACCACCGTCACACCGGCAGGACCCATATTCTTCTGGGCACCGGCAAAAATCACGCCGAACTTAGAAACGTCTACTTCTTCCGACAAAATACTGGAAGACATATCCGCAACGATGGGCGTGGTGCCGCAATCGGGAATCTCGGTAAAATGGGTGCCGTAGATGGTATTGTTCCAGCAGATATGTAAATAATCTGCATCTTTGCTGAAACAACTTGCGGGCATTTCCGGAATATAAGAGAAAGTCTTATCTTTGGAGCTTGCCACAATATTCGCCTTAGCCAAAAGGGCAGCTTCCTCATACGCACGCTTTGCCCATACACCGGTAAGGGCAATATCCACAAGACCGCTGCCGGTTGCCAAGTTCATAGGCAGCATAGCAAACTGGGTAGAAGCACCGCCTTGCAAGAACAACACTTCGTAGTTGTCCGGAATCTGCATCATTTCCCGAAGCAGGGCCTCCGCGCCTTTAATAATGCCATCGTACACTTTCGACCGGTGGCTCATTTCCATCACGGACATACCGCAGCCGCCAAAGTTCATCATTTCATCTGCTGCCCGCTTCAGCACTTCTTCAGGAAGTACGGAAGGGCCTGCGGAAAAATTATAAATTCTCTCATTACTCATGGTAATTCAAATCCTCCAAAATTATTCAATTAACGTACCAATTTCCTCGCCGCAAACTGCGCGGATCATATTCTCCGGATCGCTGATGCCAAACACGTGAATCTTCACGCCATTGTCCCGGCAAAGAGATGCGGCCGTAGAATCCATCACTTTCAAATTCTGGTTCAGCACTTCGCTGTGGGTTAAGCGGGTATAACGCTTCGCATCCGGGTTCTTGGCAGGATCGGAATCGTATACGGCATCCACGTTCTTCGCCAGTAAAATGGCATCTGCATCAATTTCCACGGCACGAAGGGCTGCAGTCGTATCGGTTGTAAAGAAGGGATTGCCTGTTCCGCAACCAAAGATAACGACACGGCCTTTCTCCAAGTGGCGGGTAGCTTTATTCCGAATGTACGGCTCTGCAATTTGCCGCATTTCAATAGCTGTTTGCACCCGAACCGGCAAATCCTGCTGTTCCAAAGCGTCTGCCAGTGCCAAAGAGTTCATAACCGTTGCCAGCATACCCATGTGGTCTGCCCGGGTACGGTCCATAGATTTACTTTGACTGCCTCTCCAAAAGTTTCCGCCACCAACAACAATGGCAACTTCTACACCCATGTCCACAATCTTTCGAACGTGAACCGCTACGTCTGTCAGCATATCGGTACTGAGTCCAAACCCATCCCCTTTACCGTCGTGCTTCTTACCTGCAAGTGCTTCTCCACTAATCTTAATCAATACTCTCTTGTAAACAGGGTTCATAGCATCCGCCTCCGTGAAAAATTTTACAAAAAAAGGGGTAATCCAAACGGAACCCCTTTTGAAAACAGTTTCATTTATACTGTTGCCGCCGAAGAGGCTCTCTATTATTCCTCTTCCTTCTGTGCTACGCCTTCGCCGCGCTCGAAGCGAACGAAACGACGAATTGTGATCTTCTCACCGATAACAGCAACCAAAGAGTTGAGCAAATCAGCAATCTTCAGATCAGGATCCTTTACGAAAGCCTGCTCCATCAAGCAGTATTCTTCGTAAAATTTCGCGATCTGACCGTCTACGATTCTGTCAACAATCTTCTCAGGCTTGCCATCGTTCAAAGCTTTCTGACGAAGAACAGCTCTTTCTTTCTCAATATCCTCAGCCGGAACGTCGTCCTTGGATACGTACAAAGGACTGGATGCAGCGATGTGCATTGCAATATCCTTTGCGAAAGCCTTAAACTTCTCGTTCTGTGCAACGAAGTCAGTCTCACAGTTTACTTCAACCATAACACCGATTCTGCCGCCGCCGTGTACGTAGCACTCAACTACGCCCTGGCTTGCAACGCGGCCTGCTCTCTTAGCTGCAGCAGCCAAACCCTTCTCACGAAGAAGGTCAGCAGCTTTATTCATATCGCCATCCGCATCTGTCAATGCTTTCTTGCAGTCGTTGATACCTGCGGAGGTTCTTTCTCTCAATTCTTTAATCATTGCCAATGTAATTTCCATGGTTGTATCCTCCTTATTCTTTGTCTATTCGATCTTACGCTTCAGTTTCTTCGGAAGCAACTTCCTCAGCGGGAACTTCTTCAGCAACTTCGCCTTCGTTTCCTTCGATGAACGCGTCAGCCATCTTTGCAGCGATCAATTTAACTGCGCGGATTGCGTCGTCGTTACCGGGGATAACGTAATCTACTTCGTCAGGATCACAGTTGGTATCTACGATAGCAACAACGGGAATGCCCAATTTTCTTGCTTCTGCAACTGCGTTCTTCTCTACTCTGGGGTCTACTACGAACATTGCGGAAGGAAGCTTGGTCATATTCTTGATACCGCCAAGGTTCTTCTCCAGCTTGTCGCGCTCGCCTTTGAGTTTAATAACTTCTTTCTTGGGAAGACGGTCAAACGTACCGTTCTCTTCCATCTCGTTGAGCTTGTTGAGTTTCTCAATTCTCTTGCGGATGGTCTTGAAGTTTGTGAGCATACCGCCCAGCCATCTGTTGTTTACGTAGTATTGGCCGGAACGAATTGCTTCTTCGCTGATGGAATCCTTTGCT
>JAGBGO010000007.1 GCA_017935905.1 Clostridia bacterium | reverse complement strand
GGACTTGGCGGAAGAAACACGCCGGTTGGGAAATGAAATTCAGGTACTTCACGTGCACGATAATCGGTATGGGATAGATATGCATTTGAATCCTTATGACGGCATTATTCCGTGGGAATCTTTTGGAAAAGCACTTCGTGACGTTCATTTTAAGGGCGTATTTTCATTGGAAACGGCACCGAGTACCAAACTTCCGGATGCACTCTTTGAAGAAAAATCCCGCTATTTGGCAATGATTGCCCAAAATATCACACGGGATTTGTAAGAAAGGACTGTACG
The DNA here is from genome assembly GCA_017935905.1 of Clostridia bacterium. Taxonomy (GTDB): domain Bacteria; phylum Bacillota; class Clostridia; order UBA1212; family UBA1255; genus RGIG9099. Next base: position 12,802 of record JAGBGO010000007.1, on the reverse strand, counting down.
ATGCAATCAATCAAACATTTTATCTGGGATTTTGACGGCACTTTAATGGATACCTACCCAAACGTAATTCGGTATCTTCGCCTTGCGATGCAAGAATGTGGCTGCGATGCGCCTTACAACGAAATTTTGGAGAAGATGATGGAAAATATTCGATTTGCCGTAGATTACTACAGCGAAAAGTTTCAGATTCCGGATTTGCACCAGCGGTATCTGGAACAGTACAAACAGGAGGCGACGGACCCGGTAGCGATTTTTCCCGGTGTCTCGGAAGTGCTTCGGCAGATTCGTAAAATGGGTGGATTTAACTATGTTTTTACCAACCGAAACGATTCCATTTACCCGATGCTGGAACAAGTCGGCATTCTGCAAGAATTCGAGGAAATTGTAACCGCGGACAGCCCCAACTTTGTGGTGAAACCGGCCCCGGACGTTATTTTGTATTTAATGGAGAAATACGGGGGAACCAAAGAGAATACCGTGATGATCGGAGACCGGGTCTGCGACTTGGAGTCCGGATACAGAGCTGGTTGCAAAACCTGTCATTTACTGACGCCGAGTGTCCCGCAGTACCCTGTATGCGACTTTAGAATTCTTGATTTTGAGGACATGCTTCGAAAACTTTCGAATACTTGACAAACCCTCGTACAAGTACTACAATCTGTCCTCGGAATTGAATTTTTCCGGAGGCTTTTTATGCATATTTTATTAACATTATCCATAGCACTTTTTGCAGGACTGATGCTGTCCCGTTTGGCGAAACTCGTTCACTTGCCGGCCGTTACCGCGTATTTGGTAGCCGGTATCTTAATTGGACCTTACTTGCTGGGCGCCTTTGGTATACGCGGTTTTGGGTTTATCAGTATGGAAGATATTGAAACCTACAGTCTGATTCCTGACGTAGCTCTTGGCTTTATTGCTTTTTCTATCGGTAATGAGTTCCGTTTGTCTCAACTCAAACAAATCGGTCGCAAGGCAACCGTTATCGGTATTGTCCAAGCGGTATTTACCACAATTTTGGTGGATGCGGCACTGATTGGCCTTCATTTTATGATTCCAGATAAATTCCCACTGCCGGCTGCTATTGTATTAGGTGCTGTGGCTTCGGCAACCGCTCCTGCTGCAACGCTTATGGTTGTACGGCAGTACAAGGCGAAAGGGCCTGTTACGGATATTCTGCTTCCTATTGTAGCATTGGATGATGCAGTCGGTCTCGTGCTTTTTGCTATTTCTTTTGGCGTTGCTAAAGCGCTGATCTCCGGTTCTGTGGATATTTTATCCGTTGTAGTGGAGCCTTTGTTGGAAGTTGTGCTGTCCCTTTTGCTGGGTGCAGTCATGGGGTGGATTTTTACCTTCTTTGAGCGTTTCTTCCACTCCCGTTCCAAGCGTCTTGCCATGTCTGTTACGTTCGTATTGATGACAGTGGCACTCTCTATGATTAAGTTTCACGTAGGACCGGTTCACGTGGGCTTTTCTTCGTTACTGGTTTGTATGATGCTAGGAACCATTTTTTGTAACTGCTGTGATTTTTCTGAAGAGTTGATGGACCGGTTGGATCGCTGGACGGCGCCTTTGTTTATTTTGTTCTTTGTAATCAGCGGCGCTGAATTGGAATTGGCAGTATTCAAAGACTATATTATCGTGTGTATTGGTCTTGTGTACATTTTGTTCCGCTCTTTGGGAAAATATTTCGGTGCCCGTACCAGTTCTGCACTGATGCATTGCGATTCTAATATTGTAAAATACTTAGGAATCACACTGCTTCCTCAAGCCGGTGTTGCTTTGGGAATGGCCATGAAAGCAGAAGCATTGGGGGCTCCCGGTGCCATCGTTGCTAATATTACGCTGTTCTCGGTGCTGATTTATGAATTGGTGGGTCCTTTCTTAACGAAGGTTGCGCTTACCAAAGCCGGTGAAATTCAGCCGGAAGGGAAGACCAGCGCAAGAACTACAGCTCAAAAGCAAGCTTAATGCCCATTTCTGTAATTTGATTACAATATTTTTTGATTCTTTCGGGTTTATAATCTTCAATCCGGTGTCCGTCGAAGCCAACGCTTAAACGTACGCCGGATTTTCTTATGATCTCCTGTTCCTCAGGGCTTTCGAAAAAGCGCAGCATATACGCGTGTTGGTGACCGCGGTGAATGGTGTCTAAATTAACGTTCATTTCCCAAAAAATACCGGATTGTGCCATTTGGGTAAAATAGACCAGGGGATCTTCGCCCAAATTCCGGATAAAAGCAAACATATCCGTGTGGGCAACCCCTACCGGGCAGCCGGCTTTCTTTGCAAATTGGAATAGATCGCTTTGAATTACGTTGCCTTCCGGATGATCGATATGCTCCACCAAACAGTAGTCAAAAAAAGATAAATCGGTTTGCAGGGGGAGTGCGTAGCGGCCCGTCTGCAGCACGGATACTTCAATACCCCGCAATATTTGAATCTGGGGAGCATATTTCTCTTTAATTAAGTTTATGTGATCGAAATAACGCTTCAGAGTCCGTTGATAATCTTGCAGAATTTCCACGGTTTGCGCATGAAAAACGTCGGTTCTGGCGCAACCGATTCCATAGTTATGATCCGAAATGCCAAACAAATCGATTCCGCCTTCAATGGCTGCTTCGGCAACGGTTTCCGGGCTGTCTTTCCCGCAGAATGAGTAGTAAGTATGGCTGTGTAAATCTTGGATCATGGATGGTCACCTCTGTGCCCTAATATAGCATATTGGTAAATCTTTGTCGAGGGTGAAAATATTGACTTTGACACCAAAATAATATACAATAATTTTATTCATTTTCGAAAGGAGTTCTCGTATTTATGAGCAGAAATCGTGTGAAATCGATTCTGATACTTCTCTTATTTACAGGATGCATATTGGCATTCTCCGGTGTGCTGTTCTTTATGTACAGCCGGAGTGGGTACGTTGCTTTTATGCTCAGCGGCATCTTTCTGCTGCTGTTGGGAACGGTGAATCTTTTATTTATCGCTTTCAAGGAAGAAATTCCTATTAGGGAGAGAACGATACAGAAACAAACTAATTTTTGGAAGAAACTTTGGCAGGGGATTCGAAACGTACCTTACCGTTTGGCTTGTGCCTATAATAAATGCCGTGGCTGGATTCGGTTGATTTTATTGGGTGGTGCTTTGGTCGGTGCCACCGTTTGGATGACCCTTGTTTTTCAAGCTCCAACGCCTAAATACACCTTAAAGTATTGGCACTTGATCTTAACGGCAGCCCTCTTTGTTTTGGTGATTGTGACGGATAAGTATATTAAATACTTAAAGCCGGAAACATCCTTTGCGCAAGCTATTTTACATAACTGTCGTGCATTCTTGAATATTGGAAAGATTCTGATTGGTGCACAAGCTCTGGCAATATCCATATTTATGTTGGGCCTTTACGACCTGACCAAGATTTTAAATATTGCAGTTTTTGTGTTCTTCTGCTACATCGCGATTATGGTGCTTCTGTCTGTTGCGGTTCGAGCTATTCGGAAAGAATTGTCGGTGAAGCCCGGTGTCGTAATTTTACTTCCGTTCTTTAAATCGGATATGAAAGATCTGTCGGTTATTTCTTTCCTGGAAGAAAATACCGGTATTACGTTAAGAAGTTTATGGAGTTTGAAGTTTATTCAAAAAACATTGCCCGTTGCGTTTTTTGCCGGCATACTGATCTTTTGGATTTCCACCGGAATTGTTTACGTGGGATCCAATCAAGAAGGTGCCGGATATCGGTTTGGCAAACTGCAGGATGAAATTTTGAAACCCGGACTTCATTTTACCATGCCGTTTCCTATTGAAAAGACGAAGATTTATGATACAGATACCATTCAAAAGGTGACCATTGGTTATCGCTCGGAAGAGAACGTGGACAATATCTGGACCGCCGGTCACGGTGACAGTGAATATAAGCTTCTTTTAGGTAGTGGAAACGAATTGGTTTCTATTAACTTGCGTGTAGAGTACAGAATCGCAGATTTGAAGACGTATTTACAACATTCTGCCTCTCCGGAGCGGATTTTGGAAGCAAAAGCATACGAATTAACTACGAGAAATACGATGAGTCAAGATTTAGCCACGTTGTTATCCGTAGACCGAGAGGCTTTTGCGTCGGATTTCAAGCGGGATTTGTCTGCTTTAGTTGAGGAAGCACAAACCGGTCTCGAAGTAGTGAACATCATTATGGAGAGTATTCACCCGCCTGTGGAAGTTGCGTCCGTATACCAACGGTTCATTGGTGCGCAAGCGGAAGCGGAACAGATTGTTTTGGAAGCGCAGGGTCAATCTGCTACCAATATTCTACGGTCGGAATCTTTCGCACAAATTACCATTGACAGTGCTATGATTGAATACCATAAGAAAATTGCGGAAGCGGAATCCGCTTTGTCTGATTTTATGGCGGCGGTGGAGGCATACTCCGAATATCCGGATGCTTACGTTTATCAAAAATATTTGAATGCGATGTGTTCTACGTACGCCGGTACCAAATTGATTTTGGTAGGAGACGACGTGGACAGTTCTAGAATTAAGATTTTCTATGGATCCTTGTCTTGATGATTGTGAGGTTTTTATGATGAAGAAAGAAACAATGGAAACAAACGAAATAAAGGAAGTAAAGGAAACCAAGAAACGCAGCGGTATGTGGATTAAGATTTTGATCGCAGTCGTACTTCTTGTGATTGTTGGATATTTCGGTTTTACGTGCGAAGTGCGGGAGGGAAGCAGTGCAGTGATTCTTCGCTTTGGAGCTCCCCGTGCTGAAATTACGGAAGCCGGTTTATATTTTAAGCTGCCCTGGCCCTTTGAGTCTGTGGTTAAATACGATACTCGATTGCAGTATACCGAGTCGAATTCTTTGGAAACTACCACGAAAGACAACCGAAACGTAATTCTTCGTTCTTCCGTCCTTTGGTCAGTGAGTGATCCGCTGAAGTTCCACAACAGCGTAGGATCGATGGCGAAAGTGGAATCTTATATCCAAGATCAGGTGTTCAGTGCCACCAACAGTGTGATCGGTTCTTACGAAATGACCAATTTGGTTTCATTGGATACGCAGACGATTAAGTCGGATGAGATTCAATCCAAAATTTTTGACGTGGTGAAACAAAACTGTGAAAAGAGTTACGGTATCGCTGTACAAGACGTAAGTTTCCTGCGTATTTCCCTTCCTACCACCAACCTTGAAAGTGTATTTGCCCAGATGAATGCAGATCGTCAGAAAGACATTGACAGTATTTTGGCAAAGGCTGAGCGAGACGCGGACATTCTTCAATCTGCGGCAGACGTTGAGTGTGCGGAAATCGTTTCTAAAGCAGAAATCGAGGCGGCTGAAATCTACGCTAAGACAGAGGCTGAAGTTGCTAAGATTTATGCAGAAGCCCAGAGTGCAAATCTGGAATTGTATAAGTTCTTGAAGGAGTTGGATACCATTATTGCTTCTGTCGGTACGGATGATATTTACGTAGTGACGTCCGACACCTATCCGTTCAACGTGCTTCTTTCCTATAGCGATACGTTGATGCCCAATTCTGAAGGTCTTATTCAAGCGGATTTGAGCTACATGCTGTCTAAGATGCCGGAAGAAGAACGGGAAACCGTTGTTACGGCACTTTGTGAATTGATTGCGGAAGCGGGGAAAGTTTCATGAAACGGGAATTTTTAGAAGACGTATTAAAGACGGTATCCCGCATCTTCGTCGTACTGATTATTGCTGTACTGATTGGTGTGGCTTTCTCCGGCGTTCGTATTGTAAAGAGCGGAGAGGTAGCTATGGTGCTTCGTTTTGGCAAATTAGTAGGGGATACACCGGAAGAGCAAGTCCATAAACCCGGATTGTTATTCTGTTTTCCCGGCTTTATCGATGAAGTGGTTACGGTTTCTACCGATAACGTTATGCAGCAGGACGTATATACCCATTACACCGACGAGAGCATTGCCGACGGCACTTATATGCTTACCGGGGATAACAACGTCATTTTGATTAACGCAATGTTGAAATACAAAGTTTCAGATCCTGTTTCCTACGCGCTGAAAATCAATGAAATGGAATCTATCATTGATTCCAGCGTTCGAAACGTTATGTTGGAAAATTCTGCCCGCACGGATGTTGACGTGATTATGACGTCCGGTAAGAAAGATTTCCAGGATGCCATTTTCGAACAAGTACAGGATCGGCTGGATACGCTGAACGCCGGCATTGCGGTTCAAGCGTTGGAGTTAACCAGTGTAACTATGCCAAAACCCGTCAAGATGATTTACGAGGGTGTCAATGCAGCGACCATTGAGGCCAGTACCTTGATGGAAGAAGCGCAACAATATTGGAATACGGTTGTACCTTCCGCAGAGGCGTATGCGCAAAATTTAATTGCGGATGCCAACAGTACCCATGCTTCAAAGGTTGCAGATGCCAATATGAATCTGACGGAATTCTGGGGCGTGCTGGACGAATACAAACGCGATCCTGAAGTTGTGCGTACCCGAATTTACAGTCAGAAGCTTTCGACGATTTTGGATACCATCGGATCCATTCGTGTGGTGCAAAATGACGATAGCGTGATTATTATTAAACCGTAGGAGTGACGCGTATGAAGAACATTGAACACGTTGGAAGCGATAGCTTAGAAGCGCTCTCTAATACGGGATTAAGTGCATCAAAGCAGAGAAAATTGAAGACGGAAATTATTTGCGCAATGATTTCTATTGCTTGTTTAATTATTGGTCTTCTTTACCAATTTTTCGTTAAGACGGACGTAGTCGTGGCTCCGCTTTGTTTCACCATCGGCTTTTTGGTGGAAGGCGTTCCGGTTATTTGGGCCGCCATTAAAGGCGTTTTTTCGAAAGATCTAACCAACGCTATGGAAATGCTGGTGGCGATTGCTATCGTTGCTTGTTATTTGTCCGGAGATTTAGTTTTGTCCGTTTTAATTCCGTTGATCCTAAATCTGACCCACTTCTTAGAAGAAAGAAGCATTGTCGGCGGTCGGGATATTATTGACGGTCTGCGCCGTTTACAGCAGAACACGGCAACGGTTCTTGAAGGGGATGAACGTGTTGTCGTTGACGTAAAGAAATTGACGGTTGGACAGCACATTTTAATTAAACCCGGTGAACACGTACCCATTGACGGCGTTATTATCAGCGGTGACTCTCATGTGGATCAAAAGTCTCTGACCGGTGAACCGGAACCCGTAGACGTAAAGCCCGGTTCTCCTGTGTACGCAGGAACAGTAAACTTAGATGGACAGTTGATTGTGGAGGTACAGAAGGAGTTTGTAGACACTTCTTTCTCGCATATTTTGTCTTTCTTGGAGAAAGCGGAACGTATCTCTGTACCGGAATCCAGAATTATCGACCGGTTTATGCGATATTATATTCCGTTTGTTTTGGCAATTGCCGGTGCGGTTGCATTGTTTACGGGAGATTTAAGCAAAGCCATTGCAATCTTGGTGGTTTCTTGTCCTTGCGGTCAGATGTTGGTGAGCTCGGCGCCTATGATCGCAGCGCTTTCCGTTGCAACCCGTCGGGGTATCGTCATTAAGAACTCCAAATTTATTGAAGATCTGAATGAAATTGATGCCGTGGTTTTTGATAAAACCGGTACGATTACAAAAGGAAATTTGGAACTGACAGACGTTCACCCGGCAGATACGGATACGACCAAGGAAACACTTTTGGCGGTTGCTTATGCACTGGCATCCGGATCCAATCACCCGGTTTCTCAAGCGGTACTGAATTCCGTTGATGAGAAAGCGGTAACCAAGGTGAATTGCGGCGAGGTGAAAGAACTTCCGGGAAAAGGAATGGAAGCCGTTCTTCCGGAGGGACAAACGATCCGTTTTGGGAACTATGCTTGGCTTTCTGAGCAGGGCATCGTTATTCCCGATGCGTTCCGAGAGCAGTGCGTTGGTTCCGTAAGTTACGTTGCCCAAGGAGACCGTTTACTGGGTGCCCTTTGTTTTAGCGATACCCCAAGGGAAGAAGCAAAGCAAGTTATTGAGCAACTGCGTGATTTAGGGGTGAAACAGTTTGTGATGCTTACCGGTGACAGAAGTCAAGTGGCGGAGCGGATTTGTGCAGAAACCGGCATTGATGAATTTCGCGCGCAATTGCTTCCTGAAGAGAAGCTCAGTGCAATTCAAGAATTGAAGGCAACCCAGAAAGTGATTGCCGTGGGAGACGGTATCAACGATGCCCTCGCGCTTAAAGAAGCACACGTGGGCGTTGCCATGGGTGCTATGGGTTCGGATCTGGCGGTTCAATCTGCGGACGTTGCGCTTATGAGTGACAACTTGCTGAACCTTCCGTTCTCCATTACGTTAGCCCGTAAGACCAGAAACGTAATTTATCAGAATTTGGTGTTGTCTCTGCTTATTAGTTTCACCATGATCCTTCTATCTTCTTTTGGTGTCATCAGCGTACTGGCGGGGTCAATCTTGCACAACGTAGGTGCTTTTACGGTCATCTTGAACAGTTCCAAGATTTTGAAACTGAATAAAAATTAATATAACGATTATTTGTTCCTGATTTACGGAGAAAATATTGAATTTTCTCCGTAAATCATTTATACTATACGGCGTGTTCTTTATTAAAGGAGTGTTGGTTTCAATGGGTATTCGAATTGGTATTGCAGGTTATGGAAATTTAGGGCGTGGCGTAGAGTGCGCCGTTCAAAAGAATCCGGATATGGAGCTTGTGGCATTGTTTACAAGACGCGATCCGAAATCCGTTTATACAAAGACAAACGTGCCCGTATATTCCGTTAGCCAGGCACCGGACTTTCAAAATCAAATAGACGTTTTGATTATTTGCGGTGGCAGTGCCAATGATTTACCGGAACAGACACCGTATTTTGCACAGTATTTTAACGTGATCGACAGTTTTGATACCCATGCAAAGATTCCGGAGCATTTTGAACGGGTTGACGGCGTTTGTAAAGCCAATCAACACGTTGGCATTATCTCTGTGGGTTGGGATCCCGGCCTTTTCTCTTTGAATCGTATGTTTGGTCAGGCTGTACTTCCGGAGGGCAAGGACTACACTTTCTGGGGTAAAGGCGTCAGCCAGGGTCATTCGGATGCTATTCGCAGAATTCCCGGTGTGTTGGATGCAAGGCAGTATACCATTCCCGTTGAAGAAGCACTTTCCCGCGTTCGTGCAGGGGAGAATCCGGAACTTACAACGCGCCAGAAACATACCCGAGAATGTTTCGTAGTAGCAGAAGCGGGTGCGGATCTGAACACCATTGAAACAGCTATTAAGACCATGCCCAACTATTTTGCAGATTACGATACCACGGTTCATTTTATTTCCCAAGAAGAACTGGATCGTGACCATAAAGGTATTCCACACGGCGGTATGGTATTCAGAAGCGGTGTAACCGGTATGGCAGGCGCAGAACACCGTCATATCATTGAGTATCGCCTGCAATTGGATTCCAATCCGGAATTTACCTCCAGCGTACTTACGTGTTACGCACGAGCAGCTTACCGGCTTTCAAAAGATGGTCAGTGCGGCTGCATGACTGTGCTGGATATTCCGCCGGTCCTTCTTCATCCGGAAAGTCCAGCAGAATTAAGAAAAAAATTACTTTGATTGAATGCATTGAAAGGATCGATAAATCTATGGAGAACAAGAAGAGAATATATAGTGCTGTACAACCCTCCGGTATGCTCACGCTGGGCAATTATTTAGGTGCGATTCGTAATTTTCCGTTGTTGCAAGAAGAATACGATTGTTTGTATTGTGTTGCTAATATGCATACGCTGACCGTTCGCCAGGATCCTGAACTTCTCAGAGAACGGATCTATGCACTTCTTGCTTTGTATCTTGCTTGCGGATTGGATCCGGAGAAGAATATTTTATATTTACAATCTCAAGTGCCCGCACATGCAGAGCTTTCCTGGGTGTTGGGCTGCTACACCTATATGGGCGAACTTTCCAGAATGACACAGTTTAAGGATAAATCTTCCCGCCATGCAGACAATATCAATGCGGGTCTTTTTACCTATCCGGTATTGATGGCTGCCGATATTCTGCTGTACCAGACAGATTTCGTGCCTATTGGCCGAGACCAGAAGCAGCACTTGGAGTTGGCACGGGATATTGCCATTCGTTTTAACAAGCTCTATGGGGATACGTTCAAAGTTCCGGAGCCTTTGATTTCCAAACAAGGTGCGAAGATTATGAGCTTGCAAGAGCCCAACAAGAAAATGTCTAAATCCGATGAGAACGTGAACAACTTTATTTTGATCACGGAAGATCCGGACAAGATTATGAAGAAGTTTAAGAAGGCGGTTACGGATTCCGATGGCGAAATTCGTTACGATGAGGAAAACAAACCCGGTGTCAGCAACCTGATCAACATTTACGGTGCGTTAAAGAATTTGTCCACGGAAGAAGTGGAGAAGGCTTTCTCCGGTCTTCGCTACGGTGATTTTAAGACCGCAGTAGGGGAGGCTTGTGTAGAAACGCTTACGCCGATTCGCGCACGTTACGAAGAATTGATGGCAGATAAAGGCTACTTGGATGGTATATTCAAAGAAAACGCAGTCCGCGCAGGTGCGTATGCGGAGAAGACACTGAAAGACGTTTATGCGAAAGTGGGTTTTGTGCTTTAAGAAAATTCCACGCTTTTGAGCACGTTGTAGAGACTGATAGTTTCTGCAAAGCGGCTCTCTATATTGGGGCATTGTGCTACCAATATAATAACAACCGATTCAGTATGCGGGTTACGAATTGCGGCGAGCATGATGTAGCCCGCTTTTTCTGTATACCCGGTTTTGAGTCCGATGGCATCCTTTAAATAATAAGGTTTGTCTTGACATACCAACCAATTGGTATTCTTCCACGTGGTTTGTTCGCCGTCGCTGAACTGAATCGTCGCTTCCGGTATTTGCGTGTATTGCATAATCACCGGCGTGTTGAGTGCTAATTTGGCAATCTTAATCAAATCTTCCACCGTGGTGTAATGCTCCGGATGATGATAGCCGTCGGGGGTGGTAAAATGGGTTCCCGATAGTCCGTTTAGTTCGGCTTGCCGGTTCACTTCATTCATAAAGGTTTTCACCGCTGTATATGCGTCTAAATAACTGTTTCCGGCGATTCTGCGACCAGCGTGGCATGCAATGACGTATGCGGCGTCATTTCCGCTGGGAAGCAGCATTCCTTCAATCAACGTGGAAACAGGTAAGACATAGCCTTTCTTCAAATCGGCAACGGAGGCGTCTTCGGCAACGAGATTCAGCTCATCTCCGACGGTTGCGTATTCCTCCGGGGATAAATATTGCAGTGCGACCCAAATCGTAAAAAGTTTGGTGGTGGAAGCCGGGAAAATTCTTGTAGACACCTCTTGCTTGGTATACAAATAGAGGTCTTCCTGAACATCATAAACGGTGCAAACACCGGCAGCGCTTTCGTAGGATTTAAACGCTTCTATGCACCGCTCCGTGAAAGGGACCGGTGTGGGTGCCGGCGTATAGGTCGGCGTAACGATGGCGGTGGTTAGAGAAACCGGCGCCGCGGGGGCTTTACAGCCGGGCAGCAGAACGTATATTAAAACAAAAATCCACGGAAGAATCACACGAAAATATCGTTTCACGGTTCGTCTCCTTTATAAAAATACGTATACATTATACCAACGAATAATTTTTTATGAAAGTATTGCATTTTTGAAATTCCTATGGTATACTAATCGTCGCGCGTCAAGATGCGTGTAAATGCTTTCGGGAGGTGAACCAAGTTGCCGAATATTAAGTCAGCTAAGAAGAGAGTAATTATTGCTGAGAAGAATCAGAAGAAGAATGCAGCGGCTAAGTCTGCTATCAGAACCTCTGTTAAGAAGGCAAGAATTGCGGTTGCGAACAAAGATGAGAGTGCTGCTGTTGCAGTGAAGTCTGCAATTGTCAGTGTTGATAAGGCTGCATCCAAAGGTCTTATGCACAAGAACACTGCTGCGCGTAAGAAGTCTCAGCTTGCAAAGGCATTGAATGCTGCATCTGCAGAATAAGATCAGATTTATAATGATCCATAAATTCCGCACGAAGTCGTGCGGAATTTTTTTGTATTTTTCTCCTGTAAAATCGGCATACTAATTGTACAATTCATAAGGAGGAATGTCTATGTTTATGCAAAAGAAAAACCAATGCCCGTCTAGCGGAAAATACATTGTGGGTATTATTTCCGGTGTTGTAGCCGGTGCGACCATCGGTTCTGTGCTGAGTTTAATGTTTGCCCCTTGTTCCGGAAAAGAAACGCGTCGATTCTTAAAAAAGAAAACGGAAAATATCACGGATACGGTTAAAAGTACTTTTCAGGATATGAAAGACGGTATGTGTGATTGATTTTGAAGGAGGCGTTGATCTGCCATGAAAACGCAAGTTGGCACGATTCAGTTTTCACTCACGTGGCAAGGATTTTTGAACGGTGTTCTGATGGTAGGCGGGATTATTGCAATCGTTTTCTTCATCGTGCTTTTATTTCGCCTGATTCGCCTGGTTGGAAAAGTAGATTTGTGGATGGATCGCAATCAGGCATCTATTGAAACCACCATTGGTAAAATGCCGGTTATTGCGCAAAGTGTAGAGGACGCGGTAACGGACGTATGTGATATTACCGGCGGCGTCAGCCACGTATTTCATATCTTTCGCAAATTCAGCGGGAAATAATTTTTGTTATAGTACAATAGATAGGTAACAAATAAAAAGAGAAAAACAACTCAAATGTGATATGATGTTAAGTAACGACACAAAACACAAACACAAAGGAGTTGTTTTTCGTGATTAGTATAACATCAAAGGCGCGTTTTAGG
>JAGBGO010000040.1 GCA_017935905.1 Clostridia bacterium | reverse complement strand
ATTTGCCATGGACGAATACTTAGAACGGGAGGTGGCCATCAAGAAACACATAAAACTACTTGTTGCTTGATTCTACACATACTATGTCGGTGATATTTTGACAGATTTGAATTTACACACAATTTAGGACTTGACTCAAAATGGACATGTTTCACGCGGTTTGCGCGGTTTATGTCCAGAAAACGCCAAATTACTGGACATAAACTGCAAATTTTATGCCCTTTGGGTCCGGCACGCCGTTGGCAAACCGAATAATTTTGTGTATACTATACACCACGAGGTGAAAAAGGATGATTTCCACAAGTCCAATTCATTTAGAATATTTTACCGGCAGCCTGTTTGACGCCGTTGCCCAAATTGCCCACCGCTCCCCGGAAGGAATCGCTTTTGATTTTATGGGCAGCAGCGGGACCTACCAAGAATTGACAGCAAAGGCACAGGTGTGCGCCCGCGCATTGATTGCTTTAGGTTTGAAGCCGGGTGACCGGGTAACGCTGGCGCTGCCCAATTGTCCCCAAGCGCTCTATTTATTCTATGGTATTAACTTGGCAGGCGGTATTGCCAATATGATCCACCCCCTTTCGGAAGAACAGGAAATCGCATTTTACTTAAACGATTCCCAAAGTACCATGGCAATTACTTTAGATCAATTTTACCCGAAATTCCAAAGCATTTTACCGGAAACCTGCGTCCGAACCATGATCGTCACCTCTATTAAAGATGCCCTCTCCTTCCCCATGACGCTTGGCTACACCTTGACGCAGGGGCGTAAGATTGCAAAAGTGCCCAAAGATCAGGTCCTCCATTGGAAGGCGTTTCTGGATTTGGGTAAAATGGCGGAAAGCCCCATGCCCCCGGTAAAGGCAGAAGATCCTGCCGTGATTTTATACTCCGGCGGCACAACGGGGACCACCAAGGGAATTGTACTGACCAATTTGAATTTTAATGCGTTAAGCCAGCAAGTGGTAGCCACCAATCCTATGTTTGAGCCGGGCGATCGGATGCTGGCAGCCATGCCTATTTTTCACGGATTCGGGTTGGGAGTTTGTATCCACACCATGCTGACTCAGGGCGGACGGTGCGTGTTGGTGCCCCGTTTTACCCCGAAAAGTTACGCCAAGCTCATTGGAAAATACCGATGCAATTTTATTGCCGGGGTGCCTACTTTGTTTGAAGCACTGCTTCGCCTGCCGGGCTTGGACAGTTTGGATATGAGCAGCCTAAAAGGCGTGTTTTCCGGCGGCGATTCCCTGTCCGTGGAACTGAAGAAGAAGTTAGACCGTTTTCTGTTTGAACACGGGGCGACCGTTCAGGTGCGGGAAGGCTACGGCACCACGGAAACGGTGACAGCTTGTTGTTTGACCCCCTGGGATCGGTACAAAGAAGGGAGTATTGGGTTGCCTTTTCCCGATACCTGTATGAAGATTGTGGAACCGGGCACAGACCGGGAACTTTCCCCGGGAGAGGAAGGGGAAATTCTCCTCTCCGGCCCTACGGTGATGAAAGAATACTGGGGGCAATCGGAAGAAACTGCTCGGACCCTTCGCCGCCACGAGGACGGCCACACTTGGGTGTATACGGGCGATTTGGGCGTTATGGACGAGGAAGGGTTTATTTATTTCCGGGGTCGTGCCAAGCGAATGATTGTGTCTTCCGGCTACAATATTTATCCGGCACAGCTGGAGAATTTATTGGATGCCCATCCTTTTGTGCAGATGAGTTGCGTCATCGGGGTGCCGGATCCGTACAAGATGCAGAAAGTAAAAGCTTTTGTGAAGTTGTCGGCGCTGGCTTCGCCTACCGACGAGACCCGGGCACATTTAATGGAGTACTGCCGGAAACATATTGCCAAATATGCCCTGCCCTACGAAATTGAGTTTCGGGAAGATTTGCCCAAGACGCTGGTGGGAAAAGTGGCCTATCGAGTGCTGGAAGAAGAGGAAGCAAAGCGGCTTTCGTAAAAAAGCAATTCTATACATATAATTCGTAACAATCCCCATTGTCGTTGACTTTTGGGGATTTTATAATATGCATATTATAGGGAGAATTTATCCAAAGGAGTGGATTTTTAATATGCGTACACGCAAATTATGGAATGACGGTTGGCTGTTTCATTTAGGGGATTACGTAAAGCCCACCCAGCAGCATGAGAAAGATTTATATTATCACGCAAAGACCCGGCGCTACGTCAGCGGTCCTGCGGCATATATTACAGAGGCGCCCAAGGATTATTATTGTTATTGGGATATAAACACGTGGCCTCAAGTAACCCTTCCCCATGATTACGTAATTCAAGAAGAAGTGCAGCCGGATCAGAATGCCATGAACGGTTTTCATGCATATAAGAACGCTTGGTATCGGAAGACATTTTCTGTGGACGAGACATTCCGGAACAAGCGTACCGTTTTATATTTTGAAGGCGTGGCTGCCAATTTGTGCGAGGTGTATTGCAACGGTGTGCTGCTGGCCCGCTCTGTTTCTTGTTATACACCTTTTGAAGTGGATCTTTCCGACGTGCTTCGCTTCGGAGAGGAGAATTTAATCAGTGTGTATCTGAAACAAGGCGATCCGGAGGGCTGGTGGTATTCCGGCGGCGGTATTTACCGAAACGTTTGGTTAGACGTAGCCGAGCCTGTTTCCATTGACCGTTATGGCGTGTTTGTATGTCCGAAGAAGGTGGACGATACAACGTGGCAGGTGCCGGTGGAAACGCAGGTGCGAAACGACGGATTTAGCGATGCCGCTTTTACCGTAGAAACGGAACTGCTGGACGCTGACGGAACGGTAATTGCCCGAAATGCAGTTTCCGGAAGTGCCGAAGCCGGCGAAAAAGGTGTTGTCACACAGCTTTTTACCGCTTCGAATCCTGCTTTGTGGGATTTGGAGAACCCCACGCTCTACAGCGTTCGCACCACCCTCTCCCTGGGAGAGACCGTGATGGATACGTGCGAAACCCGATTTGGATTCCGCACCATCGAATTTAACACAACGGAGGGGTGTTTGTTAAACGGCAGCCCGGTAAAGTTATCCGGTGTGTGCTGTCATACCTCCAATGGTTTAACCGGGCTTGTAGCACCGGAATCCATCCAGCGTTATCGCTTGCGTTTATTGAAAGAAATGGGCGTGAATGCGTACCGCTGTGCCCATTATCCTCATCACGAGGCTACCATGGACGCGATGGATGAATTTGGTTTCCTCGTGATGGCAGAAACTCGCTGGTTTGATTCTTCACCGGAAAGTCTTGCCCAGTTGGAACTTTTGATTCGCAGAGATCGCAATCACCCTTGTGTAGCGATGTGGAGTATCGGCAACGAGGAGAAGATTCATTCCGAACCGGAAGGGGCGCGCATTGCAAAGACTATGATCCGCACGCTGAAGAAGTTAGACGCTTCCAGACCGGTCACTTGCGCGGTGGTGCACGATCCCGCCAATGCGCCTGTGCAGGCACTCATGGATGTAATCGGCGTGAACTACGATTTAGAGGCCATGGTGAAATTACATGAAAAGTTCCCGGACAAACCCATTGTGGCAACGGAATTGTGCGCAACGCCCTCTACAAGAGGTTGGTTCTTCGATAATGACGATACACGGGGCTATTACAGTGCTTACGATAAGACGTTCTATTATCCTTTGCACGTTTCCAGGGAGTTTTCTTGGAAATGGGTGACGCAGTATCCTTGGCTCGCCGGTTCCTTCCAATGGTCCGGTTGCGAGTATTTGGGCGAAACGGCTTGGCCCCGCATTTGTTCTCAGTCCGGGGCTGTGGACTTGTTCCTGCAGAAGAAAGAAGCATTTTACGTGAACCAATCCCATTGGACGAAGGCCCCTATGGTGTATGTAATGCCCCATTGGAACTGGGAAGGCCGGGAAGGCGATTTCATTCGCGTGTGTGTACTAACCAATTGTCCCGTTTTGGAATTGTTCTTAAATGGCGAAAGTTTAGGCCGGAAAGAGATTGAAACCTACGGACACGGGGAATGGCAAGTGCCTTACGCCCCGGGCACGTTGGTTGCCAAAGGATATGACTGTGGCGGCAAGGAACTGGCTTCCTACTGCGTGGAAACAACGGGCAAGCCGGCAGCGCTGGAGTTGCAGATTATGAATAAGGAAGATTATACCGGAGAAGTCGGCAGCGTAGCAGTGATCAATTGCGTCTGCAAAGATGCAGAGGGCCGCATCGTTCCGGATGCAGACCCGATGCTTCATTTCAGTATTCTGGGCGATGCGGAAATCTTAGGAACCGGTTCCGACGTATGCGACCACGTGCCGCCTCAGATTCCGGACCGAAAGATGCGTGCCGGCCTTTGCGCGGCAGCAGTACGGTTGCTTCCGGTAAAAGATTCCACCATGAAACCCACAAGATTGGTGGTAACAGCATCAGGATTAAACGGCGCAAGCATACAATTATAATGCTATAATGCGCTACATTTCATAAGGCGCAGTTTTGAAGTTTAGCATCCCTGTTTTGGACGAAATAGGGATGCTTTTTTTTAATTTTAGCATTTAAGCGATAAAGTCTATATAATGGTGTAAATTCAAAAAAAGAGCACACAGCTCTACTTTCTGTTAAAATGTTAATCACGACAAAAACACGAAAGGAGAAAGTAAAGCTGTGGCACAAATTAATTTTACACTAAATTACGAATTTT
>JAGBGO010000039.1 GCA_017935905.1 Clostridia bacterium | reverse complement strand
GGATCCGTCTGAATCAACAAACGCATCCAGGCAGGATCCGAAGCCGGCGTCAAATCCGCCGCAGTTTCCACCATAAAATACACGTAGTCTCCATCGTACGCCACTTTTGAACGCACAATATCGTTCCGCATAGTATCGCTGGCATAATGAAGACCTTTCGCCCCATCCCAATCCCGTTTCTTGGTGCTGCCCACGTAGTGGTCATAAGACGTCTTCACGCTGTCCCAAGCATCGGCCCGGGTCATATCAATGGTTTGCCGCACGGAAGGATCCTGAGCCGGCGTCGAAACACCCTTAAACCGACGGATATTTTCCACCAACTGGTAGTAGAAATAATCTTTCAAAACGCCGGAAGAAGGTTCAATGTCCCGACTGTATGCATCGGTGAAATTATCAGAAAAAGCATTGGGCGAGCCCATCCACTCCCGAAGGCGCTGGCACACGTGTTCATTCCAACCGGTGACGAAAATGAAATCCGGATCCACTTCAATGGCCCGATCCCATTGTTGCTGGAAATTAAGGCCGTACAGGAACGCGTCCTCCCGAGCTTTATCGATCACTACCTCCCGGCCTTGATACGTATAACGGTAAGAATAATCTCCTTTTGCAAAAGCGCGCCCTTGCACGCCGCCCCGGTAGTCGTTCATCGCCACCAAGCCGTGTTCATTGGCATTCTGCCCTACGCTTACGCACATTTGCTCCACGGAGCCGTCTTCCCGCACGCCGTATTTGCCCTGGGGATAGGAAGAACACCAGCCCCAAGTCTTCTCATCAAAAGCAGTATCCCGGAAGAAATAGGTGGGTTCATTGCGGCGGAAGGTAAAAAAGTCCAAAATAGCACCTTCGGTAGCGTCCTTCGGATTGAGTCCGGAAGAATGGGCCATAATCAAAGGTTTTCCCTCCCAGTAGAACCACAAATCCTGAAAACGGCCGGGTTTATAAATCGTTTCCCACAAATCCGTAATTTGAATCCGGGTATTCTCATTGGCATCAAAATTCAGTAAGAAGGCTACTTGCGGTACCTTCACGCCCTCGGCTTTAGCTGCCTGCAATTCCCGGAAGAAAACTTCGTAACTGTCCTTAAAAGTAAACTTATCATTTGAACAGTCAAAAATCAGTACGTCTACGCCGGCATCTGCCAAAAGTTCTGCATGTTTACGAATGACGTAAGGATCAGAAATCTGGTAGTAACCAAGCAGTGGCTCGTTCCAATAATACGGTGTGCCGTGATGAGAGTCCTCTCCCCATGCAGGATGGTTGAAATCATTCCGAGCTTCCGGGTGGGCTTCCATAATCTTGGTGATATTTCTGGCCGGTGAATGCTGCCAAATTTCATACCAAAGCCAATAGAAGCAACCTACAAACTTGCCCGGGCGCTTCTCCCCTACACGTGTAACGTCGCTTAAAGTTCGACCCAGGCCGTCTACGGCAGCCCAAGTATCAGGTCTTACAGAATGCATATTTATTCCGCTCCTTTATTCAAATGATACTTATCCGTTTATATCGATCCACATCGCCGGCCGAACCGCCGCATGGATATAATTCACGTTGTTGCCGCGGGTGCTGACAACACCCAAAGGATTCACACCGGAAGCGAAGATCGTATCGTTTCCCGGCGTACGGCACCACCACCAACATTCACCCTGGGCGGTTGCAATATATGCCTTCTTTTGAATTCCATAAGGCGTAACCATACAAGATGCGTAAGGGGTGTTACTGAGATAAATTTCCACTTCCGTCAAGCTAAGCAAATAAACGTAATCTGCCGTGTCCTCTCCCGAAAGCGTTGCATATTCCGGATTGCGATGGGCCGGTGTTTCAGACAGGCGAATCAGATTTTGCTGGGCTTTGGAAAAAGCGGTTTCATAAAAAACGTTATTTAACCATTTGCGCAAAGAACAGTCTTTCCACGTAATGTCCGCAAAGGTGTCATTGAAAGGTCTGCTATCTAACGCATAACGGCTGATCACCAAAGCTTTGCTGCCGTCCACAGCCAATACGATCCATTCAATTTCTTCCGGGCCATTCTCAATGCCGTCTTGTTCGTAAAGACCCATGGTAAAAGTGCTGCCTACGTGTAAGTCGGACAAATCTACTTGTTGGCGTTCAAAAAGGATTTTCGTAATGCGGGCTTCGCTGTCTTTATATCCGCCCAGGGCACGAAAAGCAAGAATCGCATTGTCCATATCCCCGTTTTCTGCATAATTGCAGGCAAGTTCGTACTGAAGGGCGGGAATCGCCAAATGGGTAATCAAGTGTGTGCCGCCCACGGTCACAAGTACCACCAGGATCAGCCAAAGGGATATTTTCCAGCCCCCCCGTATCTTTCCTTTTTGATTCTTGAAAAATGACATAAATATCGCTCCGTCATTCAAAATTTTCTCACTGCTTTACTTGTACCATATTTGCAGCCTTCTGCGCAAGCAATTTTCATTACGATTTTGTTACAGAAAAATAAACTTTGGGCGTAGAAGAAGCTAAATCGCATCCCTACGCCCAAAATAATAATAATAGTTTTATTTACCGAACAAAGGTCCGTAAGCCTGACAAGCCCGATAATCCTGTCCTTCTTTGTCCATCCCGAAAGCATTCCAAGCGGCAGGACGGAAGACGTCTTTCTCCGCTACGTTGTGCATACAAACGGGAATGCGCAACATAGAACACAAGGTGATCAAATCCGCACCGATATGGCCGTAGGAAATGGCACCGTGGTTGGCACCCCAGTTGTTCATCACGTCGTAAGCCGTCTTAAATGCGCCCTCTCCCGTAACTCTGGGAACAAACCAGGTACAAGGCCAGGTATAGTCCGTACGCTTCCACAATTTGTCTGTCACATCATCGGGAAGATCAATGGTCCAGCCCTCTGCAATTTGAAGAACAGGTCCAAGGCCCTTCACCAAATTCAAACGAATCATGGTAGCCGGCATTTCCGCCTTCGTTACAAAGCGGGAAGAATAGCCGCCGCCTCTGAAGTAACCCAAATCCGCATAGTTCCAAGTAGTATTCTCCATAATGGCTTTTTGGTCTGCTTCCGTCACTTCGTACCAAGGTTTCATCACAGCGTTTCCGTCAGCATCTTTCGCCGCACCATTGGCATCCAGGCAGCAAGCACCGGAGTTAATCAAGTGAATAAAGCCGTCTGCCTCTTTCGCTTTGCCGGTAATATCATAGCCGGTAACGCGTTTAACAGAATCGCCGCTCCAATACGTACGCACGTCTGCAAACATCTGTGCCCGATTGGTAAGCAGTTTCATAAACAGCATACCGATGCCATTGAGCACGTCGTTCTCCGTTGCCAGGATATAAGGTTCCCGGGCACCGTTCCAGTCAAAGGACGTATTCAGCATAGATTCCGGGAAATCACAGTTGGGGTAAAAGTCCGTCCACTGGCGCTGACCCTGAAAGCCTGCGGCGATAGCATTGTGGCCCACCATTTCTTCTTCGCAGCCCTTGGGCAAATTGGGATTGCCGTTCATCAAATCTTTGATGATCACCATCATTTTTACCACAAATTCCCAATCCTCATCCTTCCGCTCACGGGTCTTCTGCAGTTCCGGCGGATTCTTATCAAAGCCTTCGATGCAGTTTGCCTTTACCCAAGCCAAAGCCTTCTCGTACTCTGCCTGATCGTAAATCCCCTCGGTCATACGGCGGATAATTTCCACTTCGTCTACGGACTCTACCCGCATGCCTAAATATTCTTCAATAAATTCAGGGCTGATAATGGAGCCACCGATGCCCATACAAATGGAACCGATCTGCAGGTAAGATTTTCCCCGCATGGTGGCTGCCGCAACGGCTGCGCGACCGAAGCGAAGGAGTTTCTCCCGAACGTCCGCCGGAATTTCCGTATCGTCTGCATTCTGCACGTCGTGGCCGTAGATGCCAAATGCAGGCAGGCCTTTCTGTGCGTGGGTAGCCAGCACGGAAGCTAAGTATACAGCGCCGGGACGCTCCGTTCCGTTAAAACCCCAAACGGCTTTAATGGTTAAAGGATCCATATCCATGGTTTCTGCGCCGTAGCACCAGCAAGGCGTTACAGTGAGCGTAATATCCACCCCTGCCTTGCGGAATTTGTCTGCACAAGCCGCGGCTTCACCCACGCGGCCGATGGTGGTATCTGCGATAACCACCTTCACCGGCTCTCCGTTGGAATAACGTAAATTTTCTTCAAATAATTTTGCGGCACGCTTTGCCATGTTCATGGTCTGATCTTCCAAAGATTCACGAACGCCAAGCACGCCACGCCGTCCGTCAATGGTCGGACGAATGCCAATTACGGGGTAATCCCCCACAAGTCTGTTCTTTGCCATATTCAATTCCCTCCAATTTGAGATTATACTTGTATTATAGTTATTTTTCCTGTAAAATACTTGTGTAATTTCCACTACAAGTTGCACAATCGTCAGTTTTGGAGGTTTATTATGGATTTTCACGCATTAAACGAGAAAACCCAGCGGGGTTACCGGGATTTTCCCATTCAATTCTACGCCGTGACGGAGACCCATCCACGGTACGAAATGCCCCTGCATTGGCACAAAGAATTCGAACTCATTCGGGTGCTTTCGGGGACGTTTCATCTCTTTTTACAGAACACGGAATACGTCATGCAAGAAGGCGACGTAGCCCTGGTCAGCAGCGGCGCTCTCCACCGGGGCACCCCGGATCACTGCACCTACGAGTGTATTGTGTTCGACCTGAAGATGTTGGGGCGCTACCCGGGAGATAAAGTCAGTACGTGGCTTTCTGCCATTAAGGACGGGGAGGTTTCCGCCCTTGGATGCTATTCCGCCCACAGTCGGGATTTCTGTAAAATGGTGCACAGCCTCTTTGATTGTTTGCGCGCCGAAGCACCCTACTATGAATTTACGGTTTACAGTCTGCTGTATGAATTGTTCGGCACCCTGTACCGATGCGCCGTGGTGGAAAACGTCACCGCTTCCCCCATACGAAGCCGAACGGCAGATACTATGCGTTTACTTCTTAATTGGATCGAACTGCATTTCAAAGAACCTATTTCCCTGCGGCAACTGGCGGAAATCGTCGGCGTCAACGAAAAATACCTGTGCCATTTATTTAAAGTTTATACGGATCACACGCCCATTGACTACATCAATAAGCTTCGGGTGGAGCAAGCCCTGCGGGAAATTCAGGAGAACCATCTTTCCATTACGGAGGCTGCTTTTGAGTGCGGATTTAATGATTTAAGTTATTTTTCCAGGACTTTTAAGAAGTACAAAGGCCGCAGTCCTTCTTTCTATAAAAAACAGTAGACAAATATTTTTACTTGTGATATAATCCCACTTGCGTTTGAATAAGACGCACAGCGCCAATGTGGCTCAGGGGTAGAGCAATTCACTCGTAATGAATAGGCCGTGAGTTCGATTCTCACCATTGGCTCCAAAGAAAGTCCGAGAACTTAGGTTCTCGGATTTTTTGTTTGCCGAAACCCAGCGGGGTTAAATTCTATAAAAAACGGGGTTTTAACCCCGCATTTGTCGCAATTTAACCCCCGGCCGTAGATTTATGCAAGATAAGCGTACGCAAATACGCCTTCTGCTCCGCCGTAATCCGGTAACTTTCCACAGCTTTTTGAATGGTCTTGTTATGGACCCAGACCGGCAGGCTTTTTCCCTCTAAATAAGGCACCACCGCCGCCCACTGTTTGGAAAGAGCCGTAGCAAAATACCACGCGATCATCATATTAACGTAGTACTCCCCGCTTTGGATACCCGCCACCCACTTTGGATATTCGGTGGTAAAATGGTCGTCTAAATAATACGTCATCAGCATTTCAATACCAAAACGCACGGTGTAGGGCGCCGAAGACGCCATCCATTTTTGGATCCAAGGCAGCAATTCCGCCGGATGCTGCCGAAAGCAAACCGGCCGCAAAGAATCGCAGGTGGCCCAATTGTCAATATAAGGAAGAAACGCATCCACCGCCGCCACGCAAGTGTCAAAATCGGGAATTTGGGCAATCAAAAATGCGTGTAAATTATTTTCTTCATAATACGTATGGGGCAACTTTGCCATAAAAGCCACCGCTTCCGGCGTGCCGTATACGTCTTTTGCAATTTTACGCAGCACCGGAATCCGCACACCGATAATGGTGTCCGGATCAATGGTAGGCATTAACTTTGCGTGAAAATTTTTGTAGGATAAATCTTGTTGTTGAAAAAGTCGTTGCTGCATATTACACGTTCAAATAGTCTAAAGGATTGCGAGGCGTACCGTTTAATCGCACCTCAAAGTGCAAATGATCGCCGCGGGATGCACCCGTATTGCCTACAAGGGCAATAACTTGGCCGCGGCGAACTTGGTCCCCTGCTTTAACCAACAATTTGCTGGCATGGGCATACAAAGTAGAAATACCTTCTCCATGATAAATAATTACGTACCAACCGTAGCCGCCTTCGTTCCACGTTGCCGTTACAACGACACCTTCTTCGGAAGCTACAATATTCGTGCCGCCCGCCGCGCCAATATCAATGCCATTGTGCATCTTCCATTGGCCGGAAATGGGGTGGGTACGATAGCCGTAATACGAAGTGATGTATTTCCCGGAAGGCGCAGGCCATAAGAAATGGAGCGCACCGTCATCGTTTCCCAACAATTTTTCATACTGCCATTGCAGTTCCCGGATTTCCGCTTCCAAACGTTTGGACTCTGCTTCTAAGGCGGCTTCTTGAGCCTCCAACCGGTGAATGGCATCCCGGCTTGCAGACAAATCTGAAGCGAGAATTTGCTCATTGTTTTTCAGTTTTTCCACCAGAATTTCCTTCTCCCGAACCGCCTGGCGAATATCCAAAGTAGAGATTTCCACAAGTGCTTTTTTATCGTCCAAATCTTGCTTCATCCGCCGCAATTCTTCGATATGCACCTGATCACTTTCCAGCATATCTTTCATTAAACGAACGCGTTCATTGTAGGCAAAAAGATTGCCACATTCGATATACGTTTGCAAAGCACTGCATTGAGACTGGCGATACGTAACCATCGCCCGCTTGTAAAATAAATCCAAGGCACGGGTATAGGCTTGTTCATTTTGTGCAATAGTGTTCTGCAATTCTTCAATCTCATGGAAAATAATTTCCAATTCATCCAGTTGCTTTTGCAAGGCAGAAGTTTCTTGCTGATATTGATTGGCAATCTCCACGTACGCCTTGGAAATCGCGTCGTATTCTTTTTGTTGTTCCGCTAAAGTATGATTGATTTTGTCCAGTTGATTTTGAATACTATCTTGTTTGTTTCCGGCTTGATCAATTTGATTCTTAATATCCTCAACGGTAGAAGACAACACTTGGTTGGCACTTCCCAGAAAAGAGGTCAAAAGAAGTGCGGTGAGAAGGATATAAATACATACGTTCCTTTTTATCATTTGTAAAAACCTTTATTCAGTCTATTAGTACAAACTTACGTAATCCAGCGGATTTCTTGTGGCTCCGTTGACACGGACCTCAAAGTGTAAGTGATTGCCGGTAGATCCGCCGGTGGTACCCACCAAAGCAATGGTTTGCCCCCGCTGTACTTTGTCGCCTACCTTTACCAAAATCTTACTGGAATGGGCGTATAACGTAGAGAAACCGTCTCCGTGGTATACGATACAATACCAGCCGTAACCGCCTTCATCCCAGGCAACGGTGGCAACAACACCTGCTTCGGAAGCAAGAATAGGCGTTCCTCCATTGGCAGGAATATCAATACCGCTGTGCATTCTCCACTGTCCTGTAATGGGATGGGTACGGTAACCGTAGTAAGAAGAAATCCATTTCCCTTCCGGTGCCGGCCACAGAAAACGAAGTTCACCTTCGTGCTGTCCTAACATCTTCTCATATTGCCATTGAAGTTCTCTCAGTTCTGCTTCAATTCGTTTGGATTCGGCTTCCAAAGCCGCTTCCTGGGCTTCCAGTCTCTTAATAGCATCCCGACTGACCGTCAAAACGTGTTCCATGTTGGACTGGTTATCTTTAATTTGATTCAGCAGATTTTCTTTTTCTTTCGCGGCCTGCTCTAAATCCAAAGTAGTAATTTCCACCAATTCCTTCTTGGCATCCAAATCCTTCTTCAGGCGAACCAGCTCTTCCATGGTTTCCTTGTCGCTGGCCATCATATCTTTCATCAAGCGGATCCGGTCGTTGTAGTCAAATACGTTTCCGGACTCTACGTACATTTTAAGTGCGCTGTAACCGGAATATTTATAGGTCAGTAATGCCCGCTGGTAGAATAAATCCAAGGCAACCTGATACTCTGCCTCTTTCTCTTCAATGGTCTTTTGCAATTCTTCCAATTCACGGAAAAGATTCTCGATTTCGTCTTTGCGTTTTTGCAAGTCGGACGTACCATTTTCGTAATCTTTAGCAAGTTGTGCATACTCCTTGGAGTACTTTTCATATTCTTTCTGTTTGTCCGCAAGGGCACCGCTGACTTTATCCAGTTGATCCTGGATATTCTCCTGTTTATTTCCTGCGTTGCTGATTTGATTCTTGATATCTTCCACAGTAGAAGAAAGTACAGACGTCGCACTGGAAACAAAGGACGCCAATAATAGCAAAGTGAGGATTACGTATGTAAGAGTCTTACGCTTTATCATTAGTACGATGCACACCTTTCTGAACATTCGTAAACAGTATACCATAAAAATGAAATGGCTACAAGTAATTTATACGTTCATTTTTCTATCATTTTACCCCGCCCTCCTGCATATAAATGAAACCGTATTTGAATCGACAAACAACTTTAGGGAGGTTTCTATGTTTGAATTAGCAAAAGATTACGTGCGCATGAACCGCATTTTACCCACAGAGCCGGCAAGAAACGTGTATGAAACAGACTGTATCGTGCCGGATGCCATGCCGGACGTGATTCGGGTACTGGCAACGGATGCAGCCGCCGTCACCCAGGAAGTAACCCCTGGAAGCGGCACCGTATCGGTGAAATTCAAGATTTTTTACAAAATCCTTTATATGACGGACGCAGGCGATACCTTGGTCAAATCCTTCCGCACCGCCTCGGAGCACGTTTGCATTTTCGACGTGCCGGAAATGAATGAAAACTGCATCCGAAACGCCCTTTGCACCGCAGAAAATTGCGATTTCACCTTAACCAACAGCCGAAAATTAGCCCTTCGGACGGCAGTACGCATTGAGCCGGAATGTTACAGCCCCGAAGACGTAGGCCTAACGTCTGCCATCACCGGCTCCGAGAACGTACAAATGCTGACAGAGCCCTGTACGCTGACCTGTGCTTGCGGCGAAATCACATCGACCCTGGTAATGACGGAGCGCACGGAACTTCCCGGGGGAAAAGCCCCTATTTTAGAAGTCCTGCGGGCAGACCCCCGTGTGTGCGACGTATCTACCCAGCTCACCGGCGACAAACTTCAATTCCGAGGGAATCTTACCGTCTGCACCTTGTACGTAGCCGACGACCGAGAGCAAAGTCTGCAAATTTTGGAGCAACAATTTCCGTTTAATCAGGTGGTGCCCGTCAGCATTTTAGGCGACAACGTTACGTGGCTCCCCGACTACACGTTAAGCCTGTTTTCCTGTGAGTGCGCCGAAGATACAGACGGCGAAATGCGCATTTTGAACGTGTCCGCCACCATCCAGTTCCGGGCGGAAGCCTACAAAAACACGGAATGCGTGCTTTTGAAGGATGCCTTTGCCCCGGGATATGCCTTCACACTGGAAACCGAGCCGTTGCAGCTTTCCACGGGCATTGAGGAAGTTTCCGGGCAGTTCGTGCTGAAAGACGTCATTTCTGTGCCCACCGGCAGTCCGGAAATCAAAGAGATTGTGAACGTAACCGGCAGCATAGGTTCCTTAAACGGCACGTGCGAGGCGGGTAAAATGGTCTTAGACGGTTTCGTGCTTTGTAACGTGCTGTATATTTCCCAGGATGACGGCCTGCCCCTTTGCAGCTTCCAGGTCAAAATTCCTTATACCCAAATTCTGGAAGACCGACGGATGCGGGACAATATGCAACTGCGTGTGCGCACGGAATTAAATCATATCAGTTTCAGCATTTTATCCCCCGGAGAGTTGGAACTTAGGATCGCTATGGCGGTGCGGGGCTGTGCCAGCCAAATTACGGAGATTCCCGTTGCCACCAATATCACGGACTGTATGGAGCTTCCGCCCTTAATGCAAGATCACGGCGCAATTATTTTGTATATCGTGCAGCCCGGAGACACGTTGTGGAAGATTGCCAAGCGCTACGGCGTGCCTTTAGACGCGTTGATTGCCGCCAACGATATTAAAAATCCCGACTTAATCCAGCCGGGACAAAAAATCATTTTGATTCGATAAGCGTTTAACAGATTTCGCCGCCGCCCACTACGATGTCTCCGTCATACAGCACCACAATCTGGCCCGGTGTCACAGCCCGCTGAGGCGTATCAAACTGAACTTTGAGAAAATCCCCGTCAAAAGATACCCTGACGGGGATATCTTTCTGCCCATAGCGATGCCGGCCTATGCAAGCGAAGTTTCCGGCTTGAATCCGGGATTCGTAAGCAGGGTGAAGGGTGACCCGTGCGGCATGTAGCACGTCCGTCATTAAATCCGCGTGTTCTCCCATGACCACCCGGCGACTTTCCGCATCTTTGGAAACCACGTAAAGCGGCCGTCCGAAGGCGGTTTCCACGCCTTTTCGCTGTCCGATGGTATAACGTTCAATGCCTTTATGATGCCCGATTACGTTTCCTTGGGTATCCACAAAATCCCCGGGAGCGGACGCTTCCCCGGTAAAATTTTCAATAAATTCAATATATTTCCCTTGCTCTACAAAGCAGATATCCTGGCTGTCTTTCTTCTCCGCCACGTGGATGCCCAGATTTCTGGCCTTCTCCCGAATTTGCTCTTTGTCTACGCCCTCCAACGGGAAAATGCTTTTGGACAATTGTTCTTGGGTTAAATGGTAGAGGAAATAAGATTGGTCTTTCTCCCGGTTGTCCGCCTTTTGAAGGCGATACAAGCCGTCTTCACCTTTTGAGATTCGAGCGTAGTGTCCTGTTGCAATGCGGTCATAGCCAAGTGCTTCCGCCGCTTTTAAGAAGGCGCCGAATTTCAGTTTCTCGTTGCAGCGCACGCAAGGGTTCGGGGTAAGGCCTGCGCGGTAGGACCCGGTAAAATAGTTTAGTACTTCTTCCCGGAATACGTCCCGCATATCCAATTCGTAAAATGGAATTTGCAGAAGTTCTGCGACTTTCCGGGCGTCGGTGCTGTCGGACATTTTACCGCCGCCATCACACATACGCATATAGGCGCCGCCCACCTCGTACCCTGCTTCGATCAAGTACGATGCCGCCACCGCGCTATCTACACCACCGCTTAAACCAACTAAAACTTTCAAATACTGTACTCCTTCAACTCAACATTTCGAAATTTGCCAACCCAAAATATGTTTTGGGCAATACGATGATTTTTTCGCGTTTATTGCCCAAAAATCAGAAAAAATTCAAGTCAAAACGGCATTTAAACTCATATTTCTGCATTTTTTTGGGCATTGAGGCCACTTATTTGCATTTTACTGCCCAAAGCTTGGGCAATACCATCAAAAAAGCGGTCTAATTGCCCAAATCGGTTTCGCGCCACTACAAGATGTCCTACCTCAGTACTCTAACACCACCATCTGGTGATTGTCAACTTTCTCCACTGTATAAGAAACACAGCCGTCCTGCTGCTTAAAAGGAATTTCCGTCATTTGCGGTGCCAAGTAAATTTTCTTGACAGTCTTCCCCGGGCGCAGGGTGACGTCAATATTGTAAATCGGCACGATATCTTCAATCACTTCAATCCCATTGCCCCGTTTTACCGGCGTTGCGTACAGCAGGTGATGAACCAAACGGTTCTGACCCTTTTGCTCCATTAAAGTAGTCACACCTTGCGCAGGTAGCCCCACCTTTAACGTCTTGTCATCTCCCAACAAAGTATCCAGAGTTGCACACACCAGATCACGGAGAATCAAGCTGGCCTTCTCACGGTACTCTGTGAAAACAGACCAACTGATATACGCACCTTGGCTGCCTACGGTAATGGCACTGCCTTCCGTAACACCGCTGTTAGGCGTATGTTGGTGAGAACAAAAATGTCCAAGACCCCTATTGAAATAAGAAGCTTCCCGTTTCGCAAGTTCAAGACCCGTAGGCTGAACCCGGTGGCCTTCTTGATAAATCACGTACGTACCGGGATCCATATTGGCAAGGGGCACAGAAGGCACCACGTAAGCCGGCTGATAAGCGCTGGGGCCTTCATAGGTGCAGCCCAAATCATAGACCATTTTCCCCGATGCAATGCCGGAATGACCACTGGCTAAGATCTTGCCGCCGCCCATCACAAAAGCATCCAACTTCGACTTCAATTCCTCTGTCATAGGAATCTTATCCGGCAGGATGATTACTTTGTATCGATTGAAATCCGATTCCATATCCAAAATATCGTACAGATAATGGCCTTCCAAAAGCATCCGGTTGGCACCCTCCGTTGCAATATTGTCCGGATGAATGCGCTCTTTGGTAAAAGCTTCCACGGAAAGTACGCCGATATCCGTTATTGCGTCTACGTCGTCGCACCAAGCCTCTTTCTCTTCCGCTTCTTTGTAAGCGGCACCGATTAAAGCGTATGTTGCAGAGCTCATTTCCCCACTTGGATGCAGTTGATCGCCGATAGAACATTTGGCGCCGTTTGCCATACTCAATGCCACTTCGTACCGGAGTGCATTCTTATGCTTAAATCCGCCAAACTCGCCCCAAGCGGTGTGGAATTTTCCAGTCATACCCAGCATTTCCAATCCGAAATTTCGGCAGTAAGCGACGGACATGGGAAAATGGTCGTATCCCCAGCCGCCTGTAGGCAAAGATTCCATTTCCAAATGGGTATTGGCGTAAGCCAGATCCCGGCGACCTACAATAATATGACCGCCGTTGTGGAACACGGGAAGACCGGGCTTTACGGAGTCAATGGTTTCCCGTACCCTTCTTGTATAGTTGGCATAAACTTCTTTCGCTAATTTGCGGGCATTTTCCCGATCAAGAGGATCCCAGCCCCGACGCTGCATTTCTGCCATACAAGCAGGGCAATAACATTCTTTCTCTCCTACGATATCTAGGAAGATACCGTCTGCGTCGTAACGCTCGCAAACTTCTTTAATCTGGGCAAGCAACATCTCTAAATACGGGGTATTGAGACAAAGTTCATGGTAGCCCACGCAGAAAGGATCAAAGATTACAAAATTCCCCCAAGGGTCCTTTACAATGGTCTTCCATTCCGGATGCTTGGTGCAAAGTTTCTCATCTACGCCGGCGGACAAATAAACCGGTGTCTTCACGCCGATTTCGTGAGCCGCTTCAATTTGCGCTTTAAGTAAGTCGAATTTAAGACCGGGATGCATCTCATTGGCATCACTGGGGTGGTACGCCCAACCGTGGTGACACTTGGAAAATACTGTAATAGAACTGACGTGTCCCAGTTTCAGCATCTCCTGGAATTGCTTCTTATCAAATTTCGCACCAATGCCATCAATACACTCCGACGTGTGGAAATCCAAATGCACTTGTCTAAATGATAATTTCATAAATATGTACCCCCTGTTCTCCGGGAAAAAGTGTTGCCCTAATCATAACAAAAACTTCTTGTTTGTCAATTCATTTTCGTAAGAATTTATGGTACAATAGTCAGCGAGGTGAAAGTTTTGACAACTTGGACGAAATACCTGGAGAACTGCAATTTATGCCCCCGGGCCTGCGGCGTCAATCGTTTAGCAGGTCAGGCCGGTTTTTGCGGTGCAGTGGGTGCGCAAGCAGAAGTTGCCAAGACCATGATTCACCATTGGGAAGAGCCTTGTATTTCCGGCACGGACCCAGATCGAGGCTCCGGCACAGTATTTTTCGCCCATTGTACGCTCCGGTGTGTGTACTGCCAGAATCAGGCGATCAGTGGGCGGGTTTTGGACACGAGCAAGGCCCCGAATGTGGGTAAAATGGACGTTCGCACACTCGCGCAAGCCTTCTTGGATTTACAACAGCAAGGGGCCCATAATATTAACCTTGTCACCCCTACCCATTATTTGCCCATGATTGTGCCGGCGGTTTCCCTTGCCCGACAACAGGGACTTTGTCTCCCTATCGTGTACAATACCGGCGGCTATGAAACCAAAGAAGCGGTTAGGTTGCTTTCAGGTACTGTAGATATTTATTTATGTGATATTAAATATTGGACCGCGCAGACTGCCAAGGCTTATTCCTTGGCACCGAATTACACAGATACCGCTTGGGATGCTTTGGACGCAATGGTTCAGCAAGTAGGTCCCTGTGTATTTGGTGAGGACGGCATGCTGCTACGCGGCGTTGTGGTGCGGCATTTGGTATTACCGGGCCGTGGATATGCGGCGCGAAAGATTCTCCACAGGCTGTTCCAAAGGTACGGCAACGATATTGTGTACAGCATTATGAATCAGTATACGCCCTTGGCGAACAATCCCGGGATACAGGCTTTTCCGGAATTACTAGCACCCCTTCCCCAAGCGGAATACGAAGAAGTGGCAGACTTTGCCGCAGGACTTGGTTTAGAGCACGCATACGTGCAAGAGGGAGAAGCCATCAGCGAAAGTTTTATTCCCCTTTGGTGAGATTCCACCTTGTACAATCTTATGCTTTATGGCATACTATCCACATAGATTCGAAAGGCGGTACGTTTATGGGAAGATACACCAAACAAGAAGAAGTACAAGGGTTGTTAAACTATATTAACCACGCACCTACACCCTATCATTCGACGGAATATTTAGCTTCTATGTTAGATGAAGCAGGCGCCGTGCGACTGATGGAACAGGAACCTTGGGGCGACGTGCTACCCGGCATTATTTATTATTTCCTGCGCAACGATTCGGCTTTGGTGGCGTTTCGTTTAGGCGACCGTTCCCCGGCGGAAACAGGGTGGCGCATTTCTGCCGCCCACCACGACGCCCCCGGTTTTCGGATTAAACCCGCCGGTTCCAACGTGTCCGGCAGTTACGAGCGCCTTTGCGTAGAGCCTTACGGAGGTTTAATTACCCAGTCTTGGTTGGACCGGCCCTTAGGGCTCGCCGGTCGTGTATACACCAAGAGCAGCTACGATGACGGCGTTTCCGGGATCAACGTCAATATACAGAAACCCATTTTAACCATTCCCGGTTTGGCGATCCATTTCAGAAAAGATAAGATGGAGGCTCAAACATTGAATCCCCAAACCCAGTTGATGCCTTTCCTGGCACAAGATTTTGAGGGCAGAAAGTCTTTTCACGCCATGTTGGCAGAAGAATCCCTGGCGGACGAAGCCGATATTTTAAGCTTCGATTTAATGCCCTACGATCTTGCGCCGGCTTGCCTGACCGGCCTTTCCGGCGAATTTATATCGGCGCCCCGATTGGATGATTACGCCATGGCATACAGTGTCTTCCGGGGCTTTATTGAGGCAGCGGACGCAAGCGAAATCAGCAGCATCGCCATTGCCTTCGACCACGAAGAATGCGGTTCTCAAACGGACCGGGGCGGTAAATCCGATTTACTGGGCACCGTATTGGAGCGCATTTCGGAAAAATTGGATTTCACCCGGGAGGATTCTGCAAGGGCTTTGGCAAATTCCATTTTAGCCTCTGCGGATATGGCCCATGCCACGCATCCGGCCTTTCCGGACGCGACAGAGCCGGATCACTTGGTTTACTTAAATAGCGGTCCGGTATTGAAGGAGAGCGCCGGGCAGTCCTACGTGACCTCCCCAAAAGCTTCCGCATTTTTCCGTAAAATGTGCGAGGATCACGAAATTCCCTACCAGGTGTTCTCCAAACGCAATGACGTGCGGGGCGGCAGCACCATGGGACCTATGCTGGCTGCCCGTTACGGCACTTTGGCAATGGACGTAGGTTCTCCCCTGCTTTCTATGCATTCCATTCGGGAAACCGGCGGCAGTTTGGATGTTTATTATGCCACAGAGCTGTTTGAAGCGTTGAATCAGTGAGGTATGCGGGTACATTTCGTTTTTTTACTTACTTATGTACCCGAAATTACCTGGCAGAAAGCAGAAATTCTGCTCATTTTGGGTACATTTTCTCATTTTTGAGCCCAATGTACCCGTGAAATACAAAAAATGCGGGTACAAACCGGTCATTTTACCGAAATTGTACCCGAAACCCTTCACTCAAAAAATTTTCTCACGCCCCCAAGGACGCTACAACTTTCTTGATCGCACCCTTCTTAAACATCACGCTGCCATATTCTTCCAACATAGGCAAGAAAACCTCTGCCGGAAGCACCGTGGCATCATAATCAGACAAGCGCACCTCCAAACGGGCTACCAGTGATGCTACACGGCGAGATGCCCGCACAATTAAGTAGAAGCGATCTTCCAACGTATACAAAGTAGACGGAATCCCGGCAAAAGACGGGTTCGCCTTAAAGAAGCCGTACATTTCATTGTAATCGTTAAAGCACACCACGCCTAAACCCTGTTCGTCGGGAAAAGGCACCGGCTCCCCGTGAATATGTACTTCCGGCATCCCGGCGGTTTCAACCCCTTGGCCCAAAGCCTCTGCAGGGATCACACCGCTCTTCACCAATTGAGCCAGCACCGGTGCCGGAATGGCAGCCACCTGTCTCAAAGGTTGAATTTGGCGGCGCTCAGGAAGCTTCTCCTCCGCCGTTTCAGCGGCATCCGACTTCGTGGAAACACCGGGAATATTGGTAATGGTAATTTCGTAGTTGCCCGGATCTCCGGCTTCCTCCACCCGAATGCGCCCGGCAGAAATCTGCATGCCCAATTCAATCTCCGCGTGTTCCAAAGCGTCCCACAACAGTTGCTGATAAGTAGGCGAATCCACCTGAAGGTCACTTACGTTGATGCTTCGTTTCTCAAAATCTATATGACTTAATGTTAATTTAACCGTTGTATCTGAAATTCTTTCAATCTTCATAAGGCATCTTCCTCCTGCTCTTACGCATTCATTATACACGAATTTCACGGAAAAGAGAAGAGGGAATCATAGGAAATTACCCGGACACCAAAACGGTGGCTATGGCAAGGGTGGCGGTATGGCTCAAGCTGACGTCCACAGTCATATTGGGAAACGCGCGGGTAAAATATTTCAAAGTGTCTCCATACAGCCGCAACTCCGGTTTTCCCAGTGCGTCCGGCAGTACTTCAATTTCGGAGAAAGAAGCATGATCCCCGATGCCGGTGCCCAATGCTTTTGCGAAAGCCTCTTTGGCCGCAAAGCGAGCCGCGTAACATTCAAAGCGGTGAGCTCCCCGGCCGTCGCAATACGCCTGTTCCGCTTTTGTATATACACGGTTCAAAAAAGCCTCTCCCGTACGGGAAACGGCATCCTGTACTCTTGAAACTTCAACGAGATCCGTACCGATTCTGTTCTTCATAATCCGTTCCTCCCTCTAACAAGCGCGAAGCCTTCCCCGACGCCCGCTCTAAAGCAAGACGGTAATCCAGCTTGCGCACCTGTTCATCCGTATTAGCACTTCGCAATTTTGCCACAGCGCTCACGCGGGCATACCTTTCGTTCAAACCCCTTCGCATGCGGTCGATTCCCGCTTGCAATTCAGAAGGAGACGTGCCGTTTCCGCTGATAGCACTATAGCGTTCGTCAATTTTGGCGATATTCTCCCGCAGGCGTACGAATTGGGATTGAGAACGCATAGCAGAAAGTTCCCGAAGACGGTCATGCATTTCCCGTTCAAACTGCTGAAAATGATCCCGTACCTGCACGGCCTGCGCCTGCGCCCCTTCGTAATAGGCTTTCTTCTCCTCGTACTCCCGTCTTACGTGCTCCTCTTTCAGGAAAAGTTCCGTCAGTAACGCTCGGTCTCGCATTTGGGCCGCTAAGCGGATTTTCCCCTGAATATCTGCCAGTCGCACTTCCGCCTCGTTCATCTCCATACGAGCCATTTCCGCCCAGGTTTGAATCTCCACCAGCTGAGCGCCGGCTTCTTTCCGACTCTTCTCAATTCTGCTTTGGGCATCGGCAATCAGGCTTTCCGGGCTACTGTCTTCGATGCGTTTGGCGGTTTTCCCAAAGAAACCGCTGACCATACCGGATACACTGCGAAAAATATTCATTTCACTCACCCATTATAACACATTCATTCATTATATTCTATGCAGGTTTTCTCTTGACTTTTCCTATGAGCGTGTTATTATTAATTGACGCAATTTGCGTACACTGCATAAGATATTTTGACGGTGTTTCGAACTGCCGGAAAGGAATGAATAGAGTTATGAAAGAAAAGTACAATGTTGGTGTTATCGGTGCAACCGGTATGGTGGGACAGCGTTTCCTGCTACTTTTGGAGAATCACCCTTGGTTTAACGTGACAGTGCTTGCAGCCAGCAGCCGCTCCGCCGGAAAGCCTTACGAAGAAGCCATCGGTCCTAAGTGGTCTATGGCCGTGCCCATTCCGGAGCGTTACCGCAAGATGATCGTTGCAGACGCAGTGGCGGATGCAAAGAAAATTGCCGAGACCGTAGATTTCGTTTTCTGTGCAGTCGATATGAAGAAAGACGAAATCAAGGCTTTGGAAGAAACTTATGCAAAGTTAGAGTGCCCGGTTATTTCTAATAACAGCGCACACCGTTTTACGCCAGACGTTCCCATGATCGTGCCGGAGATCAACCCGGAGCATGCGAAAGTTATTGAGGCGCAGAGAAAGCGTCTTGGCACCAAGAGAGGTTTCATTGCCGTTAAGTCCAACTGTTCTTTGCAGAGCTACGTACCTGCCCTTCACCCCTTGCGTGAGTTTGGGCTTTCCAAAGTTTTGGTATGTACCTACCAGGCAATTTCCGGTGCCGGCAAGACGTTTGCAACTTGGCCGGAAATGGTTGACAACGTAATTCCGTACATCGGCGGCGAAGAAGAGAAGTCTGAACAGGAGCCTTTGAAGTTGTTCGGTAAAGTAGAGGGAGACAGAATCGTGTCTGCGACCAGCCCTTCTTTCACAGCGCAATGTATCCGTGTTCCCGCTTCCGACGGTCACATGGGTGCCGTATTTGCAAGTTTTGATAAGAAGCTTCCCGAGATGAAAGAAATCATCGACATTTGGAACAATTACAAGGGCCGCGCACAG
The DNA here is from genome assembly GCA_017935905.1 of Clostridia bacterium. Taxonomy (GTDB): domain Bacteria; phylum Bacillota; class Clostridia; order UBA1212; family UBA1255; genus RGIG9099. The sequence goes on along the minus strand of JAGBGO010000039.1, from coordinate 34,730 downwards.
GAGTTGGAGCTTCCCAGTGCACCTAAGCAGTTCCTAAAGTATTTCGAAGAAGATAACCGTCCTCAGACCGGTTTGGACCGTATGCGGGAGAACGGTATGGGCGTTTCCATCGGCCATCTTCGTCCCGATACGCAGTATGATATTAAGTTTGTATGTCTGTCCCACAACACCATTCGCGGTGCAGCAGGCGGCGGCGTACTGATGGCAGAACTTCTTTGCAAAGAAGGCTACATGGATTAATTTCTGAAAGGAGATTGATAGTATGGCAAAGACACCGATTTTCAAAGGTGCCGGTGTTGCAATCGTAACACCTTTTAAGGGCGTTGATCGCGAAGTTGTTGACTATGATAAATTAGGCGAGTTGATTGAATTCCAAATCCAGGGCGGTACAGACGCAATCATTATTTGCGGAACCACCGGAGAGGCTTCCACTATGCCGGACGAAGAGCATTTGTCCGTAATCGAATACGCGGTTAAGAAAACCGCAGGTCGTATTCCGGTCATTGCAGGTGCAGGCAGTAACGAAACCCGTCACGCCATTAAATTAAGTCAGAAAGCTGAAGAATTAGGCGCAGACGGATTGCTTTCCGTAACCCCCTACTACAACAAAACCACGCAAGCCGGTTTGATCGGACATTTTAGCGCAATCTGCGAAAGCGTTTCCATTCCGGTGATTTTGTACAACGTACCGGGAAGAACCGGTATGAATATCAATCCGGATACGTTGGAGAAACTCTGTAAGATTCCCAACGTAAACGCAATTAAAGAATGCAACCTGAATCAGGTTTCCGACGTAAAGGCCGCTTGTGGGGATGAACTGAATATTTATTCCGGCGAGGACGGTCAAGTTTCCTTGATGATGGGCGCAGGCGCTTGCGGTGTAATTTCCGTAGTATCCAACATTTTCCCCCAAGTGATGCACGATATCGTAGCGAAGTACTTGGCAGGAGACGTGGCAGGTTCTTGGGAACTCCAATCCAAGTGTCAGAAACTGGTAAAGGCACTGTTCTGCGAAGTAAATCCCATTCCCGTAAAGGAAGCGCTGAACATTATGGGTTACAACGTAGGCGGTTGCCGTATGCCGCTTTGCGATATGCAGCCAGAGAACCGGGCGAAGTTAGAGAAAGCTATTCGGGAATTCCAGGCTTAAGAAAACAAGTCAAGCAAGAAAGACGGCGCACAAGACCCGTCTTTCTTTTATTTTACCGATGAAGGATCAGAAAGGACGAAAGAAAATGACCAATATTATTTTAAGTGGTTGCCAAGGCCGTATGGGACAAGTCATTGCCCAATTGGTTAAAGAGAAATACAACAAAGATGCTGTACATAATCAAGAAAGCAAGATTTGTAAGATTGCCTTCGGTGTGGATCCTTTTGGAAAATCCGGTGACGATTTTCCCGTGTACGCCTCTTTCGACCAAATCCCGGCAGACGCGCCAAAAGGCGACGTGATTATTGACTTCTCTCATTTTTCCGCGGTGCGCAGCGTGGTGGATTATGCCGTGAAGACCGGCACACCCGCCATTATCGCTACAACGGGTATCAGTCAGAAAGATCTGGCTTATATCAATGAACAGTCTTCGAAAGTCGCCCTGTTCCGCTCCGCCAATATGTCGGTAGGAATTTGTTTGGTGAAGGATTTAATCCGTCGGGCTGCCGCCTTTTTAGGCGACGATTTTGATATAGAAATCGTAGAGCGCCATCACAATCAAAAGTTGGATGCGCCTTCCGGAACAGCCCTTGCCCTTGCAGATGCTATTAACCAAGCGGACGCCAATAAATACAGCTATATTTATGACCGCCATTCCAGATCGGCCAAGAGAGGCCACAACGAAATCGGCATCAGCGCCGTGCGAGGCGGCAATATCGTAGGCGATCACGAAGTTATTTTCGCCGGGAACAACGAAGTGATTGAAATCAACCACAAGGCTATGTCCAGAAGCGTTTTCGCAGATGGTGCCGTTCGGGCCGCTATGTTTATGAAAGGCAAAGGCCCCGGCATGTACAATATGGACGATTTGATCGGGTGAAATCATATTATATACTGAAAATTTGAGTGTTTGGGCAATAGGACCTCTTTTTTGTTCCTGTTGCCCAAAATTTTTGGAAATTTATTGAAAATCAGACATTTCCCCGCCAAATTGAATTCTTTTTGGGCATAGGCGCAATTAAATGTGTTCTACTGCCCAACCCTTGGGCAGTAGCCCTGAAAAATTAGCTTTATTGCCCAAAGCGACCCTTGAACAAAACAAACATCCAGTTGAACCCGTTGACCAATCACAACCTTTTAGCTATAATACACGCAGCAACCCAGCAAGGAGACAATGCCTATGAAACGTAAGATTGGAATTCTATTTGCAGTTATATTATCTGTACTTGCGTTCTTTGCCTGCCATACGAAAGAAGCGGCCAGAACCCCCGTCCAGGGAAGCGAAACAGTCACGGTGACGTCAGAAGGCGAATCATATCGCCAAAGCCTCAAATTGGACTTTACACAAACATCCAATCTTTACACACTAAGCGGCCTGACTAACAAAGGTTTTCACAGTTGTACTGCATGTGACAAGTGCGGCATACAGGAAATAGGCGGTGAGAAAGCATACCGTGTCCACAACACCACCCACGGCGGTTTTCTGGTGCAACTATCTACGCCTATGAAGGCCGATGCCATTCAATCCATGAAAATTACGTACCAATCCAACGTACAGGCAACCGAGAGTGCGGTGCGCATTTATCGCACCGACGATACAGAATTAGGCACCATCCAAAACGACACCGTGCTCTTAGGCGGTGCCCAAAACAATTGGCGTACGGCGTACACCAAACTGGACTTTATAAACGTAGCGGATAATGACGGATACGTGCGTTCCTTCCAACTGGTGATGCGAAACAAAAACAACGCCACATTCTATATTCGGGAACTGATCCTCACCATCGATCCTCAATCCCTTTGTGACGTAGAGATCACCGAGCCGGTACAATGGGAACGCGGCGCCGTCACAGCCATTGCGAAGAAGATTCAAGAACATTTTACCCAAGTCAATTGCAAAGCCACCATTACCGTGTCTTGCGACACCTACCTGCAAAATTCCACAAAATACGAAGGCTCTATCACCTACGTAGTTCGGGTAGAACTTGCCGGCAAGACGGTGGAATATACCTCCCCGCAAAAGACACTCCCCAAGGTAACCGGCACCTGGCTTTCCAGCGTTGGCAGTCCCTACGGCGCCACCCAGGATACGGATTCCAACTGGGCAGCGGATTTCGCAGATAGCGGAATGCTCACCCTCTCCGGCAGAAAGATTGTCTGCGCAGAAGGGCTCAAAAAAATCGAATACGCCATCGTACCCCAAGGTACAGCGTATACGGCGCCGGTAAAATGGTTTTCTGTACAACACCAAGAACTAAATAAGAAAGGGATTAAGAAAGTATTCTTAAACGGATACTTGGATTACGGCGATGCACTGGCAGACGGCACCCCTTGCACCTTGTACGTGCGTGCCGTCACCAACAGCGAGAATTATATCTTACATATTCAGAAAGATTTTACTTATCAACCGTATAATGAAGCCATTGTCACGGCTCTGCCGGAAGCCCTGGCGAAAATTGCAGATCAATCTTTGTGGTTGTCTAAAGGCAAGACGGCAAAAGACGTGCTGGCAGATGCAATCGGCAACAAGAACATTATCATTAAAATAAAGGAACAAAAAGGCCATAGCAGCAGTGTATATCGCGTTTCATTAACTTATGCAGACCGTAAATTCAAAGACTATACCGGAGCGGCTTTCACCTTAGAAAACGTGGTCATTTGGAACAGCCAAGGGATTGCACAATCCGCCATTTTACCCCAGGCGCCTGCAGACGGCGCCCAGGACGTGTGTATCACCGCAGACGCCATCGTGCAGTATATGAACGCCCCTTATGCGGCCATTATACAAAACAATTTCCCAAGTTATGCCAATGCGGAAATTTGCACCCCGAAGGGCGTATTGCTTCGGTGGAGGGGCCCGGAAGATACCTACACCGTTAAGGTAAGTAAAGATGCGTCCATGAAGAATGCCCGCAAGTATACCACCACCAAGAACGAACTTGAAATTTTTAACTTAGAGACCGGCACCACGTATTATTGGCAGGTGGAAGCCGGTGGGAAGACGTCACCCGTGGCAACCTTCACTACAAAAGCAATGCCCCGCTATTTGAAAATCGACGGCGTTCGGAATATGCGTGACTTAGGCGGCTATCTCACTACAGAGGGCACGCCCATCAAGCAAGGGCTGATTTACCGTTCCGCCAACTTTGATTCCATTACCAAACGTGGCAAGACGGAGTTAATTGAAGGCATTGGGCTCAAAACGGATTTGGATCTTCGAGGAAAGAGCGGAGACGTTGCCACGGCGCCTTTAGGGGACGAAGTGCAGCATATCCAAGCGGCCATCCAATGGTATACCGGGGTTTTCCCGGAAGAAGAAGCCAAAGTTGTAGCGGACGCATTCAAGGTGCTTGCAAAAGAGGAAAATTATCCCGTTGCTTTCCACTGTGCCATCGGCAGAGACCGTACGGGCACCGTTGCCGTGCTGCTTTTGGGTTTACTGGGGGTCGATGAAGAAACGGCTATGCGAGATTATTTAATGTCTATGCATTCCACCGCCGGAGGCTACACCCCTGCCGTACACGGTAACCTTTATGCCAGTATGTCCGCCTTTATGGACGGGTTGGAATCGTACGCCAAGAAAGGTGCCAGCTTCCAAAAGCAAGTAGAAGGATACTTACTGGAAGCCGGCGTAACGCAAGCAGAAATCAAAGCCATTCGCAATATTTTATTAGAAAAGTAAAGCCCCCAAGCGAATCAGCAAGCAACAAATCAGTCCCGTAATGGTGGGAATCATAGCGGCCAGTACCATCCACTTGGTGCTGCCGCTTTCTTTTTTAATGGTGAGAAGTGCGGTGGAGCAGGGAAAATGAAACAAGCAAAACGTCATCACACAAAGGGCGGTAACCCAGGTCCAGCCATTTTCCAGGAGCAGCGCACGGGTAGCCTCCGGAGAAAATTCCGGCGGAAGCCCACCCCCTTGGGTGTAGAGCATCAGCGCAATGGGCAGCACGATTTCATTGGCAGGAAGCGCCAGCAGAAAAGCCAATAAGATAACGCCGTCCATACCGAAAATAGTACCGATCGGTTCTAAAACTACACTCCCCCACGCAAGCAGAGACCGCCCGCCTACAAACACGTTGGCCAAGATCCACAAAATGCCGCCCACCGGCGCCGCCACTGCAGCCGCACGACCCAATATGCGCAAAGTCCGGTCTAAAATAGAGCGCACAATGGTATGAAGAAATTCCGGTTTTCGATAAGGCGGCAATTCCAGCACAAAGGCCGCAGACGTGCCCGACAAAAGGGTACAGGACAGCAATTTCGACCATAGAAATGTCATCAGTACACCCAAAAGGATAAATCCGGTCAGAATCAAAGCGCCCATCGCGCCATTTCCTGCCGGCAAGCCCACAAAAACTAAGGGAATCAACGTAATCAGCAAAGGAAAGCGGCCGTTGCAAGGCATAAAGTTATTGGTGAGCATAGCAAGAATCCGTTCCCGTTTTGAATCAATAATCCGGCATCCCACAATGGCGGATGCATTGCATCCAAGACCCATGCACATGGTCAACGCCTGTTTGCCGCAAGCGCCGCACCGGGCAAAAGGGCGATCCAAATTAAAGGCCACCCGGGGCAAGTAGCCAAAATCTTCCAACAAAGTAAAAAGAGGAAAGAAAATCGCCATAGGTGGCAGCATTACCGACACCACCCGGAAAAGGGTTGCGGCGCATCCTTCTACCAGGAAGCCGGAAAGCCACCAGGGGGCATGCAGCGCCTGAAGACCTTTACGAAGCAGCGTCTGACACGTTTGAAAGAAAGCGCCCAACCACTGAGAGGGATAATTTGCCCCTTCAATGGTGAGCCATAGTACAACAGCCAAAAGAAGGAACATGGTGGGATATGCCCAAATTTTATGGGTAAGCACCCGGTCGATTTTCCGATCTCTTTCTTGTAAAAATGAGCGCGTTCGTGTTTCCACAAGACCGGCAATGCGCTGACTTTCCGCCACCGGAGAATCGATCGGGACCGGTGCCGAGGCAGGTTGGAAGATATTGTCCACGATGCATTTTTCCAGCTTTTTTACCGAGCTGCGCTTGCGTGCTTCCGTCCCCAACACCGGAACGCCCAAAAGTCGGGAAAGCCGCTGCAAGTCAATGGAAATGCCTTTCTTGCGGGCTTCATCCATTAAATTCACACAAACCACCACGCGGCGGGTGATTTGCAACACCTGCAGTGCCAGAATTAAATTTCGTGCAAGGCACGTGCCATCGCACACCACCACAATTAAATCCGCCGCTCCCCCGCAAATATAATCCCGGGTAACGGTCTCCTCCGGCGACCTGGCATCTAACGAGTAGGTCCCCGGAAGATCGATTAAATGGTAGGTCTCCCCCCCTGCCTTCATGATGCCGAGGCTGCTTTCCACAGTCTTGCCGGGCCAGTTTCCCGTGTGTTGATGAAGGCCGGTGAGGGCGTTAAAAAGGGTGCTTTTCCCAACGTTGGGATTGCCGCAAAAAGCAATCTGTATCGGGCGTTCTACCATTTTACCTGCACCTCCTCACCGCAATCCGCCGACAATCCGCTCGGCGCAGGGCAAATACGCTGCCCAAAATGAAATAAGCAGAAGGATCGCCCAAGGGGCTTCGCCCTACACAGGTAATTTCCATCCCCTCTACAAGTCCAATATCTCGAAGGCGCCGGGCCACGTCACCCACCCACGCCAAATTCTCTACAATCCCGGTTTCTCCCGGTTCTATTTGATCAAGGTACATACGACCTCCTGAAAGCAACGTCTTATAAACAGAATATGCCCGGGATGAAATTCTTGATTTTCGGGACAAATTATAGTAGTATATATTTATGTTTATAAAGACGGGAGCGCTTATCTATGAAACCAACTCTGTATATTGTAATTCCTTGCTATAACGAAGAGAAAGTATTGCCCATTACGGCGCCGCTGTTTTTGGAGCAACTGACGTCCATGCAATCTGAAGGATTAATCTCTCCGGAGAGCAAAATTATGTTTGTAAACGACGGAAGTAAAGATAATACCTGGGCACTCATTAAACAGTTTGCCACGGAGAATCCCGCGTATATCGGTATTTCTCAAAGCCGGAATCGGGGCCATCAAAACGCCGTGTTGGCAGGCCTGATGGAGTCCAAAGACCGATGTGATATTACCATTTCAATCGACTGTGACGGACAAGATGATATTACTGTGATGACACAAATGGTACAGGAATATTTATCCGGTTCCGAAGTGGTATACGGCGTGCGCAGCAGCCGCAAGACGGACACCTTCTTTAAGCGCACCACCGCAGAAGGTTTTTACAAGTTTTTGAATGCCATGGGCGCGGAAGTGGTATTTAACCACGCGGACTACCGTTTGATTTCCGCAAAAGTATTGAAGGAATTTGCCAATTTCAAAGAAGTGAATTTATTCTTGCGAGGCATGGTTCCCTTGGTGGGCTTTAAGTCCAGCTCCGTGTACTATGAGCGAAAAGAGCGCTTCGCCGGCGAAACCCATTATCCGTTAAAGAAGATGTTAGCCCTTGCCATTGACGGCATTACAAGCCTTTCCGTGAAACCTTTACGGATGATTTCTTCCTTAGGTTTCTTTATGTCTGTGGTCAGCATTCTCGGTTTGATTTGGGCAATCGTTGCAAAGATATTGGGCTTTACGGAGGCCGGTTGGGCCAGCATTGTTGCCGCCATTTGCCTGCTTTCTTCGATCCAGTTGATTTGCTTAGGCATTATCGGCGAATATATCGGCAAGATCTATATGGAAGTGAAAGAAAGACCCAGATATATTATCAGCGAAAGAACGGAAGATCATGAACAAAAATAATGCCAAAGAATTTCTGTTATATTTAGTAGTAGGCGGGATCGCCACCGTATCCGAGTGGATATTTTTCTTTATTTTCGACAAATGCCATTTGCATTACGCCATTGCCACCACCATTGCGTACCTGCTGGCCACCTTCGTCAACTGGCTTGCGGGACGGATTTTGGTTTTCAAAGAAAGCAAACAATCCTTCATGAAAGAGATTGTCAGCGTATACGTGGCCAGCCTCATTGGACTGCTGCTGAATCTGCTTATTATGTGGGTAGCAGTGGACTTATTCTCTTGCAACGAAATGATTTCCAAAGTGGTAGCCACAGCCATCGTATTCGCCTACAACTTCTTGATTCGAAAACTGGTCATTTACAAAAAATAACCCAATAAGGAACGCGGTTACTATGAAAAACATCATTGATATTCAACAGTTAAACAAGTCCTTCGGCGACGTACGTGCCGTACAGGACTTGAGTTTTTGCGTGAAAGAAGGAGAATTTTTCGCTTTCTTAGGCGTAAATGGTGCCGGAAAATCCACCACCATCAATATGATGTGCGGACAACTGACCAAAGACAGCGGAACCATCCGAATTAACGGCACAGATTTGGATCAAAATCCGGATTTCGTCAAACCCCAATTCGGCGTAGTTTTTCAAAATTCCGTTTTGGATCAGTCGCTTTCCGTCCGGGACAATTTGGAAAGCAGAGCCGCATTGTATGGAATTTATGGCGAACATTTTACCCAAAGACTTAACGAACTTGCAGAATTGCTGGATTTCAAAGATCTGCTGAAACGCACTGTGGGCAAACTCTCCGGCGGCCAGCGTCGGCGCATTGACATTGCACGCGCTTTGTTGCATCACCCGAAGATTTTAATCTTAGACGAACCTACCACCGGTCTGGACCCCCAGACGCGGAAGACATTGTGGAACGTGATCAGCCGACTGCGCAAAGAAGAACAAATGACCGTCTTCCTCACCACCCATTATATGGAAGAAGCGGCGGATGCGGACTACGTAGTCATCTTAGACAGCGGCAGAATCGCCTGTCAAGGTACGCCCTTGGAGCTTAAAAATCAATACACGAAAGACTACGTAACTTTGTATGGCGTAACGGAAACGCAAGTGGCCGCTTTGGGCCTTCCCTACGACCCCTTGAAAGATGCTTTTCGTATAGAAGTACCTACCACGGCCCGGGTAGCGGCGCTGATTCGGGACAATCCGGAACTCTTTACAGATTTCGAGGTGGTGAAGGGTAAAATGGACGACGTTTTCCTTGCCGCAACAGGAAAGAATTTACCGGGAGGTGACCGGCAATGAAGCCCTTCCTTGCTTTAGTGAAACGCAACGTGAAATTGTTCTTTAAGGACAAAGGTATGTTCTTTACTGCTTTGATTACACCGGGCATCTTACTGGTGCTGTACGCCACGTTCTTAGGGAACGTATATAAAGACAGTTTCCTTTCGGCGCTGCCGGAAGGGTTAAACATGGCGGAGGACTTGATCAATGGCTGTGTCAGCGCCCAACTGACTTCCTCTATCCTGGCGGTCTCCTGTGTCACGGTGGCTTTTTGTTCCAATATGCTCATGGTGCAAGATAAAGTAACCGGCAGCATTCGAGATTTAACCATAACGCCGGTAAGAAAGTCTACACTGGCTTTAAGTTATTATTTCGCTTCCCTGTTGTCTACGTTGATCATCTGTTTTGTAGCTATGGGATTGTGTCTTATCTATATGGGCTTTATGGGCTTTTATATGAGCGGTTTGGACGTTGTGCTGCTGCTCTCTGACGTGGTGTTGCTGGTTACGTTTGGAACTGCCCTTTCCAGCATTTTGAACTTCTTCTTGTCTACCCAAGGACAAATTTCTGCCGTGGGATCCATTATCAGTGCCGGTTACGGTTTTATTTGCGGTGCATACATGCCTATTTCACAGTTCTCCCCCGCCCTGCAGAAAGTCGTTGCCTTCCTTCCGGGAACTTACGGAACGACACTGGTGCGCAATCACGCCATGGGCGGCGTTTTCCGGGAAATGGAGCGAGTCGGCTTTCCCCAAGAAGCAGTAGACGGTATGAAAGATACCGTAGATTTCAATTTCTATTTCTTTGGGCATCCGGTCAGTGTGGGCGCCATGTACGCCGTATTGGGCGGCACCGTACTTCTGCTGATTGCAGGTTACGTGCTGCTGAATATGAAGAAAAGACATAAGCGGTCATAGAAACCGATTTAGATCCGTTTCACGACCTTTTATCGCTCAAAAGTAAATTGCTCCCAAGGAATCTCCACAGCCTTCCCTTGGGTGATAATTTCATCAATATGCATCAGCAGCGGGAACTCCGCTACGTTCACAAGTCCCTTCTCCGCCTTGATCCGAACGGCTTTTGCCACGCGTCCTGCCACCACGAGAGACTCTAACGTAACGCCTTTTAATTCCGCCTTGGCTTCGTCGATATTGAGACCGCGGCCTAAGAGAATACCGACCAATCGGGTGCGGCCGCCATACACAGTTACGTACAAATCACCGGCACCCAACACCAGATTGTCTAAATCACCGGCGCCTTGCATCCGAAGCAATTTGGCCATTTCCCGAACGGCTTGACCGAAAACGGCGGCTTGGGAGTTAAAATGCAGTTCGCTGTCCACACCAAATGCCTTTTGATTCAAACCAATGGTCAGGGCAATGCCCAAAGCGTATCCGTTCTTGAGGGCAACGGCACTTTCCACGCCTACAATATCCGTAGAAAGGCTGACGTGGTAATAATCCGTAGCCATAGCGGATTTAATCATACGAAGCACTTGCAGATCGTTGCCGCAAAACGTCACTTCCGTTTGGTCATGGGCAACCAATTCGTAACTGGTGCAAGGTCCGCCGATGGCGTTCAAAGGGATCTCCTTCCCTAAGGTGTCCAATTTTTCTTGCCAAATATCCAGGTACGTAAGCAAATTGCCTTCTTCCGTATCCATCAGTCCCTTGGTAACAGAGATCACGGGGACGTGGTCCTCCAATCGGGGTAAAATTTCATCTTTAAACCAATACACGCCAAAACTGCTGACGCCACAGATAATAAAATCTGCGTCCTCTATGGCTTGATCCAGTTCTTCGATTTGATAATAAGTAATGCCCGCAGGAAAGTCTTTGACGAATTTAGGGTGGCGGTTGTTTCGTCGGCACCCCGCTATAATATCCCGATCTAAATGCGTGCCTACCAGATGAACTTCATTGCCGTTCTCTCTTGCGGGAAAAGCAAGGGCAGATCCCATCATACCGGCACCGATAATCGTAATTTTCTTCATAGACAGACTTCCTTTCCGGACCTTTGTGTGACATCATTATAAGAATCAGATAAACAAAAGTCAATGATTCGTAATTTGAAATTTTAAGGAGAAACGGAATGCCAATTTTTCAAAAAAACACATTCCAATTTTAAAACAATTCAAAAAAGTATGAATCTTGTAATTGCAGAATGAGAGACTGCCTCTTCAAATCAGTTCCTTGTTTTTAATTCGCCAATTTCAACATTCCAATCCAATGCTATTTCAGGTGACGGAACACTTTCAATAAAAACAGGTGCTCCACTTTCGGCGCTTTTTAGGAACGCTTCCATAATTTCAAGCACGTGTAGCGCAAGTTCGCCCGAAGCATTGTTTGTTCGGTTTTCGTTAATAGCAAGAATCATTTCGGAAATGCCTATTCCACGTGAATTTTCACTATATCTGCTGATCAGCGGTACGTCGGTAAATTGTTGTTCTTTCCGTGTAGCCAGTTGCACGGAGCCGCCAAACATATTCGGATCAGGAACTTTCATACTTCCATCTGTGCCGTAGAGTTCAATGTTGGGCATCGTGTGTGCTACAACATCGAAGCTTGTTACCAGTGTAATAACCGCACCATTTTCAAAGGAAAGGATACCCACATTGTGTGTATCGACCTTAACGGGGATTTTTTGTCCGAATTTAGGCGTGCTGGTGATTGTTCTTTCTGCAAACGCCTTTGTTCCTACAGCATATACACTTTTTACAGGGCCCAACAGCCGTACCAAAGCCGTGATATAATAGGGTCCCATATCAAACAGAGGGCCACCGCCGATATCATAGTAAAATTCAGGGGAGGGATGCCAGCTTTCATGACCAGGGCACAACATGTATGCCGCACCACCCACCGGCTTGCCAATTGCGCCCTCTTTTATCAGCTTTATCGCAGTCTGAAGGCCTGCACCCAAAAATGTATCAGGTGCACCGCCGATATACAGACCCTTTTCTTTAGCGATAGACAACAACTCTTTGCCTTCACAATAAGAAAGAGATAATGGCTTTTCAACATATACGTGCTTGCCTGCAAGCAACACCTTTTTGCAAATATCGTAATGTGTCTGAGGGGTTGTGATATTTAGTACAATATCTATTTCCGGATCTGCAAGCATTTCCTCCAGAGTCAGGACTCCTTCTATATGATACTTCTGCGCCTGTGCAGTGGCCTTGGCGGTATCAATATCGCAAACGGCTTGCACCGTGACATTTTTAAAAACGGTTGTAAGATTTTTTAGATATATATCGCTTATGTTTCCACATCCTATAATTCCTAATTTCATGATCGTTGTTCCTCCGTTTTTATCTTGCTGCGTACAAGAAACCGCGACGCATCATTTCTCTGACTTGCGGAATGTCAAAAATATATCGGTTATGTCCCAAACTGTTATAATATACTTTTCCCTGTCCCCAACGCTTCGTAAAGGCCACGGGGACGAGCACTTTACCATTGGCCGTGTGATTGCCCGGATAGGTAAAGGTGGTGGTTGCAAGAACATCAACAGCGGGATCGACGTGAATATAATACTGTTCACTTGTAACCGTAAAATCATCAATGCCTTCAATAAGGGAACTGGAAGAGGCTTTGTTGATATTCACTTCGTAGGTCACTTTTCCGTTTCCCGGATGTGCAACCCATTGTGCACCGGTCATAAATTGCCAGTCCGTGTTGTTTCGGAAGGCATCACACATTCCGCCGTGGCAACCGGCAATGCCCGTGCCTGCTGCAATTGCCGCACACACATTACTTTCTTGTTCTGCTGTCAAAGAACCCATTGTCCAAATAGGTACAATGAGGTCATACTTTGTTAAATCGGTTAGAAAAACATCAAGGGTATCTGATTTTGTTACCTCAAAGTTCTCTTTTTCGAGTATTTCTGCAAACACGTTCGCAACGCCACAAGGATCATGACCTTCCCAACCTCCGTATACAATAAGTACCTTTTTTGTTTTATTCATAGGAATACTCCTTTCGTTTTTTGATGGTTTGATTATATAAAACATTACGTTGATGTTCTATGCCTTTTGTGGTACAATATAAGACAAAATTAGTCATAAAAGGTGTATGATATTATGTTTTTTGAAAAAGAACACTCATTTAACGAGGGGGAGTTCAGCATTTTCGTCGGACAAAATTTTTCTTTTATGTCCCATATTCATCGCTCATTTGAATTATATATGCAAACCAGAGGTACTTCTGAAGTTGTGATTGACAAACGGACATATATGCTGAAGTCAGGTCAGGCAGTATTGATTTTTCCGTTTCAATATCATTCCTATAGAGCAATTGAAAACAGTGCACACAATATATGTATTTTTTCTCCGGATCTTGTTCCGGATTATTATGGAAGCGGAAATTTTATTCCAACGGATAACTTGTTTGAGTTTGCATGGTCACCAAAAACCGTTGACAATCCGTTTCTTTATCGTTCAGCGGCTTACGAGATTTGCGGAGAATTTGATAAGGAAAGAACATACGCAGAAAAAAAGAATTTGTTTTCACAAGATAAAGTTGTATCCGTACTACTGTATGTAAATGAAAACTATAAGCAAAAATGTCTGCTTTATGACGCGGCAGCATCTGTGGGTTTTGATTATGCATATATTTCCAAACTTTTCAAGAAAAGTATCGGGATAACGTACAATCAGTATGTAAACTACTTGCGCATACAAGAAAGCAAAAAGCTTTTGAAAACCACCGGAAAAACAATTACTGAAATCGCCTTGGAATGTGGCTTTCATTCCTTGCGTGTTTTTAACCGCAAATTTGCAGAAATAGAGGGTACGACTCCATCCGTCTACCGCAATCAATAAAAGATGTTTTATAAAGTATAAATTTCCTTAAATCACAAATACTAACAACACAATTTGTAATTTAAGGAGAAACGGATATATGAAAGCAACAGGAATTGTTAGAAGAATTGATGATCTCGGCCGTGTGGTAATCCCCAAAGAAATGCGGCGCACGTTAAGAATCAAAGAGGGCGATCCCTTAGAGATTTTTGTCAGCGAAGACGGCGGTGTCATCCTCCATAAATATTCTGCCATGACGGATCTTACAGAAATTGCCAACCAATTTACGGAAAGCCTTTCCAAAGCCTCCGGACACCCGGCACTCATTTGCGACCGAGACACGGTGGTATCCGTGCACGGTGCCCCTAAGAAAGAATATTTGAATCGCCGTGTGCCGGCATCCATGCTGCAAAATATGGAAGAGCGGGCCACGGTGATTCTCACAGACAAGCGGGAAATTCAATCCGCATTCTTTGAAGGCATCAGTGCTGAAGCTATTTCGTCTATGATGATCACCCCGGTCATTGCCCACGGGGACGTAATGGGTGGCATCATTCTTTTCGCTACCGATAACAAAACGACGCTCAGCGATACAGAAAAGAAACTGTGTCAGGCCGCCGCCACAGTGTTGGGCCGCCAGTTAGAACAGTAAGACAAAACAATACGTTTTCCTATCTTTTCCAACCCGTCGCTTTATGCTATAATACCTCACGAGGTGAGCGTATGAGCGTCGGGTTTGTTTTCGCAACATTTGCCTACGCAGGGATTATCGGTTTGATTACAAATAGTTTTCTTTGGGTGTACGAAAATCCCCAAAGTTTATTTTGGATTGTTCCGCTTTTCTTGTTCATCAACTTTTTTGCCGGATTTTTATTTATCCGTTCCCACAGTAAACGTTTGCGTGTGTGTTACCACGGAGCATTGCTCTTGTGCGCCTTTTACCTGTCTACCCTCTTTTCCACCGGCATGCAGATTTATCTGGCGTTTCGCCTCATTCCGGCGGAGACGACCCTTTATCTTTGGAATCTGTTGTTCTGTTTCGGGGTCCACTTTCTAATCTTCTGGAACAGCATCCTTTGCATCTATTTAACTTCTATACAGTTAGGTATTAAACATCGTATCATCGGCGCCCTTTGCGGATGGATTCCCGGGATCAATTTGTTGGTGTTAATTTTCATCAGCAAAATCGTGGTAGAAGAGTGCATGTTTGAAACCAAGAAAGAAAACGTCAACAAAGCCCGGAAAGAACAAAAAATCTGCGCCACCAAGTACCCGCTTTTGTTGGTGCACGGTTTTTTCTTCCGGGACTACAAATATATCAATTATTGGGGGCGTATTCCAAAGGAATTGGAATACAACGGCGCAACCATATTCTATGGAAATCACGAATCTGCTGCCATCGTCCCCATCAGTGCCCGGCAAATTGCAGACCGTATTGAACAGGTGCTACAAGAAACCGGTGCGGAGAAAGTCAATATTATAGCCCATTCCAAGGGCGGATTGGATTGCCGTTACGTACTCTCCGAATTGGGCATGGCCCACAAGGTTGCCTCCCTTACGACCATAAACACGCCGCACCACGGATGCCGATATGCCACCTACTTTTTATCCAAAACACCCGCTTTTGTACGGAACCGTTTTGCAAAAACCTACAACACAGCATTGCGAAAAGTCGGTGAGCAGAATGTGGATTTCCTGCAAGCCGCCGGAGATTTAACGGACACGTCCTGCAAAGCCCTCAACGAACAACTGCATACACCGGAAGGGGTATTTTGTCAAAGTTTCGGTTCTGTGATGAAATACGCCTACAGCGGCAAGTTTCCTTTGAATATTTCGTATATGATCGTAAAACGATTTGACGGTGCCAACGACGGATTAGTCAGTGAGCCTTCTTTCCATTGGGGCGAACGCTACACATTGTTACGGGCTACCGGCTTGCGTGGGATTTCCCACGGTGACGTGGTGGATTTGAACCGACAGAACATCAAAGGCTTCGACGTGCGGGAATTCTACGTTCAACTGGTGAAAGATTTGAAAGATCGAGGGTTATGAGTCCCTTTTGCGGTATTGCAGCGGAGACACGCCCACTTCCCGCTTAAACAGCATCGCAAACTGGGCAGAAGTAGAGAATCCGCATCGATACGCAATCTCCGTGCAATCCAGTGATGTACGTTCCAACAGTTTCTTTGCCGCATCGATGCGACAGTGAAGAAGAAAACCTCTGGGTGACATCCCGGTGTGTTCTTTAAATTTATGCTGAAAATAATCATAACTAATATTCAATTGTTTTGCACAATCCGCCAGCACAATCCGATCCCGATAATTTTGCTGTAAATAGCCTACAACGTAGGCTACGTTTTTCTCTCCACCGGCGCTATGCCGCCCGCGAAGTACGTGCACCAAGAGGGCTTGGAGGGAGGTCTGTAAAATGGTTTGATACCCATACCGTTGATCCCGAATTTCAGCAAGCAACGTATGTAACAGTTGCCGTACCGCACCGGAATCATCCTCACGAAAGAGCGGCATAGAAGGAAGTTCTCCTTGAAACGTGAGACAAATCACGTGTCCGTCTATTTGATGTTTTTCATTATGGAGCAAGTGGGGTGGGATCACGGTGTACGTATTTTCAACAAAAGTATACGTCTTATCTTGCAAGGTAGTCGTGCCTCTCCCTTTTTCGTAATAAACCAGTTCATAACAAGGATGATCGTGATAAGTGACCGCCTCATTCTCAAACTTTTTAGCGTCCCAAACGGAAACAAGTGATACGTTCTCAAACATTTTACCCGGCGCACCTCCTACGAGTGCAGTATAGCACAAAACTACAAAAAAGCCAAAACGTATAAAAATCAAACGAAAACATTATATTCCGAAAAACTTTCTTGTGCTATACTGAAAGCACGAAAGGAGACAATCCGATGACACAAGAACAATATATAAAGAATCTAACTCCCCCGGCAGGGCCGATTGACGTCGTATTGGATACAGACGCATACAACGAAATTGACGACCAATTCGCCATTAGTTATATGTTAGGACATAGCGAGAAATTTCACGTACAAGGCATTTGTGCAGCGCCTTTTTACAATGACAATTCTACCGGTCCCGAAGACGGCATGATCAAGAGTTATCACGAAATTTTGAAGTTGCTCCGTTTATCCGGTCATACAGAATTAGAAAAAAATGTCTACCAAGGCGCATCCCACTACTTGCCCGACGAGAAAACGCCGGTGCCTTCCGACGGAACGGATTTTCTTGCAGAATTAGCCAACGGTTATACCCCGGAGCACCCTTTATATATCGTTGCCATTGGCGCCATTACAAACGTCGCTTCCGCCATTTTACGAAATCCTGCTATGAAAGAAAATTGCGTATTGGTTTGGTTAGGAGGACACGGGCATCACTGGCCGAGTCACGGCGCAGCAGAGTTTAATATGATGCAGGATATTGCCGGGGCCAGAATCGTGTTCAGTTGCGGAATCCCCCTGGTGCAGCTTCCCTGTATGGGGGTTGTAAGCAGTTTCGCTACAGGAAAAGCAGAACTTGCCTGCTGGCTGAAAGGAAAGAACGCTTTGTGCGATTATCTGTACGCACACACAGAAGAAGCAGCCGAGACCTATGCCTCCGGGAAACCCTGGACCCGCCCCATTTGGGACGTTACGGCAGTTGCTTGGTTACTCAATGAAAACCACCGTTTTATGGACGATCAACTGCTTCCCGCGCCCCTGCCCCAATATGATTTCCAGTATGCCCCTTCGCAGCAAAATCATTTGATTCGGTACGTCTATCACATCCACCGGGATGCCTTGATGGAAGATTTGTTCCGCACGTTAGGAGGTTTTTGATGAAAGTTTATAATTTAGGTTCCCTTAATATTGATTACGTATACAAAGTGCCCCATTTTGTGGCTGCAAAAGAAACGCTGTCTTCGGAAAGTTTGCAAACCTTCCCCGGAGGAAAAGGTCTCAACCAATCGGTGGCATTGGCCAAAGCCGGTGCAGAAGTCATCCACGGTGCCGTGGTAGGAGACAACGGGCAATTTTTGATCGACACCCTTTCAGCCGCCGGTGCAGACGTAAGTCGCATCACCCGGGCATCCGAACCGTGCGGTCATGCCATGATTCAAGTAGATCCCCGTGGGCAAAATTGCATTTTGCTGTATGCAGGCACCAACCACAAGATTGACCGGGCGTACATAGAGACCTTTTTACAGGATGCGGTCCCCGGCGATTTTCTGGTACTCCAGAACGAAACCAGCGGCCTTCCTGAAGCTTTTGCAGTCGCGCGTGAGAAAGGGATGCAGATTGTATTCAACCCCTCCCCGCTTGGCGCGAATGTCCAAACATTGCCGCTATCGGACGTAACCTGGTGGTTTTGCAACGAAGTGGAGGGCGAAGCTTTGTTCGGAAGCATTCATCCGGAGGAGATTTTGGAGAATTTCGGTAAAATGTATCCAAATTCCAATCTTGTACTTACGTTAGGGTCTGAAGGCAGCCTTTGTTGGACTAAAGGAAGCGTATACAAGCAATCCATTTACCCGGTACAAGCGGTGGATACCACCGCTGCCGGCGATACGTACACCGGCTATTTTATTGCCTCTATAGTGAAAGGACTTTCTGTGCAGGCCTCTATGGAACGAGCTTCCAAAGCCGCCGGTATTTCCGTCTCCCGTATGGGTGCTGCCCAGTCTATCCCATATTTAGAGGAAGTTTTGTGATTCTATTTACAAATACTGTCCGTCGTTATATGATTATATTTGACTGAAATCGAAAGGAAAGAAGGCTTTTTATGAAAAAGTGGTTGGTATGTATCGTCAGCTTAGTGCTTTTCCTCGCTATGGGGTTTGCACAAGTACCCATTTTACCCATTTCTGCGGAAGAGCCCCCAGTTTCCGTCTCCCAAGACGGTATTCTGCCGGATACCTGGACCGCCGTAGACGGTCTTGGCAGAACATTAAGCGGCTACGAAGACGTGGGCACCCTGCGAAAAGACAAAACGGTGGGCTGTTTCTACTGGATTTGGTTTAATCACTGGCGAAATTACGAGCCGGGCAATATCACCCAGATTATAGCCCAGGCCCCCGATGCCCAAAACGACTACAACCACAGTGCTTGGCAGAACAAGTCGGTACTTTGGTGGAACGAGCCGCTTTACGGCTATTATAACGGTGCCGACGCCTACGTCATCCGGAAGCACGCAGAACTGCTGGCAGATGCCGGCGTAGACGTGATTTTCTTCGACTGTTCCAACGGTTCTTTAACATTTAACGACAGTTTTTTATTCCTTTGCAAGATTTTTGAGGAAGCCAAACAAGACGGCGTCAACGTGCCGAAGATTGCATTCTTAATCAGTTTTGCAGCCGGAGAGAACGGAAAATTGCAACTTCGCACCATTTACAAAAGCTTGTACGAGAAAGAGCGCTACAAGGATTTATGGTTTTATTGGGAAGGCAAGCCTTTGATTATGGGGCACGCCGCTTCTCTGGACGTATCCAAGCCGGCGGAGAAAGAGATTGCCGATTTCTTCACCTTCCGCATTAACAATCCTTTGTATTTCCAGGAATCCTTTAATTACAGCGATAAAGTATGGGGTTGGTGCTCCGCATATCCCCAAACGAAGCACGGTGTGCGCGCAGACGGGACCGTGGAGCAAATGACCGTAAGCGTTGCCCAGAATATCCGCACAAATAAGGATGGCAGCATGGAAATGGTGGCGCAGAACGACCCGCGCGGCGGTCTACACGGCAGAGGCTGGGCAGACGGAGATTATGCCTACAGTTATATGAAAAACGGCGTTTCCGTCACCATCGACAAAGATACCAAGGATGCGTATTTGTACGGTTTGAATTTCCAACAGCAATGGGATTATGCCCTGGAAGTAGATCCAGATTTCATTTTTATTACCGGATTCAACGAGTGGATTGCCCAGCGAAACCGGGAATGGCAAGGAACAACCAATGCATTTTCCGATAATTTTACCGACGCATACAGCCGGGACATCGAACCTTCCAAGGGCGTTCTGAAAGACCACTATTATTATCAGATGGTGGAAAATATCCGCAGATACAAAGGCGTGCAAACACCGCCGATTGCCACCCCGGAATCCAACGTGCAGCAAACCATTGATATTTTCGCATCTTCAGATGAATGGGCAGACGTTTCTTTAGCGTACAATCACTACGCCCGCAGCACCCGGGAGCGAAACATCAGCGGCGCCAAAGGCACCCATTACGAGAACCACACTATGCGCAACGATATTATCACGTCCAAAGTGGCTTACGACCGAGAGAATCTCTACTTTATGGTGGAAACCTTAGAGGATTTAACGGCTTCTTCCGATCCGGCCTGGATGCGTTTGCTGCTGGACACGGATCCCACCGGAATCTCCAAGAATTGGGAAGGTTTTGAGTACGTGGTAAACCGAGTTTCTCCCAAAGACGGCAAGGCTGTGGTGGAGCGTTCTTTGGGCGGTTGGAAGTTTGAGCAAGTGGGAACCGTTTCTTTCTCCGTGTCGGGAAAAAGGCTTCAAATTGCGATTCCCCGTTCCTTGTTAGGTCTATCCGACACCAATGATTTGAGCTTTAATTTTAAGTGGACGGACAACACCCGGGAAGACGGCGCTACGGAAGACAGCGGCGATATCCTGGACTTCTACCAATATGGAGACGTTGCTCCCGGCGGACGTTTCATGTTCTCCTTTATGACTTCTTTGCCGGAGCCGACCACCCCTGCACCGGATGAACCCGCGCCTTTCGGCCTGCCCGGCTACATTTGGGGCATCATCGCAGGCGGCATCGTTTTTGTCGCAGCAGCCGCATTAGTTTGTATCGTGCTGGTAAAAAAGAAAGCTAAATAATTGAATGAAAAAATATTTCACTCCATTTTACCGAAACTGGCGAAATGGAGTGAATTTTCTCTATCCAAAACCTTGTTTTTCACTATAAATCAGCCTTTTTATCGAAAAGGTATGAGCATTTTCCAAAAAGCTTCACTTAAAATTGAAATTTTACAAATTTAAAGTGAAGCGCCGCGTCAACACCCGCATCACGACTCTTCTTTCCCGTTCACAATCCCCTTAATCAGCAGCGATACGGACCCGTCCGGATGATGTATGAACTCCACCGCCTCTTTGTTGCTGTACATCTTTGTGGGAATCTTAACTTCCACGCCGAAATTGGACTTCACCGTCTGTCGGGCAATCTTTTTGTACTCTGAATCCGGCACCGGCTGCAATTTATGGGCCTCCACAGGCGAGCCTTCCATCGCCGAGCGCAACTCGGGACCCATTTCCGGGAAAGCGTCGGTAAAATTTTCATAAATATTTTCAATTTTGAACTGTTCCTGGGCATGAAGCTCTTTGTAAATAGCTTCTGCCACACGGGGCTTCATATCCACAGTTTCTCCGTAGTGTTCCTGGTAAATCTTCTCTGCCGTCTTTCGCACCAACTGTACCTGGCTCTTCACCGACAAGGTATCGGTGCAACCTAAAATAGTCGGTGATATGTAAAAATCTTTCACCCCGTTAATTTCAAATTTCTTCTCCAAAAGGTAAATTTCCCGGGTGTCCAGATTGATGAGGAAGGCCTCGTCCAGTTTGGCGGTTTTTCCCGGTAAAATGCCGTGGTGCTTCACAAAATTGATGGAATGGGTTTCTGCAATGGCACGAAATTCGTGTACAAAAGACGTCTTGTAATTCATCTTGAAAACGCAGAAAAACTCCTCCGGTCCGATATTGGCCAGCACTTCAATCAGATCGCCGCTGGGAATGGTGCCCGCATCTTGCATCACGCCGAAGAAGCGGCGTGCCAGCTCCTGGGAAAACTCCACAAAATTGTGGCGCAGATCCGTTAAGTTTTGAGACACGAAACCTTCCCTCTCAAATTCACATTTCTTAATATCGTCGCTGTTAAAAGCCTTCTCAATGTGGGCTTTCAAGTAGTCGTCGATATCGTCATCAATGGCCGTGGTTTTGTTGGAAACCACCGCTTCCGTTGTATTCAAATCCAGAAAATGGATAATGGCTTTCTGAATGGAAATGCTGTCGCTGCTGATTAGTTTAGGCATAAAAAATCTCCTTCGGGTAAAATGTTTCTTCATTGTACCCAAAGGAGACAAGTTTGTCAAAAGACTTTTTCCAATAAATTATTTCTGAATTTTGCGCTGAATCAACTTCACAATCTCAACAATGGGAATGATCGAAATTGCCAGTAACATTGCGATGCCGTACTCCATCCAATCCAGTTGTGCTAAGTCAAAAGCGGTAGCCAAGAACGGAACTTCCAATACAACGGTGGTCAGTAACAAAGACAGCACACCGGCACCCCATAACCATTTGTTTTGAGACTTCATTTTGAAAATAGAACCATGGAGCGAGCGCATATTGAATGCGTGGAAGATTTCCGCCATAGACAGCGTTAAGAACGCCATGCTGGTACCCAGCGCCGCAGGAGAAGCATTATGGCGAATATCAGCCAACCAGAAATATCCAACAGCGTATGCAGCCATGGTAATCAACGTTACCAAAAATCCCTGGTAAGCAACCGCCACACCGAGACCGCCTGCGAAAATACCTTCTTTCGCGTCTCTGGGTTTACGGTTCATAATATCTGCTTCCGGTTTCTCCATACCCAAAGCAAGCGCCGGGAAACAGTCTGTGATCAAATTGATCCAAAGCAGGTGTACCGGTTGGAAAATCGTAAAGCCAATCAACGTTGCAAAGAAAATCGAAAGCACTTCAGACAGGTTGGAGGCAAGCAAAAACTGAATCGCTTTCCGAATATTATCATAAATGCGACGTCCCTCTCCAACTGCGGAAACAATGGTCGCGAAGTTATCATCTGCCAAAATCATGTCTGCAACGTTCTTGGTAACGTCCGTACCGGTAATACCCATCCCCACGCCGATATCTGCATTCTTAATAGAAGGTGCGTCGTTGACACCGTCACCGGTCATAGCCGTAACCATACCCTTCTTCCGCCAAGCATTGACGATGCGGGTCTTGTGTTCCGGTTGAACGCGGGCGTAAACCGAAAACTTCTCAACCGCCGTTTCAAACTCTTCGTCAGAAATCTCATCCAGCTCAGCACCGGTAATGGCTTGATCCGCAGAAGTAATAATTCCCAGTTGCATTGCAATTGCCACAGCCGTATCCTTGTGGTCACCTGTAATCATAATAGGACGAATTCCCGCACTGCGACATTCGTCAATCGCCGGTTTAACTTCCGGACGAACAGGATCGATCATGCCCACCAAACCGATAAAGCAAAGATCCTTCTCTACAACATCCGCAGTGTATTCTTTCGGTTCCGCCGTCAAATCTTTCTTCGCTGCGGACAATACACGAAGGGCTTGGTCCGCCATGGCCTTGTTGGCTTTCAAAATATCAGCACGAATTTCATCCGTCATATCCACAACCGCACCGTCTACCAAAGCCTTGGTACAACGCTTGAGTACTTCGTCCGGCGCGCCTTTTGTAAATTGAATCAATTGACCTTCTGCGTTCTTGTGTACCGTAGACATCATCTTACGGCCGGAATCAAAGGGAACTTCGCCCACGCGAACCAATTCTAACGTCTGCACGTTCTTATCTAAGCCCAATTTATTAGCGTAGTTGACCAGCGCGCATTCAGTAGGTTCACCCACAGCCTCCCCCACTTCTTTATCTAGCTGTGCATCGGAGCACATAGACATTGCGGTAGCCAGCAGGGTTTCATCCGAACCGTAATGGTCCACTACTGTCATCTTGTTTTGGGTCAACGTTCCGGTCTTATCCGAACAAATAATTTGGGTGCAACCCAGCGTCTCTACGGCGGTTAACTTACGAATGATAGCATTGCGCTTAGACATATTCGTAACGCCGATGGAAAGCACGATTGTAACTACCGTTGCTAATCCTTCCGGAATTGCCGCAACTGCCAAAGAAATGGCAATCATAAACGTATCCAAAATAATCTTCGCACCAAACTGGCCGCCAATCGCTTCCCGAATAAGGTTCACTGCAAAGATAACGACACAGATACCAATAACCAAATACGTAAGGATCTTACTCAGACCGGCCAATTTCAACTGCAAAGGCGTCTTGCCTTCTTCAGCTTGGGCAAGGGCATTGGCGATCTTACCCATTTCCGTATCCATACCCGTGGCCACAACAACGGCTTTACCTCGTCCATATACCACTGTACTGCCCATAAAGACCATATTCTTTCGATCGCCCAAAGCAACGTCTCCGTTGTCTCCGGAATTGAGGGCTTCTACTCGTTTATCTACAGGAACGGATTCACCGGTAAGGGCGGCTTCTTCAATCTTCATAGAAGCACATTCCAGAATTCGTGCATCTGCAGGAACTGCGTCGCCGGCTTCCAATACAATAATATCACCCACCACTAAATCTTCGCTGGGGATTGTAATCTGTCGGCCGTCCCGAATAACTTTTGACTGTGCTTTAGACATTTCCTGGAGCGCCTCAATAGCTTTCTCAGCTTTACTTTCCTGGAAAACACCTAATACCGCGTTAATTAATACCACCGCAAGGATAATGACTACGTCTGACGGGAATGCCCAATGGCCACTGGCCACACCGTTATAAATTTCCAATCCCGCAGAAATAGCCGCCGCAACCAACAAAATAATGGTCATAGGCTCTGCCAGTTGCTTGAAAAAGCGGTGAATCAAGCTTTCCTTCTTCCCCTCCGCAAGGCGGTTCTTTCCGTTCGCCTCAAGGCGTTTGCTTGCCTCACTCTCAGACAACCCGTTTGGTGCAGACTGCATGTGTTCCAACACAGCGTCTGCAGCATTCAAATAATGTTTCATGGATATCTCCTCCTTACACAATTGTGTACAATAAAACAATAAACCCTCCGACAGACAGATAATAAATATCATCCTGTCGAAGGTCTGACTTTCCCTGCAACCGGGCCCGAAAACCAGGTGTTTTGGAATACACCAAGATGTTGATTTCCGAGTATCAAGCTACTCCCCTTCCGAGGTATTTAATTGCTACTGTAAAAATAGCATATTTCCATAGAATTGTCAATGCGCTTGTCATAGACAACGAAGGCAAATCGTGTTATAATGAATGCGTATATTTTGCTGAATAAGGAGACGTTTCTATGGTAGATGCAATTCGAAATATTCTGCTTAAATTCCGGAAGCGACCGGCATTGTTTGTTTTTACGGCAATCGCCACGTTTTTCTTTTGTATCCTTGAGCAATACAATGTACTCACGAAAGATTACGGAACTTGGGGTGCGATCGTTGGCGGCAATTATCTGACCGACTTAAACGGACTGTTGGAGAAGTTGGGTCTGACTTTCCGAAACCCTTCGCTCTTACTCATATTATTCTTACTTGTAATTCTTTTATTGGTAGCAATTTCTGCCATATTAGGTTTCAGTTATTCGGGATTTTACCATCAAATGCTGTGCGCTTCCGAAGAAAAAGAGAAGGTGCCCGCGGAGATGCGCACCGGTATCAGCCGTCATTTTACCAAACTGACTTTGTTCTTCTTGGCAGCAATTCCGGCAACCGTTGTGTTCGTTGTTTTATTCCTGTACACGTTAGTTCCCTCCGTGCTGTCGGTGAAGATGTTCCTGACCGGTTCTTCTTCCCTATTCTTCCCTATGTTGCTGGTTTGTATTTTAACGATTTTGGTGGATATTTTTGCCGTTATTTTCTATGCGATGTATCTTAGTTTCTCCATCCCCGCTTTGATCAGTTTCCCCAAAGGCGGCATTGGAATTGCTTTCCGCATGGTAAATGCTTATTGTTGGTATTTACTCCCCAGAACGTTGCTGTTCCTCGTATTGAATTTAGGGCTGCGTGCAGCATTGCTGGCACTTCACTACGGTTGGGGTTCCGGTATATTGGGTGTGGTCCTTTTAATTTTTACATGGGTGATTCGCACTTTAATTGATACGTATTACTTACATTTCGTATTCAATACGTTCTCCGCAATGAAGAGTGATATGAACGAAGACGTACAGTAAATAAAGTTTTTTTACAAAAGAAGAAAGGGTTACGCGTATGAGGAAGAAGAATGGGAATAATACACTGTCCATTATTTTAGCATCTGCATTGATTTTGGTCACTGCAGTATGTGTCGTCGTATTGGTTTTATTGCTTTCCGGAAATACGCACAAAGTAGAGAAGGGCGGCGTGGTGTTGACCATTGAGAACACCAAGATTTACGAGAATCAATTCCGCTTTTTCTCCACGTTATTGCTAAATCAAGAGGATGCCCAATATCGTTTGGAAGGCGAGACCAAATTAACGCAACTGAACGAAACGTTGAAAGAAGACACGTTGAATTTCGCAAAAGAGTATATATACAGACTTCGGGAAGCAAAGGCTGCAAAGATTACGCTTTCCAAAGAGGACGTTGCAGAATTAGAGCAATCTTTCAAAACGGAATACGACAAACAAAAGAAAGTCGGTACCCGCATTTTGAAAGGCGATGCTTATTATGATTATTACTACGGCCTCACCAAGAAACAGTATACGCAATTTTGGAAAGATTGGGCTGTGATTGAGAAATACAATGCACAGTGCGAAGCAAATGCCGATACCGGTATTGACAACCAAGAGCGGGCTTATGAAGAATATAAAGATTATCTTGCCGGCTGCAATGCAACCGTGTTGCCTATTTCATTACAAGATCTTACAGAAGCTCAAAAACAAGAGAAAGTGAAATTGGCGCAAGAGTTAGCACAAAAAATTCAGTCCGGCAGCGATATGGTGGCTTTAATTAAGAAGCATTGTACCGATGAAAGCATCCTCGCCTGTAATGGTAGCGTGCGGATTACGAAACTGATGGAAACGTCCTTCGAAAAGATCTACGATTGGTCTGTGAACGCGCAAGTCGGCGAGATTTCCGTCGTTGAAACAGAGAAAGAAGTGTACGTGCTTCGTGCAGACAGCTTCGCCACCTTCGATACCTTGAAAGATACGGAAGAGATGAAGGAATGGACCCGTTTGTTCTGTGTGCAAGAAGAAACGGCAAATTTACTTCGCTCTAATAAATACAAAGTAACTGTAAATACAGAGAATTACACGGACGTAGATTTAACGTCTTTGTTGCAGAAAGCATTGAGTAACTGGAATTAACAGTGAGGGCAGGCTATGAAGGAACGCACGTTCAAACAAAAACAATTCTATCTAGTTCTTTTTTGTTTAGCCGCCGTCCTGGTTTGGATTGGCTTTATGAACGGTGGCGCACAGGCGCAAGAGGTGGAAGGAACGGCTTCTTTGTCCCCAACGGAAACTGCAATGGCAACGGCTACAGTAGCCGCCACGGCAGATCCCACCACGGCGCCTACGGTACAGCCCACGGTAGAGCCCACCCCAACTGCCACACCTACACCGACGCCTACGCCGAAACCGGTTGTGACACCGACACCTTTTCCCCAGGAGCCCGTGCCTACTGATCGATTAGTAAAGATTGGTATGAAACATGGTAATACTGCTGTTGACCGTTTTAACACAGCCTCGGATACAGGCGGTACCATTGGTGTTATTTCCGGCACCACTTACGTACCGGCGGTTGGATTTAAAGGAACGGATTCCCTGGTAATCAAAAACAGCAGCGGCTGGCACTTGAAATTGACGCAAGGCACTGCCAATTTTGCAGAAGCACAATACGCACTGTACGAGATTCGGCAAATGTTGGCAGACGCAGGCGTCAGCGTACCCGTATTTTACCTGCACAACGGTATACAATGGTTTGTGGGCGCCGGTTTTTACAGTGCGGAACCCACTGCCACCGGGAAAGACAGCACAGGAAAGAACGTGTGGGAACTGCTTGCGGCGCCGCTAGCGGGAACCAAGTACACGATTTCGACTTTTGATTCCGGCAGCAACGCGGTACAGGCAGACGTGGGCACCGCCACGGTGCTGATCCTGTCCAGCAGCGCAACCACGCGATTGCGGGTGCATCCTTTCACCTTGCAAGGCAGCACGATACCAGCCTTAATTCGTATGGGCAAGCAACGTTTCCGGGGTGATTTCGATTTCTTCCGGGTGAATAAAGGCAATATGTACGTAATTAACGAACTGGAAGTAGAGAAATATTTATACAGCGTTGTACCGGCAGAGATGATTGCCGGTTCTGACTGGGAATATAATATTCGCGTTGAAGGATTGAAAGCCCAGGCGATATTGGCTCGGACGAAAGCCTACGGCGCACTAAAGAACGGCGGCGTCAGTGCATATTTCCACCTTTATTGCGACGTAAACTCCCAGATGTACGGCGGCTACACCAATCAATGGGGTTCCCAAGGAGAACATTATAATTCCACGGAAGCCGTAAACGGCACCAAAGAATTGGTACTTTCCTACAACGGCAGTATTATCAGCAACTTATTCTATTCTGCCAACAGCGGCGGTTATATTGAAACCGCAAACAACGTTTGGTGGTCCAATCCCGCCTATTACGTATCAAAACCGGATCCTTGGACTGTGCCGGAAATTTCCACTCCGTCTTTCAGTGGATCCCAGTTGTCCACCCAAATGGCCACGTACGTAAAGAGCAGTCAAGGGGTCGATATCGGAACCGTTTACTACGTGGACGTGATTTCCCGCTCCCAATCCGGCCGGGTAATCGAACTTTTAATAGAAGGTTCCAAGCAAGACGCTGTATTGACAAAGCAAGCAGCAAGAAGCGTTTTGGGACTGAAATCCCAGTTGTACAACTACGACGTAGGCACGGTACTGTCAATCAAATCCCAACGAGACGGCGTTAACAAGAAATTATCCGATCGTGCCCGTACGTATTTAGAGGGCAATACGTTTACCACTTCCTTTCTGCCGGACAGTTACGCAGTTCGGGGACAGGACGGTTTCTTGTACGAACGGGTTCGAGTATATGCCGGCTCAACGGCGCAGCAGATTTCCCTTACGGTGAAAGGCTATGGCCACGGTTGCGGTATGAGCCAGGATGGTGCCGACGCTATGAGCAAAGCGGGAAAGAAATATAATGAAATCATTAAATTCTATATTCCCGGTGCTACCATTTCAAACATAAAGGAGTTATAACACGTTGAACGTTAAAGATTTTTACTACGACCTGCCGGAAGAACTGATTGCCCAGACGCCGCTTCAGGATCGGAGCAGTTCCCGCTTGATGGTCGTAAATACACAAACCGAAGAAATTACTCACAGACATTTTACCGATATTTTGGACTTCTTGAAGCCCGGTGATTGTTTGGTATTAAACGATACCCGCGTGATTCCCGCCCGTCTTCTGGGCGTGAAGGAACCTACGGGAAGCCCCATTGAATTCGTGCTTTTGAAACGTCTTTCCCAAACGCCGGAACGTCCGGGTCAACTTGATTCCGATATGCCGGACCACTGCTATTGGGAAGTGTTGCTTCGCCCGGGAAAGAAAGCCAAACCCGGCGCCACCTTTGCATTTGGCATAGACGGCAGCGGCAAACCCTTGCTTCGGGCGGAAATTTTAGAGATCGCAGAAGGTGGAAATCGAATCGTACGTTTTAATTTCAAAGGCGCCTTTGAAGAAATTTTAGATCGGGTGGGCGTAATGCCCTTACCGCCGTATATCAAGGAGAAGCTGGAAGACCCGGAGCGGTATCAGACCGTGTACTCCAGGGAAAATGGCTCCGCAGCCGCACCTACGGCAGGCCTCCATTTTACCCGTCCCCTGCTGGAAGAAATCGAAGCCCGAGGAATTGATTGCGCTTTCGTTACCCTTCACGTGGGCCTTGGCACCTTCCGCCCTGTGAAGGAAGAACGGGTGGAGGACCACCTGATGCACAGCGAATACTATGAGATTACCCAAGCGGCTTGCGACAAAATTAACCGGGCCAAACAAACGGGACATCGTGTGATTGCCGTGGGCACCACTTCTTGTCGCGTGCTGGAGTCTCAATCCAACCCCGATGGCACCATCGCACCGGGAAGCGGCTGGACCAATATTTTTATTTATCCCGGCTACCGTTTTAAAATGTTAGACGGACTGATTACCAATTTCCATTTGCCTGAATCTACTTTGCTGATGCTGGTAAGCAGCCTCGCCGGGCGGGAACTGATTTTGAAAGCATACTACGAGGCCATCCGTGAACGCTACCGCTTCTTCTCTTTTGGAGATGCGATGTTCATCCAAGGCCGCGCACAAAATAAGGAGGACGTGTAAGATGCCCGCTGTTACCTACGAACTAATTAAGACTTGTAAACAATCCGGCGCCCGTTTAGGCCGCCTGCATACGCCCCACGGCATTATTGAAACGCCTACCTTTATGCCTGTTGGCACCCAAGCCTCGGTCAAAGGGATTTCTCCCGACGAACTTCACGAGATGAATGCGGGAATTATTCTTTCTAATACGTATCACTTGTATATGCGCCCCGGTCACGAGTTGGTGGCAGAGGCGGGAGGTCTGCATAAGTTTATGAATTGGGATCGGGCCATTTTAACGGACAGCGGCGGATTCCAGATTTTTTCTTTGAGTAAACTGCGGAAGATTACGGAAGAAGGCGTGCATTTCCGCTCCCATTTAGACGGTTCCAAGCATTTTATCTCCCCGGAGAAAGCCATGGAAATCGAGAACGCCCTGGGCGCCGACATTATTATGGCATTCGATGAGTGTGCCCCCTACCCTTCCACTTATGAGTACACCAAAAACTCTATGTATATGACCACCCGCTGGGCAGAGCGTTGCCTTAAGTCTCATACCAACACAGAGAAGCAGTCATTATTCGGCATCGTGCAAGGCGGTATGTATGCAGATCTTCGAAAAATTTCCGCCCGTGATTTGGTAGCGATGGATTTCCCGGGCTACGCCATCGGCGGTTTAAGTGTAGGCGAGCCGGGACCTTTGATGTATGAAATGCTGGACGAAACCGTGCCGGAACTGCCGGAGAACAAAGCCCGTTATTTGATGGGCGTAGGCTCCCCTGACTATTTAGTGGAAGGCGCCATTCGCGGTATTGATATGTTTGACTGCGTACTGCCCACAAGAATCGGCAGAAACGGTACGGCCATGACTTCCCAAGGTCGTTTAATTGTGCGGGATGCCCGTTATGCCCACGACTACCGTCCCATCGATCCGGAGTGTAACTGCCCGGCTTGTCGCAATCACACCCGGGCGTATATCCGTCATTTGCTGAAAGCCGGCGAGATGTACGGTCTTCGGTTGGTGGCTTTGCACAATTTACATTTCTTATTAAACTTGATGGAACAGATTCGTTATGCTATAATGAATGATAGTCTGTTGGATTTTAGAAAAGAATTCTATCAGAAGTATTACGGCACAGACGTTCAATAACGGGCCTGTGTCGGAAGAATAAATATTTTTTGGAGGTTCACGAACATGAACAAAATTTTTAAGAAGTTGATTGCTTTCGTTAGCACCATCGGCGTTGTTTGCGCAGGTTCTATGGTGATGGTTTCCGCTGCAGAGGCTTCTGCCACACCGGCAGCAGGCGGCAAACAAGGTGGCGGCTGGATGAGCTTAATACTCCCCATCGGCTATATTCTTTTCATCGTGTTGATTGGTTATTTCCTGATTTTCCGCCCCAATAAGAAGCGGAAACAACAAGAGGAGAAACTTCGCTCCAGCTTGATGTTGGGTGACCAAATTGTGACCATCGGCGGTATCTGCGGTACTATCGTAAACATTAAAGACGATGTGATCACCATCGAATCTTCTTTGGATAAGACGTTGATCGAATTTAAGAACTGGGCGATTCGCGAAGTCAAGAAGTTAGAAACAGACGACGAGCCCGCGAAATAATTTCTCCGCTATTTTACTCGGAACCCATTACCTCTCCGCTGCATAGAATGTACTATCACATTTTGCATTGGGGAGGTTTCTTTTTATGGAAACAATTTCTTACGGCAGCCAAGGTGCCTACGTGACTGCCTTGCAACTGGCGCTGTATCGAGCCGGATTTTTAGCCCAACAAACAGAAATCGACGGGATTTTCGGCATGAATACTCAAAATGCGGTACTCCGCTTTCAACGATTTTACAGGCTGGTTCCGGACGGAATTGTAGGCCCGGAAACTTGGAATCTTTTAGTCCCCTTTCTCACCGGATATACCACACATACCATCGTCTCCGGAGATACATTTTACAAGATTGCCAAACAGTACGGCACCACCCCCGCCGCCATCGCCATCTCGAATCCGGCAGTCAATCCCTACAACTTAGTTATCGGGCGGTCTTTGGTGGTACCGTTTTTGATTCCGGTGGTTTCCGCATTGGTTCCTATGAACTCTATGCTCTGCGCTTTCTATATAGACGGCTTGGTGAAACGATACGCGTTCCTGCGTTCCTCCATTATCGGGCAGTCGGTATTGGGCCGGCCGCTGTGGCGGGTGCGCATCGGGCAGGGGGACGTAAAAATGGCGTATAATGCCGCCCATCACGCCAACGAATGGATTACCACGCTGGTGGTGCTGCGTTATTTGGAAAATCTTGCTAAAAGTTACGCCTACGGGGAAAATATCGCCCAGCGCGCTGCTCAAGAATTATTGAGTCGCGTGACTTTGGATTTTATCCCCCTGGTTAATCCCGACGGAGTGGATTTGGTAACAGGGTTCATCGCTCCCGGTACAAGGCCCTATCAAAATGCGCAAATTTTAGCCACCAATTATCCGGCAATTCCTTTTCCCGCCGGCTGGAAAGCCAACATTGCCGGCACCGATCTCAATCTGAACTATCCCGCTTCCTGGGAGCTTGCGCGAGATATTAAATACGCCCAAGGCTACACGATGCCCGGCCCCCGGGATTTTGTGGGGCCTTATCCTCTCTCCGAGCCGGAATCCCGCGCCATGGTGAATATTACCAACCAAAATGGGTACCAACTGACACTTTCTTACCACACACAAGGCGAGGTGATTTTTTGGAAGTACGACGGATTGGAACCGCCTCGTGCTTTGGAAATCGGCAGGCGGTTGGCGGCAGTATCCGGTTATGCATTAGAAGAAACTCCGCCGGAATCTGCCAATGCGGGGTACAAAGATTGGTATATTTTGAATTTCAACAAGCCGGGGTATACGATTGAGGCAGGATTAGGCGTGAATCCGCTGCCGTTATCCCAATTTGAGGCAATTTATCAGGACAACGAACCCTTAATGACAGAGGCTGCTTGGTTAGGGACTGAAAAGTAAAATACTTTCTGCTCTGCTTGAATTTGTAATTTCCCAAACGGCTCTACTTCTCCGTCGATACACACGTCTGCCTGCGCTGCGGCCTCCACGGTTACAGATTTACATTGCTTGTACACAATATATTTTTCCGCCACACGGGTACCTAACAAGGTGCCCTTTTTGTATTTGCCCACCATCGAAATGAATCGCGTTCTGGAAATGGGTTTCACCATCATCACGTCCAAAAGTCCGTCGTCTTGTTTGGCTTCCGATGCAGATTTGAAACCGCCGCCGCAGTAACAGCCATTGGCAATAAAACTAAGCAAGAAACGGCCTTCGTATGTTTCGCCGTCGTCAAAAGTCAACTTCAATCGCGTGTGCGGATGTTTGATCAGCGTAAGGGCTACACCCACGGGGTACGCCAGTCCTTTTCGCATCAAGAAGTGTCCCCGCAGTTGATTGACTTTCTTCACCACTTGGCAATCAAATCCAATATTCAGCATATTGGCGGCATAACGATTATTAAAAGCAATTGCATCGATCTGAACGGGCGTGCCGTTTAATTGAGCTTTGATATTTAAGAAATCCTCCGCACGTCCAAAGTTGCGGATAAAATCGTTGCCTGTCCCAATGGGAATCACGCCTACGCTGACACGACCCTGGCGATCCGCTTCCGGCAACGCGAAAAATCCATTGGCGGCTTCCAGCACCGATCCGTCTCCCCCGCAAAAATAGAATCGCAACTGCGTGTCTGCGTCTGCTTTCACGGTGCGAATCATATACGCCATACCGTCGTCTTTACATTTAGTTTCGTAGATTTCATAAGACACTTGGGCTTCGTCGCACACCGACTGAATGGTAGCTTTAAGTTTCGCCTGTTCTTTTCTTCGGCCGGCGTTGGGATTCATAATAAAAATATGTCGCATGAAGTGGTTCCTCTCTCAACGAAGTCTGTTTGTATTATAACATAAACGGTGCGGTATGTAAAAGAGGCTTTTGCGGTATGTAAATACCCTTTTTGTGCAGATTTACATACTTATAAGCGGCAAAAGTATGTAAAAACTGCTTTTGCGGTATGTAAATATCCTTTTTTGAGCATTTTGCATACCGCGGGAAATAATTTGGGAAATAATTTACACGCGGGTAAAATTGTGGTTAAATATTACCACTAAATCTTGGGGGAGATTTGTATGATGTTATATAAGAAAATGATTTTAGAACGAGACCGATTGACACGAGAACTGGAACAAGTCAATCATCAACTGTGTGTACTGCCGGAAGGGACTTTTTTCTACGTTAAGCAACAAAATCACACAAAATGGTACGTCCGCACGCCGCGGAAGCAAATGATATTGACCTATTTTAGTTGAGATGCTATACTCCCCAAGAAGGGGCTTGCGTAAAATGGATTTAACTTTTACCTTTTTCTTATATAGTATCGCCTTTGGCGTAGGACTTGCTATGGATGCTTTCTCCGTTTCCTTTGCAAACGGACTGAGCGAGCCGGGGATGCGCAAGCGGCGGATGTGCGGAATCGCAGGTATGTTCGCTTTCTTCCAGGCGCTGATGCCCATGATCGGATGGATTTGTATTCATACGATTGTTC
>JAGBGO010000038.1 GCA_017935905.1 Clostridia bacterium | reverse complement strand
GTGGTCACCATTAACCCCGGTTGGTTTGAAGATCCGCATCCTTTGGAGAAGGTATACAGAAAAAGAGGCGAGACGTACAAAACCCAGTGGGAAACCATATTGAGTTCCAACATTACGCCCAACTTTATTGTTATTAACTCTATCAATGAATATGCAGAGCAAACGGCGATTTGGCCGGCGGATACCTCAGACTTCCCGGCGAATCATCCCATTGAGCGCTGGCTGAATAAGGACGGGAAAGAAGATCCGTATCTCTATTTGAATATGACCAAGACGTATATTCAAAAGTACAGAAATGGAGACGTGAAATAATATTTTACCCGCGAGTACGATTACGAGGCTGTCTCGAAACGGAGACGGTCTCGTTTTGTCTATAAAATGTTCATAAATTTGCTGTAAAACTGTACAGAAAAGGCGATATAATGAATCCAAAGAGGGTGAGTATTTGTGTTAGAATTGAAAGATATTAAGAAAATCTATCCTGCGGGGCAGGACTACGTACAGGCTTTGAAAGGAATCAGTCTGAAATTTAGGGAAAGCGAGTTTGTCTCCATTTTAGGTCCTTCCGGTTGCGGAAAGACGACCATGCTGAATATTATCGGTGGCCTGGACCGTTATACCGAAGGAGATTTGATTATTGACGGAAAGTCCACGAAGACCTTTGGCAGTCGGGACTGGGATACGTACCGTAACCATTCCATTGGATTTGTTTTCCAGAGTTACAACTTAATTCCCCATCAGTCTGTGTTGCAGAACGTAGAGTTGGCACTGACCTTGTCCGGTGTTTCCAAGAAGGAACGGCGAACGCGGGCCAAACGCGCTTTAGAGCAAGTAGGCTTAGGTGACCAGCTAAAGAAGAAACCCGGAGAAATGTCCGGAGGACAGATGCAGCGTGTGGCCATTGCCCGTGCGTTGGTGAATAATCCGGATATTATTTTAGCCGACGAGCCTACCGGTGCATTAGATACGGAAACCAGCGTTCAAGTTATGGAACTTTTGAAAGAAGTTGCCAAGGACCGTTTGGTTATTATGGTTACCCACAATCCGGAACTTGCAGATCAATATTCAACTCGTATTATCCGGATGCTGGACGGCGAACTGATCGGCGACAGCAACCCCATTCATGAGCCGATTGAGGCGCCGGTGCCGACTTCGGAGAAGAAGGTCAATAAAGTTAAGAAACCCTCTATGTCGATATGGACGGCATTTGGCCTGTCTATGAAGAACCTTTTTACCAAGAAAGGGCGCACCATGCTCACTTCTTTTGCCGGCAGCATCGGTATTATCGGCATCGCTTTGATCTTTGCAGTTTCCAACGGAATGAAGACCTATATTGATGATGTACAGGAAGAAACGCTTTCGTCGTATCCGATTACGCTGCAATCCCAGCACGTGGATATTGCTTCTATGATGCAGGCATTTTCCGGTGCGGCGCAATCCAAACACGAGCATGACTTGGATAAAGTTTATCAGAAGTCCATTATTCAAGATCTGGTCAACGCTTTAAGTTCTACGGAAATTCAGGAGAATGATTTGGCTTCCTTCAAAGTTTACTTGGAAGAGGCTATGAAGGATAACAAGAAAGCACAGGAAGCCATCAGCGGTATTCAATATACCTATGATTTGGATTTGTCTGTATATACGCAGAATGTTGAAGGGGAATTGGTTCGATCCGATACCCAGGAATTGCTGACCAAGATGATGATGCAGTATATGGGAGCTACCATGGGTGCTGCCGGCGGACAGCAGAACAATTCCGGCAGTGCCGAAAGTACAGGCGGAATGGCTTCTATGGGGCCTATGGGCTCCATGATGGGCGGATCTTCCGGTATGTGGCAGGAAATGCTGCAAGGCACCGACGGCGCATTGATTAATGACATGGTGCACAAGCAATATGATTTGATTTACGGATCTTGGCCGAATTCTTACAATGAAGTTGTTTTAGTTGTAGACGAGAACAATGAACTGGATGATTTGACCCTGTATGCCCTGGGTCTTAAGACACAGGCGGATATTGATGCGATTTTAGAGGCGGCTATCAATAAGACCGAGCTGAAAGAAGAATTGCAAAGTTGGTCTTACCAAGATATTTGTGCCAGAGAATATAAAGTCGTATTGGAATCCGACTGCTACTATTACAGCGAAACTACAGGCACGTGTATGGATCTTCGGGAACGCCCGGAGATGTTTGAGAACGTGTTCAAGAATAAGGCGATTCCCCTTCGCGTTACCGGTATTATTCGCCCCAATCCGGACAGCACATCCCACATGATTACAGGTAGCATTGCCTATACGAAATTGCTGACGGAACACGTGATTGAACAAGCGACGGATTCTGCATCAGTGCAGGCACAGATGCAACGCCCCGGTGTGGATATTTTTACCGGTCTTCCTTTCAAGGACACAGAAGGCTTGATGAGTGAACAAAAGAAAGCGGAAGCTTTTATGACCTATGTTTCCGGACTTTCCAACGCGGAGAAAGGTGCTTTGTACGTACAGATTCAATCCGTTCCGGATGCAGAATGGCTGTCTCAAGCGGTGCAAGGTGCGACTGCGGGGAAGACGGTAGAAGAAATGCGGACGATGCTTTTGGCGGCACTAAGCCAAGCGTACGAACAGGATCAAGACAGTCTGAAAGAATACATTGAAGCACAGGACGACGACGCGATCCGAACCATGTTCGAAAAAGTAATGGCAGAAGCGTGCAAGGCACAATATGCAGAAGGTGTTGCGGCATCTATGAAGAAATTCACCGATGAACAGCTTGCGGGAATGTTAACCAAATTGCTTGCAGAGGCGGAGGATTCCGTCAAGAGCGTATACTATGATTCTTTCCTGGAATTTTCCGCATCTACGTATGCAGATAATCTAATTCGTTTGGGCTGCCCGGATCTGGATACGCCTTCCGGTATCAATCTGTTTGCTTCTTCCTTTGAAAATAAAGATCGGATTGAAGAATTAATCAGCGAATACAATGAAGGGAAGGATGAAGTGGCACAGATTGCCTACACCGATTACGTGGGATTGCTGATGTCTTTTATCACCGTTATTATCGATGCCATCACCTACGTGTTAATTGCTTTTGTTTCTATTTCGCTGGTAGTTTCTTCCATTATGATCGGCGTTATTACCCTGATTTCTGTTCAAGAACGGACGAAAGAAATTGGTATTTTACGGGCGATTGGCGCTTCAAAACGAGACGTTTCCAGTATGTTTAATGCAGAAACCGTGATGATCGGTTTTGCTTCCGGAGTGCTGGGAGTTGGAATTACCTACTTGCTTTGTTTCCCGATCAATGCTATAATACAAGGGCTTACGGGAATTTATACTCTTCGCGCATTCCTTCCTTTGAAGTATGCGCTTTGGTTGGTTGTAATCAGTGTTGTTTTGACGTTGATCGCCGGCATTATTCCGTCTCGGAGTGCCGCGAAGAAGGATCCTGTGGTGGCTCTTCGTACAGAGTGAATTTGACAAAGTGAGGAATGAAATATGTTTCGAAAGATTTTGTTGATTGCGTTGGCTTGTATGATGATTACGGGCTTTGCCGCTTGCGGAGACGGGGAGACTTCGGCTGAACCTACCGATTCGCCGGATGCTACGTCTACTCCGGCACCCGTTGAGATTACGATTGAATCTCAAGCCGGTGTTAA
Source organism: Clostridia bacterium (assembly GCA_017935905.1). GTDB lineage: Bacteria > Bacillota > Clostridia > UBA1212 > UBA1255 > RGIG9099. The sequence continues at coordinate 2,249 of JAGBGO010000038.1, read as the reverse complement.
TGAACTTTATCAGTTGACGGACAAGAACCAAATTATGTCTTATATGCTGAAGACGAAGAACGGTTCTTTAGTGATGTTAGACGGCGGCGAAGCACGGGATTACAGAGAGATTATTGCCCTGGCACAGCACGTTACCGGGGATGAGAAACCGGTGATTGATGCGTGGTTCTTCTCCCACAGCCATTCAGACCACGTAAATGCGTTTGTAGAATTGATGAATGAAGCGCCTGATGCTTTAGAGATCAAAAAAGTCTATCACCACGTTACGTCGGAAGAATTCGTACTTTTGAATGAATCCGGGAATAAAGCCACGTATCGCCGCTTCATTAAAGCTTTGAAGAAATATGATGAATCCGGCGCAAATATCGTGGAAGTGCAGGAAGGCGAGACCTATACGTACGACGACGTCAAAGTGGAAGTGTTGCTCGTTCCGGATGAAACCATTAAACCTTTGGCAGGGGCTGCGATTAACGACTGCAGCGTTGTATACCGTATGACCATTGACGGTCAGCGTGTGCTGTTCTTGGGCGATGGCTATCATCAGGTAGGCGACCGATTGGTTCAAAAATACGGTGACGATCTTCAAGCAGACGTTGTCCAAATGGCACACCACGGCTCGCAAGGCGTACAGAACTCCGTATACGCCAAGATCGCACCGAAGGTTTGTCTGTGGCCTACACCTCAATGGCTTTGGGACAATGACCAAGGTGGCGGGTATGATACCGGACCGTGGGAGACCATTGAAGTTCACCGATATATGCGTGATAAATTAGGCGTCAAGCAACACATTATTGCAAAAGACGGTATGCAGAAGTTAACGTTCCCGCTGAATTTGGCGTAAGTATGGTATAGGAGGAAAGATATGAAGTTTCGAAGAATTTTACTCGTTGTATTAGCTTTCGCGGTACTTTTAAGTTTTGCGGCGTGCACAGTGCAAAGGACTGTAAACCCTACCCAAGATCCTACTGCGGAGGCCACGGTTCCCGGCACGAAAGTTCCTACGCAAAAGCCAACCGCTGCAAGTACGAAGAAGCCCGTTACCACGGTAAAGCCTACGCAGGTACCTACGGCAACAGTGAAGCCGACCCAACAAGCCTCAGCTACGCCTACGAAAGAACCCACCGCCGGCGGTACGTTATATCAGTTGGCAGATTCTAAAGGCGGTCAGATGAACTCCTATGTGATTCAGACTCAAAACAATAAACTGATCATTATGGACGGCGGTTACGACCGCAATAAGCAAGATTTGATCAATTTGGCAAAGGAAATCACCGGACAACAAAAGCCGGAGATTGAGGCGTGGTTTTTCTCCCATACCCACTCGGATCACGTAAATGCATTCTCCAGTATGTTTAATGAGTCTGCTACGAAGAATGCGTTGACCGTCAAAAAATTATACTACAACATTACAAGCCGTGACTACGTCGTTAATAAGGAGCCTGACTCGTTGCAAACCTATGACAATTTTGTGAAGGCATTAAATACGTTCCCGGCGAACAAAAAAGTGATTGTGCAAGAAGGGGATAAGATCCGAATTGACGGTCTTATCATCGAAGTGTTGATTACGCCGGATGAAACGAAGAGTACGGTTGTGCCGATTAACGATGCCAGTGTTATTTACAGATTGAACATCGGCAATCAACGTGTATTGTTCTTGGGCGACGCTTATGAAACAGCCGGTCTTCGTTTTTACCGTGGTTACAAAGACGATCTTACTGCGGACGTAATCCAAATGGCTCACCACGGTTCTCAAGGCATTCAACGTAGTATTTACAAGAAGATTGAAGCGAAAGCATGTTTGTGGCCATCTCCCCAATTTATGTGGGAGGATAAGAACCAAGACGGTGGCGGTGGCAGTTACAGATTAGAAACGGTTTCACTGCATCGTTATATGCGCTACGATTTAGGCATCAAACATCACTTTATTTCCCGTGACGGTGTGCAAAAATTGGTATTCCCATTAGATCTTGATTAAAATCATACGAGGGCTCCTGCGGGAGCCCTTTTTGATGTCTGTGTGGCGAGGGAATGTGTAGCAATGTGTGGCGCGGTATGTGAAATGGCATTTTGCGGTATGTAAATATCCTTTTTACCCTTTTTCGCATACCGCGGCGCCCCGCGTGTTACACACTACGCCCCCTTTGTTATAGTACAATAGATAGGTAACAAATAAAAAGAGAAAAACAACTCAAATGTGATATGATGTTAAGTAACGACACAAAACACAAACACAAAGGAGTTGTTTTTCG
>JAGBGO010000037.1 GCA_017935905.1 Clostridia bacterium | reverse complement strand
GTCCGTTGGCGGTTTTGACAGATTATTTGGCCGTAATGTAGGTCATAACAACCAATTCTTACTTCATCATATTTTTTTGAGTAAAGTGTTACCTATCATTGACGACTGCACAATCTACACCAAACTTTTTACCCGCGCCCTCTTGACAATCTTCCTTTTATTGGCTATACTAACAAAGTAGTTTTATTGGTTTGATGTTGAAGAGTGGGATTTGCCCACTCTTTCGTTTTATCGAGAAAGGAGAGTGTCCATGTGCGTTGTGCAGAAAGTAAGCGACATTGCCCGTCCCATTGTGGAAGGTTTGGGCATAGAGCTGATTGATGCCGAGTACGTCAAGGAGGGCAGTAAATGGATTTTGCGCCTTTACATTGATAAGAAAGGCGGCGTGGGCTTGGATGACTGCGAAGCAGTGAGCCGCGCGGTGGAGCCGGCTTTGGATGCAGAAGATCCCATTCGGGAGCCTTACGTGTTCGAAGTATCCTCCCCGGGGTTGGAAAGACCTTTGAAGACGGACAGAGACTTCGCCAGATACGAAGGAGAGGCCGTAGAAGTAGGCTTGTACGCACCTAAAGACGGGGTGAAGCAGTTTACAGGTACTTTGAAAGGCAAGCAAGATGGTGTGATTACAATTCTCTGTGGGGAAGAAGAAATCCATTTTACAGAGAAAGAAGTAGCCGTTGTGAAACGGACAATTATTTGGTGATAATTTGATAATTTATAGGAGGTTTTGAAGAAGAAATGAGTGCTGAATTATTATTTGCATTAGACGAACTTGAGAAAGAGAAAGGCATTGATAAGGAAATTATTATTGCCGCTATTGAAGAAGCATTGAATGCGTCTTACAGTAAATCTGAAACAGAAACCGGGAACACACGGGTTGAATTTAACCGTGAAACCGGCGAGATTAAAGTATTTGCACAAAAAGAAGTTGTGGAACAGGTAACGGATGACAGTTGCGAGTTATCTTTGGAAGAAGCACGCACCATTGATCCTGAATTTGAATTAGGTGAGATCGCAGAATTCGAAATTACCCCCAGAAACTTCGGCCGTTTGGCAGCCCAGAAGGCGAAGCAGATTATTATTCAAAAGCTTCGGGAAGAAGAACGTTCCAACGTGTATGAGCAGTTCTTAACCAAAGAGAAGGATATCGTAACCGGTACCATTCAGAGAATTGAAACGAAAGAGAATCGGGACGGCACCAAGGAGCGGATTATTCACGTAGACCTTGGCCGCATCGAAGGTATTATGATGCCTGCAGAGCAAGTGCCCGGGGAGCAATACCGTGTGTATGACAGAATCAAAGCGTACGTGTTGGAAGTACGGGACAAGGGCTTTAAGAGCAAAGAACCTTGCGTGATGATTTCCAGAAGCCATCCCGGCCTTGTAAAGCGTTTGTTCGAATTGGAAGTGCCTGAGATTCACGACGGTGTTGTAGAGATTATGAACATTGCCCGTGAACCCGGATCCAGAACCAAGATGTCCGTTTACTCCAAAGACGAGAACGTAGAGCCTGTAGGCGCTTGTGTCGGTCAGAAGGGTATGCGCGTTCAAGTTATTGTTGACGAACTGCACGGCGAACGCATTGATATCATCAAATGGAGCCCTTATGCAGACGATTTGATCGCCAGCAGCTTGAGCCCGGCAAAGGTTATGCGTGTATTCGTAGATGAAGAAGAGAAAGCGGGCACTGTTATCGTTCCGGACAATCAGTTGTCTTTGGCCATTGGTCGCGAGGGACAAAACGTACGTTTGGCTGCGAAGCTGACCGGCTGGAAGATCGACATTAAGAGCGAGTCCCAGGTACGTGCCAGCGTAGAGGAAGAACTCTTCACCGATGCAGAAGCAGAAGGCGAGGCAGTGAGTCCTTTCAGTGAAGACGGAAGCTTCGACCCGAACTTGGTTTGATGCGCCTGCACACAGCGTAAGAAGCGGGGTGAGTATCTTGCAACAAAGAAAAGTTCCTATGCGTAAATGTTTAGGATGTATGAATTCGAAACCGAAACGGGAATTGCTTCGTATCGTAAGAACGCCGGAGGGCGAACTGAAAGTGGACGCTACCGGCAAGTTAAATGGACGCGGTGCATATTTGTGCAAAGATCCTGCCTGTTTCGATAAGATGATGAAAGGCCGTAAATTAAATCGGGAATTTGATATGGAGATTGATGATTCTGTCTACGAAACGTTGAAAGAAAACTTCAATCAGGTACAGCACACATCTGGAGGTGGCGCTATTGGATAATAAGATTAAAGTAAATGAGCTTGCGAAGAAGATCAATGCTTCTAACAAGCGTGTTATGGAAATTTTGAATGAAATTAACATTTTCCCAAAGAGTACTATGAGTACGTTGTCGGAAGATGAATTAAAGGCATTTTACGCACATACCGGATTTAACCCGGACAAAGAGAAGCCGCAAGCGGCGAAGCCTGCCGAGAAGACTTCCGCAGAGTCGAGCAGCAAGACCAATGCTGCACCGAAGATGACCGGAACGGTTATTAAGCGCATTGTAAGAAGTGCGTCTTCGGATGACTATTATAATAGTGAGGCGGAGGACAAGACGAAGAAGAATGCCCGTCAGAGCACCGTGGCTTCTTCCGGTCTTCGTTCGGGATACGTTAGCCGCAGCGAAGCAACGGATGCGGCGGAAGCGCAAAAGGCAAAAACGGCTGCTGCAGAGCCTGCTGCAAAGCCGGTTGTTTCTACGTCGGATGCACCGAAGATCGTTCGCCGGGTAAAGAAGGCTGATTTGCAGCCCAAAACAGAGGAACCTGCTGCAAAAGAGCCTGCGCAAACATCTGCAGAGGAAGCACCGAAGGCGGAAGTTGCACCGGAGGCAAAACCGGAAGTTGCAGAAAAGCCTGCTTCTAAGGAGGCTCCTAAGACGGACGTACCCAAGGCAGAGTCTGCTCCGGAAGTGAAAGCGGAAGAAAAACAGGAAACTGTACCTCAAACCGCTGCACCTCAGGCATCCGAAGAAACGAAGCCTGCAGAACCGGTACGTAAACCTTCTGTATCTTCTGAACCCAGAAGAGGTCCTGTATATATTTCCAGAGGCAATCCGGTAGAGCCCAGACCTAGACCGGGTATGGGTCAGCGTCCTGAAGGGCGTCCCGGGGACAGACCCCAAAGACCGGAGGGCGGAAACCGTGAAGGCTTTAACCGAGATCGCAGCGGTGCACCGCGTTTCGGCGGTCAAAACGGCGGTCGCATGGGCGGTCGTGACGGAAGACCCGGAGCAGGTCGCGGACCGGTTATCCCTCAGGTGGATCCTGCACTTCTTGCAGGTCAGGAGCCCCGCAGAGACTATGCCGGCAAGATGTATGACAAAAATCAGGAGAAGAACTCTAAGAAAGAGGGCAAACGCGATTCTTCCAGACCTACGGGAGGCGGCAAGGATAAGTACCGCGAGGGTCGCCAATTTGTAGGGGCTAAGATGGGTGTATCGGAAATTTATTCCGACGATTACCATTCTTCCTACGATATGGAAAGCTACGGACAGAAGCGTTCTGTACGGAAGAAAGAGAAAGGCTCTTTCAAGGATTACAAGCCGGTAGCACCGGTAATTGCCGTGCTGACCAACGTAACTTTGCCGGCTACGATGACCGTAAAGGAATTTGCAGAATCGATTAAGAAGACCTCTGCAGAAGTTATCAAGAAATTGATGCTTATGGGCGTTATGGCGACACAGAATCAGGTCATTGACTTTGATACCGCTGCTTTGATTGCCTCTGAGTTTAATATTACGGCAGAGCAAGAAGTGGTTATTACCACGGAAGAGCGCTTGTTTGACGACAGCGATGAAACCATGGATGAGAACGCAGTAGAGCGTCCGCCGGTGGTGGTTGTTATGGGCCACGTTGACCACGGTAAGACGTCTTTGTTGGACGCAATCCGTTCTACCAGCGTAACCACCGGAGAGGCCGGCGGTATTACCCAGCACATCGGTGCGTATATGGTTAAGATTAAGGATCGGAAGATCACCTTCTTGGATACACCGGGTCACGAAGCGTTTACCGCCATGCGTGCCCGCGGCGCCCAGGTAACGGACGTAGCTATTATCGTGGTTGCTGCGGATGACGGCGTTATGCCTCAGACGGTGGAGGCCATTAACCATGCCAAAGCTGCCAAGGTTTCCATCGTTGTTGCAGTGAACAAAATCGATAAACCGGCTGCGAACATAGAGCGTGTTATGACGGAACTTGCAGAGCACGAAATCATTTCTGAAGATTGGGGCGGCGATATTCCTTTCGTACCCGTATCGGCAAAGACCGGAGAGAATATTGAAACCTTGCTTGAAACCGTATTGCTTTCTGCGGACATTTTACAATTGAAAGCCAATCCGGAGCGTCAGGCAAAGGGTACTATTATCGAGGCGAAGCTGGATAAGAACAGAGGTCCTGTTGCGACCCTTTTGGTACAGCGAGGAACGTTGCATCCGGGAGACGCCATTGTGTCCGGTGTCACCTTCGGTCATATCCGTACTATGACGGACGACAGAGGTCACGCCATTAAGAAAGCCGGTCCTTCTACGCCTGTAGAGATTACCGGTCTTCCGGAAGTGCCCGAAGCAGGTGAAGTATTCTACGCCGTTGAAGATGAACACCTTGCAAAGCAGCTCATTGAGCAGCGTAAGGACGAAATTCGTGCCAAGGCATTACAGGCTACCAGCAAGGTATCTTTGGAAACGCTGAATACCTTTATTGAAGCCGGCAAGATGAAAGATTTGAACATCATTGTAAAGGCAGACGTAGTCGGCAGCGTGGAGGCGATGAAGCAGTCCTTGTTGAAACTTTCCAACGAGGAAGTACGCATCAATATTATTCACGGCGCTGTAGGTGCGATTACGGAATCTGACGTAACCTTAGCGGACGTTTCCAATGCCATTATTATTGGCTTTAACGTTCGTCCCGGTGTGAATATTGCAGAACATGCAAAAGCCAGAGGCGTAGATATGAAGTTGTACCGCGTTATTTACGACGCTATTGATGACGTACAGGATGCGATTAAGGGTATGCTTGCGCCGCAGTACGAAGAAGTGATTCACGGTCACGCGTCCGTTCGCCAAACCTTCAAGGTTTCCGGCGTAGGTACCATTGCAGGTGCTTACGTAACCGACGGTTCTATTGTGCGGAACTCCGACGTGCGTATTGTGCATGACGGTATCGTGGTATTCGAAGGCAAACTTGCATCTTTGAAACGTTTCAAGGATGACGCCAAAGAAGTACAGCAGAACTACGAATGCGGTCTTTCCTTTGAAGGCTTTAACGACGTGAAGGAAGGCGACGTAGTCGAGTGCTACACCATGGAAGAGATTAAGAAAGGATAAGTAACAGGCGATATGAATCGAACGGATAGAATTGCCAGTGAAATGAAGCGGGTAATCAGCGATATTATTCGGAATGAGGTTAAAGACCCCCGGATTCCGCTGATTACCAGCGTAACCAATATTAAACTTGCAAAAGATCTGAAATATGCCAAAGTTTATATCAGTATTTACGGAGATGAAGCCCAGAAGGCGGGGGCGATGACTGCACTTAAATCCTCCGCAGGATTTATTCGCCGGCTCATCGGCCAGAAGATGACCATTCGGGCACTTCCGGAATTAAACTTTGAATTGGATACGTCCATTGAGTACGGCTCCTATATTTCAGAGCGTATTGCACAATTAAAGGATGAAAAGAAATGACGAAGATGAATTGGACACCCCTTCGAAATGCGATTGGTGAAGCAGCACATATCGTACTGCTTCCCCATATTTACGCAGACGGGGATGCTTTGGGCTCTTCCGGGGCTTTAGCCCTTTTCTTACAAGCACAAGGAAAGCAAGTCACCATCGCAGTTGAAGAAGCGGTGCAGGACAAGCTTTCCTTTCTTTGTACGAAAGCAGGGATTCAATTTACGCTCCCGGAAACGGAAACGCCTCGTGCCGATTTGGCCATTGCCGTAGACGTAAGCGATTATGCCCGGTTGGGAAGCCGAAAGACTTTATTTGACCGTGCCAAGGTAAAAGCCCGCATTGATCATCACGGCGTCAGCGGGGATTTTGCACCCATTACGGTTTGTAATCCGGATTGGGCGGCCACCGCAGAAGGGATTTATGAATTTTTAAACGAAATAGGCGCAAATTGGACCGTGCCCATGGCCATTTGCCTTTACACAGGCTTGGTTACGGATACCGGTTGCTTCGCATACTCCAACGTGCGCCCGGAAACCATGAAAGCCGGAGCCGCTATGTTGGAAATTGCCGGAGACCTTTCCTGGATTTACCGAGAAACCTTTGAAAACAAGACGAAATCCTGTATCGCTTTAACCGCCGTGGCTTACGCCAAGACGGAATACGAAGCAGGGGGGCGCATCGCCTATCTTCAGTTAGAAGCACAAGATTATGACAGCGCCGGTGCTACGGACGAAGACAGCGAAGGTTTTTCCGCTATGCTTCGGGCTATTCAAGGGGTTCACGTCAGTATATTTGTACGGGACGGAAAAAATCCGGGACAGTATCGGATCAGCCTTCGCTCGGATGAAGCTAGCGACGTGTCGAAAGTCGCAGCAGAATTTGGCGGTGGCGGCCACGCAAGGGCAGCGGGAATTACGTTTGTATCCGACAAGGAAGAAACCTTTACACAATTTAAAAATCGCTTGATTACGCGTTTAAAGGAGGGAATGAATGTATGAACGGATTAATTAACTTATATAAGCCTGCCGGTATGACGTCTTTTTCGGCAGTGACTCGTGTGCGCCATATCTTGGGAGAAAAGAAAGTAGGTCACGCAGGCACTTTGGATCCGGAAGCAATGGGGATTTTGCCCATTTGCGTGGGAAAAGGCACCCGCTGTGCGGATTATTTTCTCATTCAACCTAAAACTTATCGCGCAGAACTTACGCTTGGTTATGCGACGGATACGGGGGATATTTGGGGAACGACAATCGACGAACAAGACGCTTCTTTCGTAACGGAAGAGATGATCGCCGCCATTTTACCTAAATTCGTGGGGGAGATTGAGCAACTGCCCCCGGCTTATTCTGCTTTGAAAATCGGCGGTGTGCCGGCGTATAAGTTGGCGCGCAAGGGTAAAATGCCGGAGTTGACCGCCCGAACGATTTCCATTTATGCCATCCGGCTGCTGAGTTTTAATCGCGGAAGAGCAAAAATTGAAGTATCCTGTGGCAGAGGTACTTATATTCGTACCCTGTGCGAGGATTTGGCAAAAGCCTTGGGAACGTGCGGCACCATGTCTTCTTTGGAGCGGATTTCTTACGGACCGTTCCACAAAGATCAAGCGGTAACGCTGGAAGAACTGGAGCGAAATCCCACACTGCTTTCTTTGGAAACGGTTTTGGGGCACTTACCCCGGGTAGATTTGGATGCGAAAGAAGAAGACGATTACCGCCACGGAAGACCGGCTTTCGCCGACGCAGACATTTCCGGCGAGTGCCGGGTGTACGGCGCAGACGGCAGTTTGATCGGCATCGGGAAGGCGGAGCCGGCAGGGCTTCACGGGGTAAAATATTTAGGCGAATGACGCCGTAGACAACCGTGAAAAAATTTTGTATAATGTGTTCGTTAAGTGACTTTTTGAAGGCGATGTGATGACCATGAAATATGTAATTTTGATTCCGGCTTACAATCCGGATAGCCGATTTGTGGATTTTGTAGACATTTTGAAAGCAGAGTGTACCCATCCGGTGGTTGTGGTAGACGACGGAAGTAAAGCGGAATGTCAGGCCGCCTTTGCGCATGCGGAAGATGCCGGCTTCTTGGTGGTGCATCACGAAGTCAACCGGGGTAAAGGTCAAGCCATTCGTACCGGTCTGCAAGCCGTGAAAGAACATTTTACCGACTATGATCCCCAAGACTGCGTCATTACAGTAGATTGCGACGGACAGCACAATTTAGAAGCCATTCAAAAAGTGGCCGGTTGCGCTGCAGAAAATCCCGGTGCGTTGGTATTGGGCGGTCGCTTTCAGGATGAAGAAGAAGTGCCGATCCGTTCCAAAATCGGCAATACTCTCTCCCGCGGTGTTTTCAAATTGGTAACTGGTCTTAAAATTCACGATACACAAACAGGCCTTCGCGCGATTCCGTTTTCTTTGTTAGACCGTATGATGGAACTCAAAGGTGATCGGTACGAGTACGAAATGAATATGCTTTTGTACTTGAAAGAATGGTCCATTCCCTATGCGGAAGTAGCCATTACCACCATTTATTTTGATAACAATGCAGGTTCTCATTTCAATACGTTCAGAGATTCCTGGCTGATTTACAAGCAGATTTTCAAATTTATCAGTGCGTCGTTGATCTCCTTTGCCGTAGACTACGTTGCCTTCTTGCTGTTGGTCTTTTTATTCAGCAAAACCGGACTGAACGACTGGCGTGTGCCATTGTCTTATGCTATTGCCCGAGTAATCAGCGGCATCGTAAATTACGTGTTGAACAGTAAAGTGGTATTTAAGGCAGGTGGCGCGCGCACGTTTGTAGGATATTTTGTACTTTGGTTGGTTCTTTTGGGTTTGGGATCCGGCGGCTCCTATTTCATTCAAGATTTGTGCGGTTTGCCTGACGTTGTCAGCAAAATTTGTATTGATGCGCCTTTATTTATACTCAGCTATTGGGCGCAAAGAGAACTTATTTTCAAAAAGAAAGCTGGGAACGATTAATGGAAACAGCGATCTATATTTTTACCGGCCACTACGGCAGCGGTAAGACGGAAACAGCGGTAAACTTTGCCCGGAAATTGCGGGCGGATGCAAACCGCAAGATTGCCCTGATTGATTTGGATATTGTGAATCCTTTCTTCCGTTCTGCGGATGCAAAAGCGATGATGGAGGAAATCGGCGTTCGCCTGGAAACCCCTGTGTTTGCCAATACCAACGTGGATATTCCGGCGCTTACCGGTGTGATGGGGGCGCTTATGGAAGATCCGTCTTACGACGTAATCTTAGACGTAGGTGGCGATGATTTGGGTGCAAAAGCCGTGGGTCGATACGCCGATACCATTCAAAAACGCAACCATTTTCGCTATTTTGTGATGAATGAAAGAAGACCTTTTACCCGGAATGCAGAAGCGGCAAGTCTGATCTACGATGAGATCGAGAAAGCCGCTTGCGTGCCTTGTTCCGGCATTATCAACAATACAAATTTATTGGATGAAACCACCCCGGAGACTATTTTGAACGGGATTCCCGAAGTGGAAGCCCTTTGCAAAGCCAAAGGCGTGCCGCTTTGCTATCACGTGGTGGAGGAAAGTTTGATTCCGGCGGTACTTGCAGCCGGCGGGGGAAAGATGACTCAAGAGAATATTATTCCCCTTGTGCGCACCGTTCAGCGTCTCTTCTGATTTAGAGGGAGGATTATGGCTACAACCAGAATTGAAGGCGATATTGCATCCGTCAAGGCGTCCCGCCTTGCGTATATGGAAAGCTACTTGGACCAAAATTTCGAAGTAGGCTCTTTCTTGCCGTCCTCCGTGGTTTCTATGATGGCGGAAATGACGCAAATTCTGGAACGTGAAATCGCCGTTTATTTGGATCGGAAGAACCGTGTTATCAAAATTGCCGTGGGAGACGCGGTACACGTAGGATTGCCGGAGATTGACGGCAGGGGACGGAGCGATCGGCCCTGCGGTATTCGGCTGCTGCATACCCATCCCAACGGCACGGTGGAGCCTTCTGAGGAAGATATTCGCTCTTTGAAGAACCTGCAATTAGACGCTATGGTGGTGTTGGGAGTTCGCGTAAACGACGGGCGGCTAATCGGCACGTCGGTGAGTTTATTGGAGCGGGACAGCAAGGGGAAAATGTCCCGTGTGCACAAAGAAGGCCCCTACAGCTATGCCCACATTGACCGTTTTGATGCTTTGTTTGATTATTTGACGGAGTTGGACCGCTCCGGTGTGCAAGGGTTGGAAGAGGTGCGGAAAGACCGGGAGAATGCTTATTTGGTAGGCGTTATTCCGGAACAACAAGACAGCATGTCCCACCCTGTACCGCTGGCAGAACTGGCTGAACTTGCCAAAACCGCCGGTGCTAACGTAGTGGGCACCATGACCCAGCGAAGAGCCGTGCCGGATTCTCGGTATTATATCGGCAGCGGCAGTGCCCAAGAGTTGGCCAAGAACGTACAGGCAAAAGATGCAGATTTAGTTATTTTCGACGACGAACTCAGCCCTTCTCAAATTCGGAATTTGGAGCAGGCGGTGGGCGTTCGCGTCATTGACCGCACGGCTTTGATCTTAGATATTTTCGCCGGCCGTGCGAAATCCAGAGAAGGCCGTTTGCAAGTTGAATTGGCTCAACAAAAGTACCGTTTGCCCCGCCTTACGGGCCAGGGTATTGCTATGTCCAGACTGGGTGGCGGTATCGGCACCCGGGGTCCCGGTGAGACCAAATTAGAAAGCGACAAGCGCCACATTTACCGGAAAATTCACACCTTGGAGGCGCAACTGAAAGAAGTGGGCCAGCGCAGAGAACTGCTTCGAAAAGAGCGGAAGAAGAAAGATTTGCCGGTGATTGCGGTGGTGGGCTATACCAACGCGGGAAAATCCACGCTGGTGAACAGCCTTTGTAACAGCGACGTTTTTGCGGAGGAAGAACTTTTTGCAACGTTGGATCCGTCCGTGCGTAAAATGGTTACGGATGAGAATCGGGATTTCCTATTGGTAGATACCGTAGGGTTTATCCGAAAACTGCCCCACGATTTGGTGGAAGCTTTTAAGTCCACTTTGGAAGAGGCGGTTTATGCAGATTTACTTTTGCACGTGGTAGACGTATCCGCCCCGGACTACGAGGCATGCATTCAGGTGGTGGAACAGATCTTAGACGAAATCGGTGCGGGCAACCGTCCCCGGTACTTAGTTCTGAATAAAATTGACCGTGTACAAGGGGAGAATACCCCGCTAAGTCCGGAAATCCGCAAAGGATACGGACGGGTGCTCTCTGCTTCTGCCGTTACGGGAGAGGGCTTGGATAACGTCCGGGATGAAATCATACGGTATTTTACCCGCACCCTACGCCGCTACTGCTTCTTGATTCCCTATGATAAGGGCGGAATTTTGGCACGCCTTCATAAAGAAGGCGTTGTGGAGCAAGAAGAATATACCCAAGAGGGGACCGTCGTGCGTGGTTTTCTGCCGGAGCCTACCTACAATGAATTCCGGTATTTGGCAGTAAAATAGCAGTTGAAGTACGAACATAAATCCGTTATAATTGCTATATAAATACACAAAGGATGGTGTGTCAATGAAAAAGTTTTTTGCAATTTTATTGGTATTGGTTTTGACCGTCACTTGTTTTGCCGGTTGTTCTCCGAAGCAGGACGACGGCTCCGCATTGGGCAATGCACTGAATCAACTTTCTCAATTTGGCGATGCGGCCGGATTGAAGATGGAAATGAATATGAGCGCTACTGTTTCGTTTGATGACGCGGTACTTTCGGATGCGAGCTTAAATCAGTTGCTTGGGGAGAAGGCCGCAGCTTTGTTGCCTTTACTTTCTCTCTTTGTTAAAGATGACAAGACGGCAGAACTAGCGATTTCAGCACAAAGCGTTTCCAACAAAGAAGGAGATACGCAGGCGCTGGTCACCATCGGCAAAGGGGAGAATGCCCTTACCTGTACGTCCATCGCTGCAGACGGCGACGTATTTGTGGATATGAAGACCATTTATAACTGGGCCGGCAATCTGTTGGCACCGGCTATGGGCGGTGAGAAACTCCCTGTATGGCCCTATCAAAATGCGTACGTATCTTTACAGGATTTGATGCTGGTGATGCAAGGCGGCGAGCGTATTGAAACTGGTGGTGCTGTGGCTGCGTCGATGGCATATCCAAATACGGAAATGGTTCAGCCCGGTGCCGGTGTGAGCCAGATTGCGGGACTGAATCCGGAAATGCTGGAAGCCGTGGTGAAAGGCTTGAAAGAAGCGATTCCGGAACAGACTTTGGCAGAGCTTGTAAGCCTGGTGGAAACGGCGTTGAAAGAGGCCGGTATGCTGACCGTGAAGGATGGCTTCGTTACCATTACAGTCAGTGGAAACAATATTGAGGCACTTCCGGATGCATTGGCAGAAGCAGCGGAAGGGAAACTTGGGTCCATCATTGATCGCGTGGTTGCCGGTATTCGAAATAGCGACAATGAAATCATTGCTTCTATGATCCCTGCAAGTGAAGAAATTAACGGCAAGGAAATGGAAGATGAATTTATTGCTGCGATGCAAGGGGCAAAAGATGATTTCAAAGAAGCTGCACAGGAAATGAAGAAGATGAATTTGAACGTTACTATGGGCATTAAAGCCGGTAAGAAATCTGCTGAATATCGCATTTCTGCAGGTCTTCGCATCGAGGATGAATCCGGTATTGCAGGGAACGTTTCCTTAAACCTTACGTCCAAAATTGAAACGACGAAAGACGTTTCTGTTCGGGCTCCCGGAAACGTGATGACGGAAACGGAACTTTCCGATTTCTTATCTGTTTTTACACAGAATATGGGTTGATAATTTGAAATTATATGGTATAATAAACCAGATACGGCTGTGGCCGTGTCTGGTTTTTGTTTGCATTCAAATAGAACGGCTTCGAGCAGGAAGAAGGTTTTGGGTCTGATGATTAAGAGTATGACGGGATACGGAAGAGGGGAATACAAGACGGATGCTGTGGGTTACACCGTTGAAATCCGTACGGTAAACCACCGTTTCTCCGATTTTACCATTAAGATGCCCCGAGATCTTTTGCAATTTGAAGACCGTATGCGTCGTATGCTGGGAGAGAAGATTTTGCGCGGCAAGGCAGACGTATACGTTACGTTGTCTTCCGGAAACAGCGTTTCTCGCAGCGTTACGCCGGATATTCCCTTGATTACCGCATATAAGAACGCTATTCAGCAAGCGGCGGAGGCCTGCGACGTTCCTTGTCAGTTAGATTCCCGTTTCTTCTTCCAAGTTCCGGACGGCTTAACGGTTACCCGTGAAGAAACCGACAGCGAAACGCTTTGGGCGGTGCTTTGCCCCGCTTTGGAACAGGCTACCGATCATTTGCTTGCGATGCGGGAAGTGGAAGGACAGAAATTACAGGAGAATTTGTTGGAAATTCTGTCTCGCTGTGAGGAATATTTTACCGTCATCCGGGACCGTGCCCCCTTGGTTCCCGAGGAGTACAAGGCTCGTTTATATACCCGTTTGCAGGAACTTACCAAGCAGGTGGCAGATGAACAGCGTTTGGCGGCAGAAGTTGCAATTTTTGCTGACCGGGCTTGCATTGATGAAGAAATTACCCGCTTTGAGAGCCATATTGCCCAGTTCCGTTCTATTCTGGCATCGGAAGAGACGGTGGGCAAGAAGTTGGATTTCTTGGTTCAGGAAATGAACCGGGAAGTCAATACTATGGGTTCAAAAGCCAATGATATTACGATTACCAACCAAGTGCTGCTGCTCAAGAGCGAGATTGAGAAGATTCGTGAGCAGATTCAGAACGTTGAGTAAAGAGGAGGTGGAGATACGGTGAAGCTTTTGAATATCGGTTTTGGAAATCTTGTATGCGTAGATCGTGTGGTTGCCATTGTGACACCGGATTCTGCACCGATTAAACGAATTGTCCAGGAGGGAAAGGACCGGGGTATGTGCATTGATGCAACCTACGGTCGCCGTACCCGCTCTGTGTTAATTACGGATACGGATCACGTAATCTTGTCCGCACTTCAATCCGATACGTTAAGACGCCGCGCATCTTCGGAAGCTGCTTCGGATGAATTGGATTTGGAAGAAGAACTTAACGGAGAGGAGGATGCCCAATGAGTACCGTACGTCGTGGTTTGATTGCCGTTATTTCCGGTCCGTCCGGTTCCGGCAAAGGAACGCTCATTAACCGGATTGTGAAGCAGGATGCGAACGTTTGTTACGCGGTTTCTGCCACCACAAGAGAAATGCGCTACGGCGAGGCGGAAGGCGTGACGTACTACTATAAGTCCGACGCTGAATTTGATCAGTTGGTTGCGACCGGCGAAATTTTGGAGTGGGATTCCTTCTGCGGATATAAATACGGAACGCTGCGCAGCGAACTCGAAAGCAAGATTTCAAAAGGGCAGGATGTGATTTTGGATTTGACGGTTCCCGGTGCCCGTGCGATCAAGAAGGCTTTTCCGGAAGACTGCATTACCGCCTTTATTCTGCCGCCTTCCATTGAAGAACTGGAGAAGCGGATTCGCGGCCGTCAACGGGAAACGGAAGAACAGTTAAAGCTTCGCGTTCACGAAGCACAAAGAGAGATTGAACTTTACCGTGAGTTCGATTATTCGGTCATCAACGATGACTTAGATACAGGGGTTGATCATCTTTGGGCGATTATTAAGGCCGAGAGATTGACATATAAGAGAAATAGCGACGTCTTAAACAGACTGAATTTGAAAGGAGCGATAGTATGATTTATCCGCCGATTGCAGAGTTGCTTTCCAATACGGACAGCCAGTATACCCTTGCAATGGAAATTGCAAAGCGTGCACGTCAGATTACTGCAGGTTCTGAGAACCGTTCTACCAGTAATTCCAACAAGAGTGTTACCATTGCCGTTCAGGAAATCTACGAAGACAAGGTATCTTATCACAGAACAAAAGAGGGGATTAAGTAATCATGGCAGAGAAGACGATGGAGAAGATCGTAGCACTGGCGCAGAACCGGGGTTTTGTTTACGCAGGTTCTCAGATTTACGGTGGTCTTGCCAACGCTTGGGATTACGGTCCTTTAGGTGTTGAACTGAAGAACAACGTAAAGAAGGCTTGGTGGAAGAAGTTCGTACAGGAAAGCCCCTACAACGTAGGTGTGGATTGTGCGATTTTGATGAATCCCAAGGTATGGGTTGCCTCGGGCCACGTAACCAGTTTCAACGATCCGTTGATTGACTGTAAGCAATGTAAGAGCCGCCACAGAGCTGACAAAGTGGTGGAGGATTGGAACAAGACGCAAGGCATTGAAATTTCCGTAGACGGTTGGTCCAACGATCAATTGACGGAATATATGCAGGAACATCAGATTCCTTGCCCCGTTTGCGGTACTTGCAATTGGACCGGCATCCGGAAGTTCAATATGATGTTTAAGACGTTCCAAGGCGTTACGGAGGATTCTCAAGCGGAGTTGTATCTCCGTCCTGAAACGGCGCAAGGTATTTTCGTAAACTTCAAGAATATCCAGCGCACCAGCCGGAAGAAAGTTCCTTTCGGTGTTTGCCAGGTAGGTAAGTCCTTCCGAAACGAAATCACCCCCGGTAATTTTACCTTCCGTACCCGTGAGTTTGAGCAGATGGAACTGGAATTCTTCTGCAAGCCCGGCACCGATTTGGAATGGTTTGAATACTGGCGGAATTTCTGTCACCAATGGCTTTTGAATCTGGGCATTAAAGACGAGAATCTTCGTTTGCGCGACCATGCGAAAGAAGAGTTGGCATTCTACAGCAAAGCTACCACGGACTTCGAGTATTTGTTCCCCTTTGGTTGGGGCGAACTTTGGGGCGTGGCAGACCGTACGGATTACGATCTACAGCAGCATATTGAAACGTCTAAGGAAGATCTTTCTTACTTTGATCCCATGACCAATGAGAAGTATATTCCTTACGTTGTAGAGCCGTCTTTGGGTGCAGACCGTGTGACGCTGGCATTCTTGTGCGAAGCTTATGATGAAGAAACGCTGACCGACGGCGGCAAGGAAGATACCCGTACCGTCCTTCGTTTCCATCCGGCGTTGGCTCCTGTTAAGGTTGCGGTATTGCCCCTTGTAAAGAAACTTTCTGACGAAGCTTTCAAACTGTACGAGCGTCTTTCTAAGAAATACAATTGTGAGTTTGACGAAGCCGGTGCCATCGGCAGACGTTATCGCCGTCAGGATGAAATCGGTACACCTTTCTGTATTACCTACGACTTCCAAACCCGCGGTGAAGAGGTTGACGGTGTGTTGCAGCCGGGTGACAATGCAGTTACGGTTCGTTTCCGTGACTCTATGGAGCAAGTAAGAATTCCTATTGAAGAACTTGAGCAATGGCTCGATGAACAATTGGCATTCTGAAATAATAGATAGTTTATTCATTTATAGTTGAGAGATTAGTAGGAGGTAAGAATCGAATGGGTAAATATGTTTATCAATTCAAAGAAGGCGACGCCAGCATGAGAAACCTGCTGGGCGGCAAAGGTGCGAACCTGGCTGAAATGACCAAAATCGGTCTTCCGGTTCCTCAGGGTTTCACCATTTCCACAGAGGCTTGTACAAAGTATTATGAAGATGGTCGTACCATCAATCCGGATATCCAACAGGAAATCTTGGACAACATCGTAAAGATGGAAGAGATTACCGGCAAGAAGTTCGGCGATCTGGAGAACCCGTTGTTGGTTTCCGTTCGTTCCGGTGCTCGTGCATCCATGCCCGGTATGATGGATACCATTTTGAACTTAGGTCTTAATGAGACCGTAGTTAATGCAATTGCTGCAAAGTCCGGCAATCCTCGTTGGGCTTGGGACTGCTACAGAAGATTCATTCAAATGTTCTCTGACGTAGTTATGGAAGTCGGTAAGAAGTACTTCGAGAAACTCATCGACGAAATGAAAGAGCGCAAGGGCGTAACTTCTGACGTTGATCTTACCGCAGACGATCTTCACGAGCTTGCTGATCAGTTTAAGGCTGAGTACAAAGCACAGCTCGGCAAAGACTTCCCGGATGATCCGAAGGAGCAATTGTTTGAGGCTGTTAAAGCCGTATTCCGTTCTTGGGACAACCCCCGTGCAAACATCTACCGTATGGACCACGATATTCCTTATTCTTGGGGTACCGCTGTTAACGTACAGATGATGGCATTTGGTAACATGGGCGATACTTCCGGTACGGGTGTTGCATTTACACGTAACCCTGCAACCGGTGAGAAGGGCCTTATGGGTGAGTTCCTGATGAACGCACAGGGCGAGGACGTTGTTGCCGGTGTTCGTACGCCGATGCCGATTTCTAAGATGCAGGAAATCCTTCCTGAAGTTTACGAGCAATTCCTTGGTGTTTGCCAGACTTTGGAGAACCACTACCGCGATATGCAGGATATGGAGTTCACCATTGAAGACAAGAAGTTGTACATGCTTCAGACCCGTAACGGTAAGCGTACCGCTGCTGCAGCAATCAAGATCGCTTGCGATTTGATTGACGAAGGTATGATTTCCGAAGAAGAAGCATTGATGCAGATCGATGCGAAGTCTTTGGATATGTTGCTTCACCCGCAGTTCGATCCTTCTGCTTTGAAGAAGGCTGAGGCTGTTGCAAAAGGTATTGCCGCTTCTCCCGGCGCTGCTGCAGGTACCATCGTATTTACAGCAGAAGACGCTGTAGAGCACGGTAAGAAAGGCGAGAAGGTTGTTCTGGTTCGTTTGGAAACTTCTCCCGAGGATATTGAAGGTATGAAGTATTCTCAAGGTATCTTGACCGTTCGCGGTGGTCAGACTTCTCACGCTGCCGTTGTTGCACGTGGTATGGGTACTTGCTGTGTTTCCGGTTGCGGCGACATTAAGATGGACGAAGAGAACAAGCGCTTCACATTGAAGGGCAAAGTTTACACAGAGGGCGACGTTATCTCTCTGGACGGTTCTACCGGTAATATCTACGATTGCTTGATTCCTACCGTTCCTGCGGACCCCAACAGCGGTTACTTCGGACGTATCATGGAATTGGCAGACAAATACAAGAAGTTGGGTGTTCGTACCAACGCAGATACCCCGAAGGATGCAAAGCAAGCTGCTGCTTTCGGCGCACAAGGTATTGGTCTTTGCCGTACTGAGCACATGTTCTTCGAAGCTGACAGAATCAGTGCTTTCCGTGAAATGATCTGTGCTGAAACCGTTGAGGAGCGTGAAACTGCTCTTGCAAAGATTGAACCTATGCAGCAGAAAGACTTCGAAGGCTTGTTTGAAGCACTTGGCGGATACCCTGTAACCATTCGTTTCTTGGATCCTCCGCTTCACGAATTCGTTCCTACGGAAGAGGCTGATATTAAGGCTTTGGCTGATTCTCAAGGTAAGACCGTTGAGTATATTAAGCAAGTTATTCAAGACCTTCACGAGTTCAACCCTATGATGGGTCACCGTGGTTGCCGTCTGACTGTAACTTACCCTGAAATTGCTGCAATGCAGACCAAGGCTGTTATTAAAGCAGCTCTTGCTGTAAAGAAGAATCATCCGGATTGGGATATTGTTCCTGAAATTATGATTCCGTTGGTTGGCGAAATCAAAGAGCTTAAGTTCGTGAAGGATATCGTTGTAAAGACTGCGGATGAGGTTATTGCGAAAGCCGGCACCACTTTGAAATATGAAGTTGGTACTATGATCGAAATCCCCAGAGCTGCGCTTACAGCTGACGATATTGCAAAAGAGGCTGAATTCTTCTGCTTCGGTACAAACGACCTTACACAGATGACGTTTGGTTTCAGCCGTGACGATGCCGGCAAGTTCTTGCCTGCATACTACGCAAACAAGATTTACGAGTCCGATCCGTTTGCTCGTCTGGATACCACCGGTGTTGGTAAACTGATGGATATGGCTGTTAAACTTGGTAAGGCTGAGCGTCCCAGCATTCACTGCGGTATCTGCGGTGAGCACGGCGGCGATCCTTCTTCCATCGAGTTCTGCCACAAGATCGGTTTGGATTACGTTTCTTGTTCTCCATTCCGTGTGCCGATCGCAAGATTGGCAGCAGCACAGGCTGCTATCAAAGAAAGCAAATAATCGCTGACTTTATAAAATAAAATTATCCCTCTACTGAGAAATCGGTAGAGGGATTTTTCTATATTCTATTGAAATTGGTTAGCATATCGGTATAATGGAATTAAGAGGTGGTTTTATGAAATTTAACGATTATTGGAAATTACCGAAAGATGTTAAGAAATATTTTTCACCCAAACAAGAAAAAGTCCTAAAAGAAAAATATGGTGCTTTTTATACCATTCACACAATTCTTTCTATCGTAATTTTGCTTGTTCCTTTTGTTATTTTTTTGATTATTGCACCAAGTAACGCATTTGAACCGACAACACAAATTAGCAACATATGCGGAGCGGTGGGCGGTATATTGGGACTGATTGGTTCTTTCTCTATTGGTATAAGTTTAGTAAACATTTTTATGGCATTGATAAAGCAATATTTGGGACATTGGGTCACCTTAATTGCGTTCATCGGCGGCTTGGCGTTAGACGCTATAGGTTTATTTGTTTTTACATTTGTTAAATAATTTCCCCCTTTTGCTGATAGCAGCCCGGGTTGCTATCAAAGTATCTAAATTATTAGTTTTACAAAGAAAAAAGTTCCTCTGTTGCAATTGTAGTGTTTATTGTTATAATGAAATCGGAGGTGTTTTTATGGATGATTGGAGATTAAACAGACAAAAAAACGATTTTTCTGATCAAACACTCTACAAAATTACTTTTCCGGACTTTTGGAAAACTGCTTACAAACATAGAAATGCTTTCTTTCAAAGAATTGAACAGAACGCTAAGAAGTATGTCGAATCCTCCAATAGCGGACACGAATTTTTAGAAGGTGAAAGAATCCAACATTTTTGGCACGAGCATTGTACTTTTTGTTGGGAAAAAGCTTTAACGGATAAAGAATGCATCTTCTATTGCAACGGAGATATGCAACATTGGGTATGTGAAGAATGTTTTCACGATTTCAAAGAAAAGTTTAATTGGGAAGAAAAGTCAGCAGAAGACTTACCATTATAATTTCCCTTTTCGTTGTATTTAATATGTCTCCGTGATATAATCATTACAAGAAGCAGAGAAGGCGGGTTGTGTATGAAGAAGCTAAAGGGCCGATTTTGGCTGGCATTAACGATCTTTAGTCTTATGGGACAAGTGGCATGGGTCGTAGAGAATATGTACTTTAACGTATTCATCTATAAGATTTTTAACGCCTCTGCCGCAGACATTTCGACGATGGTAACCGCCTCCGCCGTTACGGCCACTTTGACTACCATTTTTATGGGCGCATTGTCGGACAAAATCGGAAAACGCAAACTCTTTATATGCAGCGGATATATCCTGTGGGGGATTTCTATCTTCTCATTTGTATTGCTTCGTGAAGATCTTATCAGCAAAACATTTGCCTTTGCCGGGACGGCAGCCGCAACAGGGGTCAGTTTGACCATCATTTTAGACTGCGTGATGACGTTCTTTGGCTCTACCGCCAATGACGCAGCATTCAACGCCTGGCTGACAGACTCCGTAGACGGAGAGAAACGCGGCGCGGCAGAAGGCATCAATGCAATGATGCCTCTGGTCAGTATTCTGGTGGTGTTTGGCGGATTTATGTTTTTCGACTTAAACAAGGCCGGTTCGTGGTCGCTGATCTATACCATCATCGGCGTGCTGGTAACTGCCGTGGGCATTCTGGGCTTCTTCATCATTGATGAACCGGAAATTCAGCCGGCGGAAGGTTCATATTGGGGTGGGATTATCTATGGCTTTCGCCCGAAAACCATCGCCTCTAATAAAAAACTGTACGTCGCATTACTTGCCTTTATTCTTTTCAATATCTCCATTCAAATATTTATGCCGTATTTGATTATCTATTATGAAGTAACACTTGGTATGAAAGACTACGTGCTGATTATGGCACCGGCAATTATTGTAGCATCTGTAATTACTGCCCTTTGGGGCAAAGTGTATGACAAACGGGGATACTGTTTCTCCGGAGTTCTTGCCATTGTCAGTTTGCTGCTTGGATATGGATTGCTATTCTTAACGAAAGCTACGATTCCTGTGTTTATCGGCTCTCTCTTTATGATGAGCGGGTATCTTTGCGGCATGGCAGTCTTTGGCGCGTACATACGGGATCATATTCCGGTAGGGATGGCCGGCAGATTTCAAGGGGTTCGAATCTGTGCTCAAGTTTTAATTCCGGGCATCGTAGGTCCCATGATAGGCAAGAAAATCCTGGAAAATGCCGATACCATCATTGGCAATGACGGCACCCAATCTTTTGTTCCCAATGCAAATATTTTCCTTGGGGCAGCGGTGGTTGCGCTATTCGTACTGCCTTTATTTTTCAAAAAAAGAGCAAAAATCAAACCTGATGCACGCGAAGGAGGCATGGTAAAATGATTCGGAAATTCACCGTATGCTTTTTGTGTGTTGCAATGTTGTTTTCCTTTGCAGCGTGCACTACCGAAGTTGCATCCCCGGCCGAAACTACTGCTGCCGATGAAACCCATCAACCATCAGACGTCTCCCATCCTGTATTTAAAACGGAGAACGTCGTTCGTATTACGTTCTATGCATATTACGGCGCGGGAAAGGGAAGTGACGTTTCTGCAAAAGATATGCCGGAAATCCTGCGTTGGCTGGACTCTTTTACCGTTTCCCCGGAAACTGCAGACCAATACCCACCACCCGGCACAAACACCTATCACGTGGAAATTGAATATGCTGACGGACAGATTGTACAAGAAGGTTTGGATATGATTACCATTGACGGCAAAGGATACCTTTTAGAGAAAGATCCCACGCCGGACTGCTTTGAGGAAATCATTTCAAAAACAAGTTTATCGCCTTTTTCGTCATGGAAGACGGCTTATTCAGATTATTTGGAAGCGAAGAAAGAAGCGTATCTCTCTTATGCCCTCGTTTACATGGATAACGACGATGTTCCGGAATTGTATCTAAGTGGCAATTGCGAAGCGGTGGGAGACAGCATTTGTACGTTCCGCAATGGAACCGTTGTAGAGCAGCCGTTGAATCGAATCGGCGGGGGATGGTATATTAAGAAAAGCGGAGAAATCTTTAACCGAAACGGGCACATGGGTCACATTTCTATCCACGTGTACGAATTGACTGACAAGGGCTTTACGTTGACATTTAATGCCGAATCTATTGATAATGATCTTACTTGTACATATTTTATTGGTGAAGAAGCGGTAGGAAAGTCAGCATTTGATGCCGCTGTGGAGGCTGCTTTTGATTCGGAGCAGGCAAAACCGCTGCATGAAGGTGCGGTTGATTACGATGAAATCCAAGCACAAATTACAGCTTTTCCTTGATTCCTTCTTGTATTCTCCCGCTGCTTTGCTATAATATAAACACATCCATTTTACAGAACCATTCAGCGGGGTGTCGACTATGAAAGCATGTATTATTCAACCGCCTTATTCAAGAGATACAGGATTATCGGACGCATATTTTGAATACAAACTCAATTTGCTGCGCACATGTGATGATACGGTGGATCTCATCGTTTTACCGGAATACAGCGACGTGCCTTGTGCCACAGAAACCTTGGAAGAAACCCTTTTCTATCACAAGAAATATATTGATATTCTTTTGAATGCGTGTGTGGAAACCGCCAAGCGGTGCCGCGCATTGGTTTTCGTAAACGCTTTGTCCCAAGAAGATGGGGGATACCGAAACACAACGTACGTGTATGATAGAACGGGTGCTTTGGCGGGAAAATATTTTAAGAAACACCTTCCGCCTCTTGAAATGGACGTGCTTCACTTAGACAGCGACTATACGTTTCAAGCCTCGGAACCTTACGTGCTTGAAATCGAAGGACTGCGGTACGGCTTCTTAACCTGCTATGATTTCTATTTCTACGAAGCATTTGCCGCCATCGCAAGGCAAAACGTCGATATCGTTATCGGTTGTTCGTTGCAAAGAAGCGACAGCCATGACGCCATTGAAATTATGTGCCGTTTTCTGGCATACAACACCAACGCCTACGTGTTGCGGTCTTCCGTTAGTTTCCGGGAGGATTCTGAAATTTGCGGCGCAAGTATGGTGGTAAGCCCGAAAGGCGCGGTGCTGGGGAATATGAATGGCAAATTCGGTAAAATGGTTGTGGAATTTGACCCAAAGGACAAGTATTACAAGCCGGCCGGATACGGCAATCCGCCTGCTTCCCATTACGAATATATTGAATATGGACGTAAACCTTGGCAATATCGAAACGGCGGAGCGTCGGTTGTACAGTTTGAACGGGATATGCCTTATCCTCGTATTTGTGTCTGCGAAGATATTGATACCCTATCGCCCCTAAAACACATGGCGGCCTTTGGGGCGGCAGTGGGGATGGGCACACAGGAAATTGAACTGAATCTCAGCATTGAAAACATCTCTACCTTTGAGGAAATTTTACGAAAATTTGCAGCCCGGGTTATACTGAATATTCACATTGATATCGAAGACCTGGATTTCCAAGACACTTTCATTGAGAAAATTACAGCTTCGATTCGTAAATATGATGCGACAAAACACGTGTATTTTACCGCGTCTGATGACATCCTTCTCGAAAAGATCAGGGTGTATGCGCCGAATATTCCGTGCTGTGTAGACTGGGACGGAAATCCGGATGCGATGGCGATCGTCACCCGCGCGGTTCGGCTGGGTGCTGAGAAAATTCAGTTGCATAAATTCCATTTTACCCAAGAAACCGTGGAACAAGCCCATGCACAGGGTCTTCGCTGTAACCTTTCCTACGTGGATGACGCCCATGAAGCCAAAAGTTATTTGGATGTGGGCATTGATACGATTTTGACCCATAACGGGCAGTGTTTAACTCAATTGCTGACAAATGTTCAATACAACCGGCCAGTTTCGCCATAACAAAAACAGCATCATTGCAACACAAAAAACGATCAGGGACGGAATGGAGTAGAGGGAGGACAAAACTCCTTTGGCAAATTGTTTCTTTCCAAAAACGTAAAAATGCAGGATAATAAACGATACAATTAGAAAAATTGTGCCGGCAAACAAAAATGGATTGTGAAAGAATGCCTCTGTAAATTCTCCATGAAGCAAGGCGTGGACAAAGTGTGTGCCGCCGCAAGTAACGCACTGCCCTCCGAATTTGGACCAAATGCAGGGACGGGGATGTGCAAGCATCACACCGCTTAGCCACCTGACGAAAAACAAACTGGGGAGCAGCAGTACGTCAGAAACCATTAAAATGTATGAATAGGCTTGTGTGCGCTTCATGGTGTTAGATATAAGAATCCGTTCCGAATTCCTCTGCGGTCTCTAAAATGGATACCAAGAAGAAAAATGCTGTAAAGAGAACTGTTACGGCGGTACCTACAATCGAAAGAATTAACCCGACTTTGGCACATACGTTGCTGAAACCGGCTTTTTTAGAAACGTTTAATCCCTTTGCACCTAAAATGATGCCCAGAACGCCGCCAATCAACGGCAAGATTGCACCAAGGCAGGACGCAAAGCAGGAACAAAAAATCCCCAGTGCCAATGAGAGAATGCCCAGCACCAAAGAGGCGATGCCCAATCCCTTGCCGGGATCTTGCGGAATCGTTACCTGAACTTGCATAGGTACTGCCACCGGTTGTGCAGGCGCTGCTGTTTGCGTGGCTTGCGTGGTTTGCGCTGCTTCCGTTACCTTATAACCACAGTTGTGGCAGAAAACAGAGTCGGGCTTTAATTCGGTACCGCAATTCTTACAAAACATACAAAAAACTCCTTTGCTTCACTGAAAACCTCTGGGCTTATTATAAACGCATTTGGGTGCGTAGTCAATTCCCATATTTCGGACTTGTTTTCTCCTGAAGGATATATTAAAATAATGTCACAATTCATTCAAAGGAGATTCGCTGTGGTTGCCCGTTTTCGTCAAAAATTCATAGACTTCATATCCGTAAGAAGCCATCAATATTTCCTGCTGATTTTGCTGTTGGGGATATTTCTGCGTGTATACCAATTCGGAACATTGCCGATTGGCTTAAATCAAGATGAAGCTTTTGCCGGCTACGAATCTTTTTCATTGGCCCATTACGGCGTGGATTCGGCAGGCTATCACAATCCCGTATATTTTGTATCCTGGGGAAGCGGTATGAACGTACTGGAAAGTTATTTGGCAATTCCTTTTGTATGGCTTTTCGGTTTAAGCGTCTACACCATTCGAATGCCCCAGTTGATTTGCGGCATTTTATCCCTGCCGGTACTGTATTTGCTCTTAAAGGAAGTGACCGGGAACAAACGCACGGCGTTGATCGGCATGGGCATTCTGGTGATTTCTCCTTGGCATATTATGCTTTCTCGGTGGGGCTTGGAATCCAACTTGGCACCGGCCTTTTTGTTGTTCGGTCTTTATTTCTTTGTAAGAGGGGTAAAGAAGAACGTTTGCTTCATCTTCTCCGCAATTTGCTACGGTCTTGCCTTGTATGCGTATGCCATTACGTGGGCGGTGGTGCCTTTGATGGTGGCCGGTTCTTGCCTGTACCTGTTGTGGACAAAGACGAAATTTTCTTGGAAATACGCCATTTCATTCCTTGTGATTTTGTTTGTATTGGCGCTGCCCCTTATCTTATTCGTTTTGGTCAACAATGGGGTTATTCCGGAAATTAAGACGGACTTTATTTCCGTTCCCAAGATGCTTGTTATGCGAGATTCGGAAATTAAATTCAACAATCTTTTTAACGGTGAGCATTATTATAATCTTATGAATTTGCTGATCAAACAAAACGACGGACTGGAACACAATTCCACCGAGTTTGGCTTGTTCTACCGTTTCAGCGTGCCCTTTATTTTCGTGGGTATGGGCGTACTGCTGCTGAATTTTGTGCGGAACCTGCGCAAGAAAACGTATAGCGCAGAATCCTTTTTACTCATCGCCCTGGTAAGCGCCCTGGCGGTTTCCCTTATGTTAGAAGGGATGAATATCAACCGTGTGAATGGAATCCACATTCCGCTGCTGATTTGCATAACCTTGGGACTGAGTGCAATCTTTAACTATTTCAAAGACACCAAGACGCTGGTTCGCGTTACGGCATTTCTCTATGCGGTAGCCCTTGTGTTCTTCTGCTCTTTCTATTTTACCAAGTACAATGACAACATTCGGGATAATTTCCGAAGCGGAGCAGGGGAGGCCGTTGCATTTGTAAATGAACAGGGATTTGAGAAGGTGAACGTAGATTCGTCTATGTATTATCCCCAGTTACTCTTTTACGATCAAACCAACACACTTGAATTTCTGGAGACGGTGGAATACACCAACTATCCGGCGGCGTTTTTATCGGCGAAGCATTTTACGAAGTATACCTTTGGCATTGACGCAAACGGCAATTATGATGCCTACATTATTGCCAACAACGACGGTGCCAAGTGGCAGTTTAGCGAAGCCAACGGATATACGTTGGTGGAGTTTGATGAATTTGCGGTAGCATACCGAAAGTGAGGCGTTTGGATGGAGCAGTATCAGAAAGAAGCAAAAGAAAAGTGGGGCGAAACGCAGGCGTATCAGACTTGCGAAGATAAGACGGCCCATTACACCCAAGCCCAGTGGGCGCAAATTCATCGGGAAATGGATGAAATTATGTTCACGTTTGCCTGCTACTGTAAAGAGGGCGTCTCTCCCGAAAGTCTTCCTGTCCGGGAACAGGTTTCCCGTTGGCAGCAATTTATGACAAAGTATTATTACGACTGCACCCCGGAAATCTTACGGGCTTTGGGGCGGATGTACGGAGCGGATCCGCGTTTTCGGGAAAATATCGACAAATATGGCCCCGGCACGGCTGCTTTTTTGTCCGAAGCTATCGAAAATTTTTGCCAATCCACCTGAAATAGTGGGTTGTGTGTCATTTTCGGTACGTATGGATTCGTATAATATAGCCGTATCACTTGGTGATTTTGTTATTTCGTCTGTTATGGGTTATCTGTTTTTGTATAAGGTTTGGGGCAGGAGATCCTTTATTTGTAAAGACTTATGAGAAAACCTGATTGTATGACAATCGAGAGGAAAGAGGTTCGGTTCCAATTCCTCTCTTCTTAGCTGCTTACTTCTTCAATCCAACCCATTTTTCGTAGGATGCACAACTGGAATCGGCTTGACGGGGTGTGGTTCGCCAGCCGCTGGTTCTGCAAAGGCAGTTGCCTTTCGCCATAGAACTATCCACCCGGACCCATTCGCCGAAAATGTTGGTTTCTCTTGTGCCGGTCCAGTAACCGCAAGTAGCACATAATTTCCATGAGTGTGGATACATCTGAGACATAAAAATTCCTCCTAAAAAGAATGTAGCGATTCCATTATACTACCGGATGAAAAGAATCTCAATATTTAACATTTTATCTATTGAAAATCTTTTCTGTGAAGCGTAATATATGGCGGTGAAGGTGATGTTATGAAGAGGCGGAACCGGGATATGTGTCAGGGCCCTTTGTTTGGCCACATTGTCGTATACACCATTCCCATTATCCTAACCGGCATATTGCAGTTGTTGTTTAATGCGGCAGATTTGATGATCGTCGGCCGTCTTTGCGGTAGCATTTACGTGAGTGCGGTGGGTGCTACCACTTCTTTGATCCATCTGATTGTGAATTTGTTTATCGGTCTTTCCGTAGGTGCAGGCGTGGCAGTTGCCCACGCAATCGGGGCGAAGGATATGCAAATGGTTCACAAAACCGTGCATACGGCCATTCCTACCGCTGTGGTCAGCGGCGTTGTGCTTACGGTGATCGGCGTGATTTTCTCCGGCACTTTTCTTGGGTGGATGGGAACGCCGGAGGACGTATTGCCGCTTTCGACTACGTATATGCGTATTTATTTTGCCGGCATTACCGCCAGTATGCTCTATAACTTCGGTGCTGCCATTCTGCGTGCAGCAGGGGATACGAAAGGGCCTTTGATTTACTTAACCGTAGCGGGCGTAGTTAACGTTGTCCTGAACGTTGTATTCGTGTTGCTGTTTGACATGGACGTTGACGGCGTCGCACTGGCTACCACCATTTCTCAAATTCTTTCGGCGATGTTGGTGCTTCGTGCTTTAATCCGTCGCCACGATGCTTGCAGACTGAAATTGCGGGCGATGCGTTTTTATAAAGAGCCTATGAAGAAACTGCTGAAGATCGGTGTGCCTGCGGGTATACAAGGTTCGTTGTTCTCTATTTCCAATGTAATCATTCAATCTTCCGTAAATTCCTTTGGCGCCATTGCGGTTGCAGGAAACTCCGCTGCATCCACGTTGGAAGGCTTTGTATATACCATTATGAATTCATTCCACCAAACAGCGCTGAATTTCGTCGGACAGAACGCAGGAGCGAAACTATATAAACGAACCAAGAAAATTCTTTTGATCTGTTTAGGTTGCGTATTCGTAGTAGGCGGCGTATGCGGCAGTGCCTTCTATCTGCTTGGCAGACCCCTTCTTTCAATCTTTATTTCCGATTCGGCACAAGCTATCGAGTACGGTATGGTTCGTTTAATGTTTATTTGTCTGCCGTATTTTGTCTGCGGTTTGATGGATGTTACCACCGGTGCTATTCGCGGTTTAGGCGTATCCGTAACGCCTATGATTATTACTATATTAGGTGTCTGCGGACTGCGTATTGGCTGGATTTACACCATTTTCCGGATTCCGGCCTATCATACGCTTTCTTGTTTGTATTTCTCCTATATCGTGTCATGGGTTGTCACGTTCTTGGTAGAGCTAATTGCATTCTTTATTATTTATCGGCGTAAGATAAGGCTGCCTTCATAAATGAAAGCAGCCTTTGCATAGCTTGATCAAAAATCTATATAAAAGAAGTCATTCCCAAAATGCCGCCTCCGGCTTTTGACACCTATCATATAGATAGGTGGGTATCCTATGCGAATGTGCAATCTTCCGCTGCCGTGTCTTCCTGTTTGGAAAACGGACGGAATTAGGTTGCGGCCTGATTTTGCATTCGTATCAACTTGGAGTCCCTTTTTTGAGCTGTAGGTTCAAAATACGGATTCTTGTCGAACACCCCAGGAATGCTCCTGTAAACATTAGTATATCCATTTTACGCAAAAAATCAACACTTTTCATTGTCGGTAAAAAATGCTATAATATCCATATATTTGTTTAGAGGTGATGGACGTGAAACGAACCTTATTGATCTTACTTGCTTGCCTTTGCGTACTCGGTACCGTTGGCTGTCATTCCGGCAGTACAACGGATATTACGAATTATTCCGGAACCGATCTTGCAAAATTGCTTCTTGCAAGTGAGCGTTTGAATGCCGATCTGCTCAAAAAGGAAGGCGATATCTTTGATGAAGGTGCTGAAGTGCTGCGGAATTTGGCGGCTACTACCAGCGCATCCTACAAAGCTTCTACCTCCTCCGCTGCCCAAGGAAAGGGTACTGTTTCGGTAAACGGCAATACGTTTACTTTTGCCAATTTTGAGGAGAACAGCAACTCCTACGACTATTTTGAGAATTTATCCGAAAACGTGATCTCCACCTGCAATGTAGGTGCAGATATGATTGACTTCGTAAAGAAGAACGTCCGCGTGGTAGATAAGTGGGTTGTTTCCGGTGAAGAACAGCGATTCTATTTGCACGTTTCAGAGAATGAAGAAGTTCTTTACGAGTACAGCGAAGGACAGATCAATATTTGTCGCCGTATGACCAACACCTCCGGGTTGGACGTTTATGACGTCTATACCGTCAATGATATCGCTGAAACCAGAATGACGTATATTCCGGACTTTCGCATTGAGTTAAGCATCCGTACCTATGACGGACAGAACTGGACCGCTACGTATTTTACCGCCGATTCCTCTAAAGGTTATTGGGAAGTCAGCGTGATTGATGATTTTGTGGATCATATTAACGTTACTTTAATGGCGATGAAGGATGATATTTGTTACAGCGCTTATTATAATCCCCAGGACGGAACCGTTTCCCAAGTGCATGTGATTTCGTCGGATCGGAAGACCGATCTTCTGCGTTTTATCGATGAGGAAGATTCCAGTCGCGTGACGTTGATCTTAAATGGCTTTACTGGTTTTCAAAATGTGACCATTACGGCTGACCCGGATGCGATTTCTTCCGTGCAGAATACGGATACGGTGGTTGTACACGTTCCCGGAGCGGACGGATATACGACGATTACCGGTGTTCAGAGTGGTATTGTTCATTTGAATAACGGTAAGACGATGACACAAGGTGATCTTTTTGCCGGTGATCAGGTGGAAGTAGCATCCGTTTTGGCGAACTACAATAGTGGTCTTTGCCGGGGAGACGTTGAGTTGTCGATTTCGGGAGATACGCGAGCGGCACGTTTCGCCAATTTCCGCTTGTTCCTGGCGGAAACCGGTTTGAACAGCCGCAGGAATACGGAGAAGATGCTGGGAGATATTTCCCGTATTTACACAGAATTGGATGCTTTCGTTCCGTATTATCGTTGGAACGGAAATGGCGTTTCTGATGTCGCCGGTATTCGCGCAGGTATCGCTTTGGAGCAGGCGCGCATGGCCGCTATGAAGGCTTTGTATGAAGATGTAAAGGACGATCCTCGCGTGGATATCAATGATGCGAATTTTGAACTGAATATTCATTTTGCGCCCATTACGGAAATCAACGTTGAGAAGTCCGGCGCAGAAGAAGACGTCATAACGGTTCAAAATATTGCGTTGACAATCACGGATAAGACTTTGTTCGTGAAGGATGAGCCTTACAAGGTTCATTTAGCACTGATTCAGGAATCCGGAAATGACTTGATTCATCTGGAAGTGGAGAATGACGATCACGTATCGTATACAGGCAGTCGTACTTTTACCGTTACTGCCGATCAAATCACCGCGAAGATTCCTGCTTTGCCGGAGCGTTCATACAAAGTGGTGGCCTATATTTCTACGGTAGACGATATTCGCGCCTCCGGCTACAAGTCGTTTATGGATCTTAACGTGGAGCCGGCAACGGAGATTGTACTCACTACGGATCAAAAGGTAGATTATGAAGCGTTCCGAACCTTGGTTTGCCAAGAGGCCTATTCGTTCGGAGTTCCTGCCCAAAGTGCGATCGAGTGCTTAAAGGGTGAGACGTACCAACCTATGCTCGGAAATGAAACGGAGATTGCCTCCGGTCAGTACCGCTTGGCATACACGGTCAGCGAAGGTGGGGAAGATCGTACGGGCTACGTGTATATTGCTTACACGGCACCGTAATTAGATTATTGTTAGCGATAGAGTCGGGTACATTTGTTCTTTAAAGAGCATTTGTACCCGTCGTTTACCGGAAGCTCGCTTTCAGCCGCTCCAAATTCTCTATCATTAAAGATAAATACGTGGCATCTTGCTCAAATTCTTCCTTTGTCACATTGTGGCAGGAGTGGAACAATGCGGTCGTTGCCCCTGTTTCCGCAGCAATGGTATCTGCAATTCTGTGTTCGGAGCATTCTACGTAGAAAACGGTGGAAATCCCGCGGCTTTTTACCGTGTTAATCAAATGCATCACCGTGCCTGCGGAAGGTTCGCTCTCGTGGGCACACCCCGGAAAGGCAGACAAATAGGAAACTCCGTAATGCGTCGCAAAATATCGGAAGGGAAAACGGTCTCCAAACACCATTAAACGTTCTTCTTCCGGCAAAGCATCAAAGAACGTAGAAAAATCTTCATCTAAATCCTGTAATTCAGCTACGAATGTTTTGCAGGCACCGGCAATCTGATCGGCATTTTCCTCGGTCATATCCGGAAGTGCGCACAGCACGCCGGATAAACGCTCCGCAATGGTGATCACGTTTTCGGGATTGGTCCACACATGGGGGTCGGCCTCGCCGTGGTCCTCGTCCTCTAATAAAGAAACACATTCCGTCAAAGCGAAAACTTCCAAGTGATCGCCTCCTGCGCGAATCATCGGCTCCGCCCATGCGTCGGCATCTGCACCGATATATATAAACAAATCTGCATCGTGAACCGCCATCATGTCTGCCGCGGAAGGATCGTAAGAATGACTCTCCGTTCCCGGAGAAAGCAACAAGTGCACGTTTACGTCACGGCAATCCTTAGTCAAAGTTCGGGCAAAATCATACGCAGGGAAAGACGTGGTAACAATTTGCACGCCTTCGCTGGATTCTGCAGGCGAACAAGCCGGCAATATAACACATGCCAGTATTACTACAAACAACATGCCAAATATTTTACCCGCTAAAT